>CAYTAJ010000011.1:37834-50555 GCA_964435725.1 uncultured Algimonas sp.
TGGCTGTATCAGAACCCGTTGTGGCTAATAAAATTGCGCGTTCCGTATCCAATGTCGGGAAATCAACATCGATCTGCAAAAGAAAACGATCAAGCTGCGCTTCGGGCAGAGGATAGGTGCCTTCTTGTTCAATCGGGTTTTGTGTCGCTAGGACATGAAACGGCTTAGGTAGATTATGTGTCGTGCCTGCGATAGTAACAATCTTTTCCTGCATTGCTTGCAAGAGGGCCGACTGAGTACGGGGTGATGCACGGTTGATTTCATCCGCCATCAAAAGTTGGCTAAAGACCGGGCCTTTAATAAATCTGAAAGCGCGTTTACCTGAGCTGGATTCTTCGAGCACCTCAGTCCCCAAAATATCTGTCGGCATCAGATCAGGTGTGAATTGAATCCTCTTTTCAGAAAGACCTAATACAGTCCCTAAGGTTTCGACCAAGAGTGATTTCGCCAAGCCGGGCACACCAACGAGCAAAGCATGGCCACCTGACAAGATTGAGATGAGAGCGAGATTCACAACATTGCGTTGCCCGAGAATAACACGTCCGATTTCATCTTGTGCTGTCTTAAGGCGATCCATGGCTTTTGCCGCGTCAGTTTCGACTTTTTTACTTAGAGACATGTCTATGGCGCTCATAATTCTTATTTACTCTGTTGCGACCTTTTCGGGTCTATGAAACGGTTTCGACCTACCATGCGTAATGCAGTTAAGTCTTGCGGAATCGCTCCTAATGACGAAGCTGTGATTCAATATAGAAAACACTGAATGAGCCTAGAACGAAAGTCTATGAAAAACCCGTTAAATGGCGGTAAGTCGCAGTTCTCTTTGCAGGACTTGATGAATGCTTTGAAAGACACCGAAGACGGCGAGCGACCCGTTGAGCGCTGGAACCCTGATTATTGCGGTGAAATGGACATGGTTATCAAAGCCGACGGCTCTTGGTGGCATGAAGGCACACGTATTACGCGCAAGGCATTGGTCGAGCTCTTCGCCTCAATTTTGCGTAAAGATGAAGACGGCGTTACATACCTTGTCACGCCCGTCGAAAAGATAGCCATTAAAGTTGAACGCGCGCATTTCATCGCCACTCGCGTTGATGCGAAAAGTGAGGGTGAAGGGCAGCGTTTGTTTTTTACCACAAATTTGGGCGATGTGATTGAGGCCGGCCATGATAACTCTATTCGCGTCGAGACGGATACAGACACCTTGGAACCTTCCCCATTCGTAACGGTTAGAGGGCGATTAGAAGCGGCCTTAGCGCGACCGGTATTTTATGAATTAGTAGACCTCGCTGTTACAAGAGATACAGATGAAGGCGAACAATTGGGTGTTTGGAGCGGAGGAGCTTTCTTCCCATTAGGTCCAATCGGCGCGCATAACCTTTAATGAATTGGGAAACCGTAAATCGTGAAGAGCTGATTGCCCGTCTAAGCGATGTTCTCTTACCCGTCGATATTACGGATGGTGCTGATAATGTGAAACGCGAAGGACAGCGTGTTGCAGCCGTGCTGGCATTGTTGGTTGAGCGCCCCTCTGGCTGGAATATCGTTTTAACACAACGTCCGGAAACTATGCCGTCTCACCCCGGCCAAATAAGTTTTCCTGGTGGGAAAAAGGAAGCCGATGAAACAGTCGATGTTACGGCTTTGCGTGAAACGCAGGAAGAAATTGGCGTCATTGAAAAAGACATCACGCTTATTGGTCGATTACCGTCTTTTGATGCTGTCAGTTCCTATCGTGTGACGCCTTTTGTGGGGATCATGAATTCTGACGCTGTGATGAAAGCTAACCCAGGGGAGGTTGAAGATGTCTTTGAGGTCCCTATGACATTTCTGATGGATGACTCTAATCATAAACCACGCAATGTATTTTTCGATGGGCGCGACCATCGTTTGATTGATATGCCTTATGATGGCGAGGACGGAATACATCGTAATATCTGGGGGATGACGGCCATGATGATTTACAGGCTCTATCAACGACTTTATTTAGAGACTGTAAGCAAGTGAAAAGGCGTCGTTTTTTAAAGGGGTTGGGTGCACTGTCTCTGGTATCATGTGCGCCTGCGATTGTAACGAAAAAGAGCCCAAGCTTTGCCGTAACTATGGATGATTTCGGTCTTGGGTTTGATCGTCTGTTATCCCCAGAGATTAGAAATACCCGTATTTTAGAAGCCTTTGATAAGCATAAACACAAAGCGGCTGGTTTTGTAACAGGACGTTTCGTCGACAATGATTTTGGACAGAGGGTCTTACAATCTTGGTCAGATGCAGGGCATATTCTTGGAAACCATACATATAGTCATATGAACTCTAGTGAGATTGATGAAGATTTAATCAAAGCGGATATTCTCAAGAATGATGAGTTTTTGTCTAAATATGAGAGGTATCGCAAAATTTTTCGTTTCCCATTTCTGGCTGAAGGCGGAACGCCGGAGAAGGTGACAGAGTATCGGACTTTCCTCAAAGAGCACGGTTTTCAAAACGCCGCTGTCACAATTGATACAATTGATTGGTATACAACCAGCCGATTAGAGAAAAAGCTCATAGAAAACCCGTCCATCCAAACCGAACCCTACCGTGATTATTATGTCAAAGCCGTTTTGAAACTAGCCATTCACTTTCGTGATCTCGCCGAGGCACTTGGATTTTCGGATTTACCGCATTCTATGTTGATGCATCATAATATATTGAACGGATTGTTTTTGGATGATGTTCTCAGCGCTATGGAGTCGGAAGGGTGGGAACTCATTAATGCGGAAGATATGTTGCAACACCCCCTTTACCGCCTCGAAGCCGCTACGCCGACTCGAGGGCGAAGCGTATTATCCGTACTCGCACAAGAGAAAGGTCTTGATATATCAGGCTTTCCCCAGGCTTATCGAGGGTTTGGAGAAAAAAGAATGGACGCCTTAGGTCTCTGATATACTATCGCCTCTTAATGACTGATTTGACTCCACAGCAGTTTCCTTGGCTTTCGGATAAACCGGCCACGGCGCTTTTTACAGCCTTTCCAACAGGTTCGCTGAGATTTGTCGGGGGGTGTGTCAGGAATGCGCTTTGGGGTGAAACCGTTTCAGATATCGACTTGGCAACCACTCTAAAGCCAAACGACGTGATGGCGTCATTAAAGTCGGCTGATATTCGTTATATTGAGACAGGTGTAGCGCATGGCACCGTTACGGCTGTAATTGACAAAAAGCCCTATGAAATCACGAGCTTGCGTCGTGACGTTGAGACTGATGGGCGACGTGCGGTTGTAGCTTTTACGCAAGATTGGGCAGAAGACGCACAGCGCCGCGATCTTACCTTCAACGCCCTCTATGCTGATAATTCCGGTCGCGTTTATGATCCAACAGGGCAAGGCTTGGACGATCTAAAAAGTCGTCGCCTAAGATTTGTCGGTGATGCAGATAGCCGTGTTAAAGAAGACTATTTGAGAATATTGCGGTTTTTCAGGTTTTTAGCGTGGTATGGTGGCAATGCAAAAGTTGACTCGGCCTCCTTAAAGGCCTGTCGTGAAAACCAACGGGGGATTAAAAAGCTCTCTGCAGAACGCGTCTGGTCCGAAACAAGGAAGTTGCTATCCGCTCATAACCCAAGTCGGGCGCTTCATATCATGCTGACAAATGATATTTTGCAGACTCTTCTTCCTGAGGCCAATAATGTGGATGGTCTAGACCAGCTTTTAAAATTAGAGTCGCGAGAAGGGATAAAGCCTGACCCTTTGCTTCGTCTTATGTCCATGAGTGTCCGGGAACCCTTGCAAATGGCTTTACTGTGCAAGCGTCTAAAGATGTCCAAAGACGAGACTAAACGCTTGCGGGCGTGGGCTGATGACCCAACAGTCCTTAGTCCGGAATTATCGGAACGCGAACGCATGATAGCGGTCTATAAGTCTGGGAAACAGACAGCGCTTGACCGGACGCGTTTGCGCGCCGCTGGTGAGCCGGATACCATAAGAAGCGCACGCTGGATGGTATTGGCAGATTTGGCTATGGGCTGGATACCGCCTGAATTTCCTTTGTCGGGAAAAGACCTCCGAGCCGCGGGTGTCGAACCGGGACCAAAAATGGGGAAAGCGTTAAAAGCGTTAGAGGCGCTTTGGATTAGAAGTGGTTTCTCTGCAGATAAAGAAAAGCTTCTTATAGCGCTGAAAATGCTAGGATAGATTATGTCAGCTCTTACGCTTTATATTGGTAATTATAACTACTCTTCTTGGTCTCTTCGGCCTTGGTTAGCTTTGCGAAAAGCTGAACTCCCTTTTGAGGAAGAAATCATTGATCTAGATGTGCCGGGGTTCAAAGATAAGCTCTATGCACTTTCTGACGCTGGAACAGTGCCTGTCTTACGTGTCAATGAAGACTTTATACCCGATAGCCTTGCGATATGTGAGTTTGCAGCCAAAGCCGTGCCTAATCTTTGGCCAAAGGATGAGGGACAAAAGCAATTAGCGCGTGATGTTGTCGAGCGAATGCATACAGGTTTTGAAGTTATCCGTCGCGAGGCCCCGATGAATTTGCGACGGCGAACATCAACGAAAATGCCAAAGGCGTGTTTGAAGGAAGCCGCTGAAATTTGTGAAATGTGGGATGACTTACTGGGGCGGCATGACGGACCGTTTTTGTTCAATCAATGGACAATTGCCGATGCGTTTTACACGCCCGTTGCAACACGATTTGCGAGTTATGATTTACCTCGAACGGTGCGTTCAGACACATATATTTCCGAACTTATGAGTGACGAAGACTATTTGGAATGGGAGATGAGGGCTTTTTCTGAAAGTCATATCTTGCCAGAAACTGATATGGTGAATCAATAATGTTGAAATTAGAAGATCATATTCGAACCATTCCAGACCACCCAAAACCGGGAATACAATTTCGTGATATTACCCCGCTCTTGGCTAATCGTGTCGCGTTTAATGTCGCCATAGACAAGATTGTATCGGGTGTGACCCATGAGGGCTTAGACGCCGTTGCAGGCATTGACGCACGGGGTTTTATTTTCGGGGCTGCAGTCGCCTCTGCGCTCGGCTTAGGGTTTATTCCTGTTCGAAAAAAAGGGAAGTTACCCGGGAATGTCATTTCTGAAAGCTATGCGCTTGAATACGGAACGGATAGCCTTGAATTATCGATTGATGATGTTGTGGCAGGACAACGAGTATTGCTGATAGACGATTTGATTGCCACAGGTGGTACAGCTCTGGCTGCGCTTACACTCTTGCAGAGATGCAATGTAAATGTCGTTGGGGCGAGCTTCGTTGTAAACCTCCCCGACCTAGGCGGTGCAGAGGCTATTAGAGCAAAGGATATCCCTGTCACAACGCTTGTTGATTATCCGGGACACTGATTTATTTGATTGTCGCGCGCACGATGACTTCTGCCACAGTGTTGATCGGAACAGAACCACCTGTAAATCGAATGACGCAAGGCGTGTCGCCGCAATCTTGATTGACTGCTGGTAAAGCCGGACCGCCAAAGCTTCCGCCTACAAAGCCAGTTGTACTTGCTTCAACAAATCTGAGGTTTGGGGGAAGGGTATCAGTAATGTCGATATCATCGGCTGAGGCTTCTGCGGCAGCTGAATTTGTCACCCGAATTTTGTAAAGCACTTCACTGCCGGGTGTCATATACACATCACCCGTCGCACCAGGATCATAGGCTTCGACCAGTTTTTCAGCCGTTATATCAGCGAGGCGGCGAGGGCACATTGTTATGGTGTGCAGTGAAACTAATTGATAAGCGGGATCTGCTCCCACGTCAGGATGGTTATCATAAGTCCACGTGATTTTATCGACAGGATTAAGAAATGTGACAGTGACATTGCCTGAGCCTGCGGTTGGCCCTGCATTGCCATTCTGACCGATAGCTTGATTGCCGTCGATGTAATTATTTGCAGTTGGAGTCAGGACAGGCGCTGGAGCCGCTACACCGTTCATCTCGCCGGTAACAGTGATACGGTCAATAAAACCACCAATATCAACGTCAAAGATTTGAAACTTTACGCCCTCGACTCCTTCACCGAGCGTTCCAAGCTCTATTTCCATCGTAAGAGACTCCGATTGGGAGGTATAGTCAGCGCCTATTGCGACGCTATATTCAGACGCCGTTCCACCTGTGAAAGTATTCTGGGTCACGGGACTATCGACTCCGTTGACTTGGTCTAACCGCGCTGTGTCACCGGAGAGGGTAAAGGATAAAGGTATGGCTCCCGCTGTATATGAGTTCGTCAATTGTCCGGAAGACCAACCATTTGTACCTCCCGGAGCATCCCAAACATGAGCGACTTGATCAACTGCGGGGCAATTCAGGTCGGGCGACGTTGGCGACGGTTGAACAAATATCGTTAAAGACGCATCATCATCTTCACTGGTCGAGCTATTATTTGGCGTCGAGTCTGGGTCTGTTCGATTAGAGGAAAAGATCTCGGCTGAAGGCGAATAAGAAATTACGCTGTTTGGAATAACGTTTACAGTCAATATTTGACTCGCGCCGCTGGCTAAATTTGTCGGAAGTGTCCAAACTCCACTCATAGAATCATAAGTTCCAGCACCGCTATGACTGTCATAATCCATATCTGGGGGCAGGGAGACCTGCACTGTGACATTTGCATTTTGAGGGCCATTGTTCCGGAGTTCTATGTCTAATGGAATTGTGACGCCCACTTCTGGAAACGTGTCAGGGGTTGTCATTGTTAATGAGAGGTCTGCCCCGGAAGACGCTTGGAAGATCAATTCGGCTTGTAAAAACTCACCTGATTCCCCAGAATAATCATCGCAAAGGCGCATGGTCCATGTACCATTTGGGTCAATTCCATCGAAAGCCGAGAGCACCGATGCAGGTGACGTTGGACGATTAGATGTTACCCAAAATTGATAAGGCGGTTCTGTCGTATCATTGGCAACGTCATGAATGCCGCTATTGGCTTCGACCGGTGCTTCATCATCCAATTCAATATTGTAATCATCGTCATTACCGGAATTGGCTGTGTCTGGGAATAGAATTTCAACAGGACCAACGGTTCCACCGGGCGAAGTCAGTGTCATTCGAATATCGCCACGCCAAGTGTGGGTTGCAATAAAACCTACATTAAGGTCTGTGACAGTTCCTAAACCTGATACATTAAATGTTCGAACAAGATCTGCCGTTGTGCCGGAGCCTGTTGCGCCGGGGCAGAGGGTTGAGTTATCAATGTCACCTACTGTGGTATTGGTAAAAGTTTGGGCCTGTGCGGTAGATATAAAGAGCCACGCAAGAGATGAGCTACAAAAAGCCTTCACCCATAATTTCAAGAAAAGAGACTTCATTTGTCTTCAGACGTGCCTTCGCACACCCTTCCTACATCCATAACCAACTAGATTTTACCAGATTGAGCGTTCCCAAAGTGTTAATTTGCGTCGTCTCTTAAATGAGGCTTTAATTTTTGCGATACACGAGAGGTTGCTCGACTCTTGCTTTCGCTTTTATTTTCAAGCCTAGCTGTCGAGGCCCTTTGTGCTTTTCTCTCAGCATTTTTGAGTTTTTTGTCGTGTAATGCTTTCTGATGTCTATTCCCTTCGCCAGGACCCCGTGCGTCTACGGATATGATATATCCTGTACCATCGGGTCCACACGTAACGGTAATAAGGTCGGCTTGACCCTTTTGAGCGTTATCATTTGGTATTTCCCAAACTTTAACGCCGTTTCGCTTGACTGCTGGACTGCCAAAATGTTCTGAAAAGGATTGATCTAGAGCCTGAGCGTCTTCTGCACTTAACCCTGCACTGAGTTTTGCATAGTTTTTTGTGCGTTTCTCGACCTTGTAATCCTTGATAAGGTCAAACGGGGATATCTCACTTGCCTGCGCAGACATTGTGCTGAAAAACAGCCCAACGGTTGCAACCCCGGCAAAGCCGAGTCTTTTAATAGCAATTTTAAGCATAAAAACCTCCACATCCTAAAGTTAGGATAGGAAGTCATGCTTAATAAAAAACGAAAAGAGGTGTAAAAACTTTAGACGTTGAATTTAAAAAGCATGATGTCGCCGTCTTTGACGATGTAGTCCTTACCTTCTTGGCGGACTTTACCGGCTTCTTTTGCGCCTTGTTCGCCATTATTGGCGACATAGTCTTCATAGGCTGTCGTTTCCGCACGAATAAAGCCTTTTTCAAAGTCACCATGAATGACACCAGCGCAACGGGGGGCTGTCCAACCTTGTTGGAAAGTCCAAGCGCGGGCTTCTTTGGGGCCGGCTGTGAAATAGGTTTGAAGGCCAAGTAGAGCATAGCCTGAACGGATCAACCTATTTAATCCGGGTTCCTCTAAGCCGATGGCATCAAGGTATTCAGCTTGTTCCTCATCCTCTAATACAGCCATTTCTGACTCGATTTGCGCTGAAATAATGACGGCTTCAGCCCCTTCGCTCTGAGCATGAGCGAGGACTTTTGCAGAGTAGTCATTGCCTGTTGCGGCACTGTCTTCGTCGACATTGGCAACATAAAGGACAGGTTTAGAGGTGAGGAGTTGCAACATACGCCAAGCTTTAGCGTCTTCTTCGTCAATTTCGGCAGTACGGGCCGGTTTACCATCTTCAAGAACAGCGATAGCCGTTTCAATAAGGCGCATCGTCTGTTCGGCATCCTTATCTTTTTGTTTTAGCTTTTTTTCCAGGCCGGGCTTGCGTTTTTCGAGACTTTCGAGGTCAGCGAGCATGAGCTCTGTTTCAATGGTCTCAAAGTCTGACATGGGGTCAATACGGCCCTCAACATGGGTAATATCGTCATCTTCGAAACATCTCAGAACATAAATTATCGCGTCAGTTTCACGGATGTTGGCCAGAAACTGATTGCCCATGCCTTCACCTTTGGACGCGCCTTTGACGAGTCCAGCGATATCGACGAAATTCATGCGAGCAGGGATTTTTTGAGCGGACTTTGCGATGTCGGCAATCTTGTCCAAACGAGGCTCCGGTACAGCCACGTCACCGACATTCGGTTCAATCGTACAGAAAGGGTAATTCGCCGCCTGTGCATTAGCTGTTTTTGTTAAAGCATTGAAAAGTGTTGATTTTCCAACATTCGGCAGGCCAACAATTCCGCATTTAAATCCCATGGGATTATCCTTTGATATATTCGCTTACACGCGTTTGATAGAGGTCGGGTTTATCTTGTGCGAGTAAATCTGCATATTTTGCAAGCCCGTTAATGATGTCATCTCGCGTGTTGATTTCATCCTTGCGAAAATCAGATAAGACATGACCATGGACGCGGTCTTTATGGCCTGGGTGGTCAATGCCGATTCGAACGCGTTGATATTCATTGCCACAATGCTGTTTGATAGAGCGGAGGCCATTATGCCCCGCTATGCCGCCACCGACTTTCAGCCGCACTTTGCCAAAGTCCAAGTCGAGTTCATCGTGAAAAACTGTGACTTGGTTCAAAGGGATTTTGTAGAATTGCATGGCGGCTTGAACGGACTGACCGGATTCATTCATAAAGGTCGTTGGCTTGAGAAGAAGGACTTTTTGACCATCGATAAGGCCTTGCCGCGTTAG
Organism: uncultured Algimonas sp.; assembly: GCA_964435725.1. GTDB lineage: Bacteria > Pseudomonadota > Alphaproteobacteria > Caulobacterales > Maricaulaceae > Litorimonas. The sequence goes on from CAYTAJ010000011.1 coordinate 47,366, forward strand.
CCCCTTAAATTGAGTTTTTGTAGATGGAAAATTAAAGTCGTCGCCGATGGCATCAATCGCCATAAAACCAATATTATGGCGGTTCCCGGCATATTTCGCGCCGGGATTGCCCAATCCTACCCAAATTTGCATGTCAGGCTCCGCTGTCCTTTTGAACAGCTTAGACAGCCACATAAATGCTTAGTCTTCGCTGCTTTGTTCTGTTGCAGGGACATCATCTGCAGCGGTTTCTTCGCCTTCACCTTCACCCGTAGTGTCTGCTTCTTTCGATGCACGCGAGGCCACGATTGTTGCGATTGTGAAATCACGATCAGAAATGGCTGGCTTAACGCCTTTTGGAAGAACCACATCAGAAATGTGAAGTGAGTCACCGATTTCCATTGAAGAGATATCGGCTTCGATGGAATCAGGAATATCACCCGCCGGACATTTAACCTCTACGGCGTGACGTACGACGTTTAGAATTCCACCGCGCTTGACACCTGGTGATTGTTCGTCACCGATGAAGTTTACAGTCACTTCAACTTCGATGATTGTCTTACTTGTCACGCGGAAAAGATCCATGTGGACAGGCATGTCGTTAACAGGGTGGAATTGAACGTCCTTCGTCAAAACCTTCTGTTTTTTGCCGTCATGCGAGATTTCGATCATTGATTGCAGGAACTGACCTGAGTTAATCGCTTTTAGCACTTCGTTGAATTTTGCAGAAATAGCGACAGGTCCTTCGTCACCCCCATAGATTACGCCAGGGACCTTGCCATTGCGGCGGGCTTCGCGGGCATTTCCTGTGCCAGTTTCTTCGCGTACTTCTACGTCCAAAACAATACTCATTGTCTTCGTCCTTTAATGGTCAAACAGCCTGTTGTTTAAAAAAGACAAAGCCGCCATCGGGGCGGCCCATTCGGACGTCTTTTACACAACATGCGTAAAGTCGCGCGTCCTATAAGCAAAGCCGAGGCAAGGTGCAAGAGGATATAGCGCAAAAATACAGGCTATTCGCGTGGGCATTCAAGTTAACTCTGTGAATTAGCCAAAGAGCTTGGACACACTCTCATCATTAGCAATTCGGCGGATAGCCTCTCCTAACAGGCGAGATGTCGAGCATTCGCGAATTTTATCGCAATCCTTGACTTTTTGAGGTTGTGAAATGGTATCGGTAATCACGACTTCCGTGAGTTCAGATTTTGATATTCTTTCAACTGCCGGATCAGACAAAACACCGTGTGTGATATAAGCTGATACGGAATTCGCACCATGATCTTTAAGCGCTTTAGCAGCGTTACAGAGCGTTCCGCCCGAATCAATGATATCGTCATACAAGATACAAGAACGACCAGCGACATCACCAATGATATTCATAACCTCAGACTCACCGGCTTTCGGACGTCTTTTGTCAACAATAGCAATATCGGCATCGAATTGTTTTGCAATCGACCGTGTTCTAACAACCCCGCCTGTATCTGGGGACACGAATAAAAGGTTTTCGCGATCTTTTCTGGAAAACTTATCGCGAATATCATCGACAAAGACGGGTTGGCCGAAAAGATTATCCGTCGGAATGTCGAAAAACCCCTGAATTTGTCCTGCATGCAGGTCAACAGTCAAAACGCGATCTGCGCCAGCTTTTGATATTAAATTAGCCACCAGCTTGGCCGAAATTGGTGTACGCCCACCTGTCTTACGGTCTTGGCGGGCATAACCAAAATAAGGAATAACGGCTGTAATCCGTTGGGCTGATGCTCTCACCAAGGCATCGATAAGGATTAAGAGTTCCATCATATGGTCATTGGCAGGTGCAGATGTGGGTTGAATCAAGAAAATATCCTCACCACGGACGTTCTCGTTAATGCGAGCAAATATTTCTTGGTCTCGAAAGCGTTCTATATCAACGGAGGTGAGGGGGATATCCAGAACGTCAGCGATACCGTGCGCGAGAGATTCGTTGGCCGTGCCGCTGATCAGTTTCATGATGTAATTTCCGTATCAAGGGCGGTTAAAAAGCCCGGTCGTGTTAGGCTCCCCATAGGCAGACAAAACCTGTGAGTCTAGAGGCGGGAGGTGAATCAATTGCGGATTATGACAGAAATATTTCGTCCATAGCCTTTTTTCCCCTTATGCGTGTTTCGACGGTAGCTGAAATAGGCGTCTGCTTGTGCGTAAGTGCAATCTCCGACCCACTCACAGCGTAAGATCCCTGTCGCTTTCAAACGCGATAGAATAAATGTAGGGAGATCAAAATGGGGGATGCCTTTCCTATTGTTTTGAAAAAATGAAGTGTAGGATTCTTCCATTTCAAGAAATTCTGCCTTGAAAGCGTCGCCCACTTCGTAATTGTCTTGGCTGATACAGGGCCCAAGCACAGCCCTTATATTGCTTGTGTCCGCCCCGATTTCACACATGGCAGCCACAGTACTCTCAACAATTCCGCCGAGAGCGCCGCGCCAACCTGCGTGACAGGCAGCAATGACGCCATTTTCATAATCTTCCAGCAAAATGGGACCGCAATCGGCTGATAAAGCTGAGATGGCTAAGCCTTTAACAGTTGTGACGAGCCCATCCGCTTCGAGAGGCTCTTGAGGTGGCTCCGTGATGATTTCCACTCGGTCCGAATGAATTTGGGACAGGCTGACCAGATTTGGCGCGTTCAACGTTTTCGCGACTCGGTTACGGTTTTCAATAACGTGTTCTTTTTTATCATCCGAGCGCTCACCAACATTTAGGCTTTCATAGACATCTTGCGACACACCGCCTTGGCGGCCAAAAAAACCATGCGTAGATTTTAAACTGGGGTGCGTTTTAAAGGGCGGCATCAATTGGCTCTAAATCCTAATGGCAATGGAAGGTTGGCCGACTGAATACAGACAGCTTTGAAGAGGTCTCCCATCTCTGAATCGTCTGTAAGCCTATGGAGTTGCCTAGCGATTTTGGCTTTTGACTCTGGTTTTGCTCTCGCGAGGGCAACAGCGCGCATTTCAATGCCAAGCTTTGATAGTAATTCCCGCTGCGGGATAGGGCCGTGCGACTCTAGCCCAACTGACTGAGCCGTTTCGGTTAAGGCCTCAAAATCGACGCGTGCGGTGAGATCGCTTTCGCCCGGAAGTTCGAAAACACCGATTTTCTTATGTTTTTTAAGCGCTTGTAGCGTATCGCCGAACTCTGTTGTTTCCGGGCCGTAGTCGATAAAAAGAGC
>CAYTAJ010000012.1:0-10892 GCA_964435725.1 uncultured Algimonas sp.
GCCATTCACGAAGAAGAAGGCGTGTCCGCCGCCGAAGTGATCATGACGCAGCTCCATGCGGGCGGGAAGTTTGACAGCAATTCTTATAAGGTCTCAGGGGGTCTTCACGGCGTGGGTGTCTCTGTGGTGAATGCGCTCTCCGTCTCGCTACAACTCCGTATTTGGCGGGACAGCAAAGAGCATTATATGGAGTTCACCCATGGCGAGGCTGTGGCACCGCTCAAGGTGGTGGGCGATGCGCCGACGGATAAACGGCGTGATGGGTCTGAGCGCGTGTTAAGTGGAACTGAAGTACGCTTCCTCCCGTCCGAGGAAACTTTTACCATGGTCGAATTTGATCGCAATACGCTGGAACGGCGTCTACGCGAGTTGGCATTTTTGAATTCCGGTGTGATGATCATCCTCAAAGATGAACGTCCCGAAGAAGACGTCGTCACTGAGCTTTATTATGAAGGCGGTATCGAAGCCTTTGTGCGTCATTTGGATGCCAATAAAACGGGTCTGATAGAGGCGCCGATTACCGTCATCAAAGAAAGCGATGATGGCATTACCGTCGAAGCCGCCATGTGGTGGAATGATGGCTACCACGAAAATGTCCGCTGCTTTACCAATAATATTCCGCAGCGCGATGGCGGAACGCATTTGGCGGGTTTCCGTGGAGCGCTCACTCGCACAATTAATAAATATGCGGCGAATTCCGGTTCGGCCAAGAAAGAGAAAGTGTCTATCTCAGGTGATGATGCGCGGGAAGGCTTGACCTGTGTGCTCTCGGTCAAAGTGCCGGATCCGAAATTCAGTTCTCAAACCAAAGACAAGCTCGTCTCCTCCGAGGTGCGCCCCGTGGTGGAAAGCGCGATGAATGAAGCGCTCGGCGAATGGTTTGAGGAGCATCCAACTGAGGCCAAGTTGATTGTGCAAAAAATTGCCGAAGCGGCGGCGGCCCGAGAAGCGGCGCGGAAAGCGCGCGATTTGACCCGTCGGAAATCGGCGCTAGATATCGCGTCTCTCCCCGGAAAGCTCGCAGACTGCCAAGAGCGCGATGCGTCCAAAGCTGAAATTTTCCTCGTGGAGGGGGATTCTGCGGGGGGCTCTGCTAAGCAAGCGCGGGATCGTCAGAACCAAGCCATTCTGCCGCTTAAAGGTAAAATCCTCAATGTGGAGCGGGCGCGTTTTGACCGTATGCTCGGCAGTCAAGAAATCGGGACAATGATTACCGCACTCGGCACGGGTATCGGGCGGGATGATTTTGATATCGAAAAAATTCGCTACCACAAAGTCGTTATCATGACGGATGCCGATGTGGACGGTGCACATATTCGCACGCTCTTGCTGACTTTCTTCTATCGTCAAATGCCGGAGCTTATTGAAAAGGGTTATCTCTATATCGCGCAGCCTCCGCTCTATAAGGTGGAGCGCGGCAAGAGCACGCAATATCTCAAAGACCAAGATGAACTGGATCAATATCTGATTGATGCGGGCGTTAAAGACGCGACCCTGACACTGGATAGTGGTGAAGTGTTGACAGGTGAAGATTTGAAACGTGTCGCGCATCAAGCCCTGCAAGCGCAGAGCTTGTTAAACCGCATGAAACATCGCGCGCCGGATAGCGCTATTGCGCAGCTCGCCATTGCCGGTGTTTTGGATGTTGAGGAATATCCTGACAAGCTCGCGCTTGCGGCGCAGCGTCTCGACCTCACCGCCGACGAAGGCGAAGACGGTTGGGAAGGGCGCTATGACGAAGACGGTGCTTTGGTCTTTGAACGTGACGTGCGCGGTGTGACCGACCGTATCACGCTCCGCCCCGGGTTCCGCGATAGCTCTGATGCGCGTCGCTTGCATAAAATGGCGGCGGACTTGGCCGAGACTTATTCAGGTACGGCCACTTTCCGACGCGGTGAAGATGAACCGATTTACGTCTCGGGCCCCGCTGAGTTGCTTGAAGTGATTTTCGCCGGTGGACGTAAAGGCTTTAAAATCCAGCGCTATAAGGGCTTGGGCGAGATGAATCCGGACCAGCTTTGGGAAACGACGCTCGACGCCAATGCACGCTCGCTCTTACAGGTCAAAGTCGAAGCGGCAGATGCCACAGACGATTTGTTCACCAAATTGATGGGAGATGTGGTGGAACCCAGACGCGAGTTCATTATCTCCAACGCCTTGGACGCCGAGGTGGATAGTTAGTTTCACTAGAACTAAACGCTAAATTGTGTTATGCTTCTCTAAGAACGGGGAGCATATCACATGGCCTATTATAAAAATCTCAAAGGATATGAACCTGAGAAGGCGGCTTGGATATCTGAGCGATTAATTAATTTGCGCGAGACTATTCGGGCGTCTGATTTGGGGCGGCGCAATCACAATAACTTAGTGATTGGGTCTTGGAATATTCGCGCCTTTGATGACGGTAAGCCGCGTCGGGATGAAAGCTATCACTATATCGCGGAAATCATTGACCACTTTGATATTTGTGCTGTGCAAGAAATCAAACGCGATTTGGCACCGCTTCGCCGCCTCTTGAAACTCTTGGGGCCGAATTGGGATTATTTCGTCACAGACGTAACCGAGGGGAATAAAGGGAATAAAGAACGCCAGGCTTTTCTCTATAATAAACAGAAAGTCTTTTTCCGTAATTTAGTCGGTGAAATTGTTTTGGGGCGTGACGCGCTTATTGACGGTGAACAAATCGCGCGTACCCCTTATTTTGCGTCCTTCCAAGCCGGATGGTTTCGCTTCACGCTATGCTCGGTTCATATCTTATTCGGTAAAGATAAAACGCTACGGAAACGCGAAATATCAGCGATTGCTGAACGTCTTGTGGAGCGTTCAAAAGACGAAGGCGAAGTTTATGTTTTGATCGGAGATATGAATATCGAAAAGCGCAATGACGAGATTTTCAAAGCCCTGACAGATCATAATATGACGGTGCCCCTCTTTGGCGCCACGAATTTAGGCGGCACAAAGTTCTATGATCAAATTGCTTTTACGTCTGATGAAGTGCGCACGAACTTTGTCAATTCAGGTACGGTTGATTGGCGCAAAGATGTGTTTGGGAAAGACGACAAAGATCATTACGAAACGCTTATTCAGGCCGAACGTGTCGAAGAAGGTAAAGAGCCTTATGGCAATTGGGACACGGCCTATCAAAACTTTTTCGCCAGTTTTGAAATGTCAGATCATTTGCCTATTTGGATAGAAATTAAAACGGATTATTCCGATGACTATCTTGGGAAATTTTTAAACACTTAATAAAACGGATAAGCTTTTAAAAGTGCAACCCTTTAGCTTTTACAATTCCTTCAGAGCTTGAATCTAATTCTTGGGGCAATTCAAATTAAGTCTTCGGGACTGATGAAATGTCACGCGTTATTCAATATATTGGATCCAACATCGTTATAGAGCAGAAAGCTGCGCCTCTCGGTTTTCGTTTTTTTGGTGGCCTTTTTGCCATTATTTTTTTCTCGCTTGGGTTAGTCAGCCTTTTTAATATGGGGTATAATTTAATCGAACCTCAACAAATTCCTTTTGGGAATATTTTATTGGGAATAGGCATAACTATATTATGCCTTGGTCTGCCGATACCCTTTATATTTATGGCTATTGATTCAGGAAAAATATGTCGTTTTGATCCTAATAGCCGAAATGTGACTTTAACAAAAAAGCGCCCATTTGGCACGGTCGTAAAACATTTTGCTTTTAGTGAATTACCGGCTTTGAAAACATATAGGGATAGTGATTCATCAAATGATTGCGATCTTCGTATCAAAATAAAATTTCCAGATAGAAGCTCAATCCATTTCCACGATTATCAGACAGATGGCAAGAATCAAAATGAAGCAACGCAACTCTGGCTCGATAGGATTCGTGAAATGATCAAGCCGTTGTAGGCGGCACTAGCAAAAGAACATGCGTGCGGGCTTTATAAGCCTCATAATCCTCTTGCCCGCCCCATTTTTTATCGGCGTTTTTTTCCAAGAGGGGAATACCGCTGACTTTGGTCAATAAGAGTATCACAAAGACAGGGGAAATAAGGGCAATCCAAGACCATCCTGATAGTACGGGTAGCGCCATTACAGCGATGCCGACCCAAAGTACGATCTCACCGAAATAATTGGGGTGGCGAGACCACGACCATAATCCGTTATGGATGAATTTGCCTTTATTATTAGGATTGGCGCGGAACGCTTTTTTCTGATTGTCGGCAACGACTTCGATAGCAAAACCAACAAGCCAGAGCGCAATGCCAATATAGGCAAAAACATCGAGCGGTGCTTGGGTGCCGGATGTAATGATAGCGACAGCACATGCCGTTGTCAGAATTATCCAAAGCCCTTGGAGCTGCCAAGCGTTCAAAAAACGTAAGGGGTAAATCTTAATTTCATCAAAGCGTCTGTCTCCACCATCTGTAGAAATGCGTTTGAACAGAAAGCTTCCTAAGCGCAAAGCCCAAATAGAGACAAAGAGTGTGACGAGAAGAGACCGTAGAGATAAGGGTTGTGAAAGCGCCGCCGCCAGTAAAACTGTTGTCAGATTGGTAAAAGCCCCCACCAAATCATAAAACTTTTCAGTCTTTTTTATGGCGGCTGGAATGAAGCCTAACCAGTTAATCGCAAAAGCCCACAGACCGCAAAGAAAGAAAACAGATACGGGTCCAAACTGTGTACCATTTAGACCCGCCATATAAGTTACACCGAGCCCAATCGCTAAAATAATAGCGAAGATGATGACGCCTTTGGTATTACTATATGGCATGCCTAAACCCCGTTAATAAAAGAGCAATTTGTTTTGCCCGTCCCCCCCAAGGTTAAATGTTTCGATGGTTCGAGCACTCACGACTTGATACTCGCCGGCTTGTCCGTCGGATTGCTTTCTGAACGCTTGCGCTGTTAAGATTTATTCCGCTGCATCTGTTTCTAAATCATCTGCTAAAACAGGTTTTGCTGTTCTGCGTTGTTCTTCACTAATCCAGCGATCGATTTTTTTCTCGAGCATATCAAGTGGAATGCCACCGTCTTCAAGAACAGTATCGTGAAATCGCCTTATATCGAAATGGCGGGGTCCAATAGCTTTTTTGGCTTTCGCCCGAAGTTCTAATATCTTCAACTCACCCATTTTATAGGCCAGCGCCTGACCCGGCCAAGAAATATAACGGTCTATTTCTGTTTTCACATTATGCTCGGCCAAGGCAGAATTCTCGAGCAGACAGGCTTCGGCTTGCTCTCGGCTCCAGCCTTTCCAGTGCATGCCGGTATCAACCACTAAACGACAAGCGCGCCACATTTCATAGGTCAGCTGTCCAAAGCGTTCATAAGGCGTTTCGTAAACACCCATCTCTCCGGCGAGTTTCTCAGAATAAAGACCCCATCCTTCACCAAAAGCGGTCGGATAAAGCGACTGACGGAAACGGGGGACATCTTTTAATTCTTGGCCCAAAGCAATTTGGTGGTGATGACCGGGCACACCTTCATGGGCTGTCAGGGCGGGTATGTTATAAAGAGGGCGGGATTTTAAGTCATAAGTATTGACGACATAATTACCGGCACGGCCCTGTTCCGGATTACCGCCCCAATACCGCCCTGTCGTGTAACGCGGCGCTATTTCTGCCGGCACTGGAATAACACCATAAGAGAGGCGAGGCAGAGTGCCGAAATATTCAGGCATCTTACCATCCAGTTTTTTGGCAAAATATGAGGCCGTCATTAAGAGCTCTCGCTCGGTCTTGGCATAAAATTTTGGATTTGTGCGTAAATCATTGAGGAAGGCCGCGAAGTCACCTTCAAACCCAACTTCTTCGATTATCGCGTCCATTTCACCGCGAATACGGGCCACTTCGCTGAGGCCAATGTCGTGGATTTCATCCGGCGTAATGTCGAGGGTCGTGAAATAGCGGGCAAGGGCACGGTAATAATTACGGGCTTCTTCACTATTCCCAATGCCAGCTGTTTGACGCGCATTTGGAATGTAATCATCCTCTAAAAATTTTGCGAGGTCGCGATAGGCTGGCAGGACGGCACTTTTAATGGCGGCTTCACCCAAGGCTTTCAAACGCGATTGATCTTGTGCACTGATTGCGTCAGGAAATTTATCGAAGGGGGCATAAAGGCTGTGTGACGTGGCTGGGCCTTCACCGAGCTTATTCACGGTCTCCAGAATGCCAGGCATAATGTCGGCGGAGGCTGTCATACCTGTCTCTATACCGCGCTCCATATTCGCTCTGTTTTGGGCAAAGTAACGCGGCAATTGTGTCAGGCGGGCAGCATAGGCTTCATAGTCATCAACACTTTCAAACCGCGTCTGGCGAGAAATATAGGTGAGGGAGTTAAAAAAGCCGCTATCATTTGTGAAGGGGATACGATCTTGATCAAAAGGGGCCAGACGTTGGCTTTGGCGCAGTACGAAACCCAATAGATCATAATTCAGACGTTCTGTCTCGCTCATGGGGCGCATGGCCAGTTGTGCATGGCGAGACAGAAATTCCGTGGTTTGGGCTCGGCGCGCCTCGGCAGCTTCAGGGCTCACATCTGGTAGGCGGCGGAGTGCCTCGCGGTCACCTTGCTGGCCGGCGGCAATTGGATTATTTTCTAAATTAGCGTCTTCCAGATCTCTTATAAGAGCCTCTAAGCTATCCGTGATCATACATTCGGCTTGACCATCGACGACAACGATACGGCCATTCGTACAAAAACCGGGTGCGATATTGATGACCTCTTCAGACCCTTGTTGGGATTGCGCGAATGCCAGTGTTGAGACACTGCAAAGTGTGAAGGATAAGACGGTTATCTTTGTCATAAATGTCATTTTAAATCTCTTATGTCGCACGGATGCCCCCGGCATTTGAGTTTTATGTCGCTTTGTAGATTTTCTAAAGCTGTCTTTACAGTCAAAACGTTTTGGAGGGCTGGGATTAATTTGCGGCTTTTTCCATCGCCTTGGCCAAGGTAACGTCTTTATCTGTGACACCGCCGGCATCATGCGTTGTCAGAGTGACATCAACGCGATTATAGACATTAAACCATTCAGGATGATGGTCCATCTTATCAGCAATAATGGCAATCTGTGTCATCCAGCCAAAAGCTTCGGCAAAGTCTTCAAACCTGAAAACCTTGGTAATGAAATCATCGCCCCCCGTCCAACCATCAAGTGTCTCTGCGACCTCTTTTGGATCTAAAACCGTCATAATCTCTCTCTTCTTTTGCTCTTTATAAAGCGGCATAAGTCTGAATTAAGACCCATTGCCATAAAGTTGCCACATTTGCACCTCCATTAACGATAATGTGTGGGAGGGCCATGAAAATGCGCCATAATCAAACTGTTTTAGCCGTGATTTCGACGCCATTCGGCGTTATGGCTAACTCTATGACCCGCACCGTGCCACACCCTACTGCAGATATACCCTCCCCGGATCCGATGCAGGGGGCGCAAACACAGCTGACACAAGAAAAACAGTTTCCATCTATTTGGGGGAGTCCCCAAAAGATGTGGGCCATATGGGGATGGAGAGTGCTTTTTCTCTGTGCAGCCTGTGTTGTGGCGTGGCAATCACTCCAACCCGCAACGATGGAAGAGGGTATCCAGCATCTGGATAAGGTCCTGCATCTCCTGTCTTATGGCGTATTAATGGTGTTGGGATTGTTGAGCCGGTTAAAAGTTAACGCCGTTTGGGTTGCATTCATCGTTATTTTGATAGGCGTGATTTTAGAAGTGCTGCAAGGCACCATGAATCTAGGGCGAACAGCCTCTTTGGCTGACGCCATAGCAAATAGTGTGGGCGTAGGATTAGTGTATGTCATTTGGCGTTGGCTTAAACGTTGAGGCGAAATGAGATAACTGTGAATAAAAGAGTTGGAATATGTCTCAATCACTGAAAACAATTTTATGCTTAAGTGCAGTATTATGCCTCCCGGCCAGTGCGGCCTTAGCGGGAGGTCCCGCCTATGTGCCACAAGCCCCAGAGCTTTTGCCCTCTAGCTCTAATGCAGGGGAATGTTATGCAAGGGTGAAAATTCCGGCACAATATTCAGAACAGCCCGTGGGTGTGAAAGTTGAAGAGGGTTATGAAGTCGTTGATGTGACACAGCCGCAACTCGCTTCGCGTCAGGAAAGCGTTCTCGTAAAAGAAGCCTCTGTGCGTTATGAGGTGCGTCAGCCGACTTATCGCACGCAAACTGAGCAAATCTTAGTCCGGCCTGCTTACGAAAAATTACGTGTGTCTGAACCACAGTTCAAAACTGTGACCGAACATGTTCAGACCTCGGCTCCTAGACTTGTTTGGAAACAAGGCAATCCTGCCGATCTGAAGAGACAAGGCTATAAAATCCATTCAACAGCCGATGGTGGTCGTTTCGGGCAAGGTTATGGAACGACATCGCAATATGCGTCTCAAGGTGGTACAAAATGTGGCCCGACCTGCGAAATTTGGTGCTTGGTTGAAGAGCCTGCTGAAATGGCCTCTTACACCCGTAAAGTCTTGGTCGAGCAAGGCATGGTGCAGCGTGAAACTGTGCCGGCTAAATATAAATCCATTGTCAAATCAGTTGTCGCAGATCCGGGTGGCGTAAGAGAAATTCCCGTGCCGGCCGAATATAAAACTGTTGTGGTTGAGGACCTTGTGGCGCCCGCGCAAGAAATAAGACGTTATGTTGAGCCTAAATATGCAGGGCTTAGCACAAAAACGCTTATTTCACCTGAGCGTTATGAGTGGCGCCGTGTTGTCTGCGCGCCCGGTACAGGCTCTATAAAATCGTCATCGGCCTATGGTCATCAGTCCTCCTATCAAGGGTCAACCACGACGCAAACTTATTCAGGCTACCCAACCGGTTATGGTTCAACCCAAACGCGGTCATCAGGCACGCTTGCGCCTTATTCCCAAGAGCAATATAGGCAAGGACATGGCGCGTATAACAATCACCAAAGACGTCGACCGCATCGTATGCGGGACTAAACAATCCTAAAAGCTTGCGTTAGCTTACACCCGTCGATCCAAAGCCGCCTGCACCGCGGGCGGTGTCACTTAACTCTGTGACCACTTCAAATGCGGGCTGTGTGATAGGCGCGATGACCATTTGTGCGATGCGTTCACCGCGATTAATCGTGAACGCATCCTGTCCATGATTGATAAGCAAGACTTTCACTTCGCCGCGATAATCGGCGTCAATCGTACCGGGTGTGTTGAGGCATGTCAGTCCATGCTTATAGGCCAGGCCAGAGCGAGGCCGAATTTGGGCTTCATAGCCCGCCGGTAAAGCCATGCAAAACCCTGTCGGTACGAGCGCGCGTTCACCCGGTTTGAGAACCATTGGGTCAGTGTCAGAGACGGCCGCGCGGAGATCAGCACCCGCTGCAAGGTCCGTTTCATAGGCTGGTAATTGCAAGCCCTCGAAATGCTCCAGAGTTTTAAATTCAACGCGTACCATGGTCAGCCTTTCTCATTAATTGAGAGAGGCTTATTCTGACTCGGAGGCCTCTTCCAGTGCGGTGTCAGCGTCTTTCGTGGATTGTTTTAATTCCTCTGACGCATTGTCTTCGGATTTTTCTGCCATTAAGGCCGCTTCTTTTTCATCCAAATCATGTTCCATAGCGTTAAAGCTTTTAAGGCGTTCATTTAACAGCGCTTTCGTCTCATCACTAAGGCCCGGGCCTTTATAATTATAGCGGAACGCGCCTTCTTTAAAGAAAAGCGAAACAAGGTCTGAATCTTGGCTTTCAAAACTTTGAGAGAGGAAAAAAGGAATGCCTGTTGCCACAACTTTGAAATCGGATTCTGATGGAACGACATCAAAGCGTTCACACATCACGGCTTGAATGGCGAGGTCATCAATTGTGTAAAGCGTTTCGCTGTCTTCTTGATAGACCGAGGCCATGAAATCCCCGGCGGGACGATAACTTGCGACTTGCGCGCCGCCGCGCCCACTTTCATCTTCAATCGTTTCCAGCAACACGACCTCGCATTTGGCAATATTGTCAGCGAAAGCAGCGGTCGAATAGAGCGCTGTCAAAAGGCCGAAAATCGAAGCGAGGGCGGCTTGTCTCATAAATTAATCCTTAAAAGCGGACGCAATTTCTTGTGCCAGTTTATCCGCGGCCGCTTGCTTATTCAGGCGCGGCCATATGTTTTCGGTTTCGGATGTGACGAGGATCATGGTGTTATGATCTCCGCCCATCACATCACCTGATACATCATTGGCGACGATCCAGTCACATCCTTTTCGCAGTCGTTTGGCTTTCGCATGTTCAATCACGTCATTTGTCTCTGCGGCAAAGCCGATCACGAGGGGCGGGCGTTTGGTTTTATGCGCGCAAATCGTTTTTAAAATATCGGAATTTTCGACCAATTGCAGAGGCGGCGGGCCATCCGCTTGTTTAGCTTTTTTGACTTTGATGGCTGCGCGGTCGGCTGGACGCCAATCAGCGACGGCGGCGACGCTGATAAAGACATCTGAAGGTAGGGCGCTCTCCACGGCCTCCATCATCTCTTCGGCGGTTTCCACATTGATGCGGTTCACACCCAGTGGTGTGGGCAGGCTTACGGGGCCAGCCACGAGCGTCACATCGGCCCCTAATTCAGCTAATGAGCGTGCAATGGCAAAGCCTTGTTTGCCGGAAGAGTGGTTGGACAGATAACGCACGGGGTCGAGCGGTTCACGGGTGGGGCCCGCCGTGATGAGGGCTTTTTTCCCTGCGAGTGGTAAGTCTTCTTTGATGCCATCAATATGAGTGATACCCTTTAAAGCCTCTTCAATGGCGTCGGCAATGGCGTCGGGTTCGGCCATGCGACCATCGCCAAATTCACCGCAGGCCATAGCACCGGCATCCGGCCCGATAAACAGGCAACCGTCTTTGCGTAAGGTCTGGATATTGCGTTGCGTGGCAGGGTGCTCCCACATACGGACATTCAT
>CAYTAJ010000012.1:10992-15552 GCA_964435725.1 uncultured Algimonas sp.
GTAAGGTCTGGATATTGCGTTGCGTGGCAGGGTGCTCCCACATACGGACATTCATAGCAGGAGCAAATAAGACACGCTTATCTGTGGCGAGCAGGGTCGTGGTGGCAAGGTCATTGGCAATACCATTGGCGGTGCGGGCCAGCAGGTTTGCTGTGGCGGGGGCAACGACCACAAGGTCAGCGGAACGGGACAGCTCGATATGGCCCATTTCAGCTTCATCGGTCAGGTCCCAAAGGTCTGTATAGACTTTATCGCCTGACAGCCCCCCTGCGGATAAAGGGGTTACAAATTCAGTGCCACCCCGCGTAATAATCACACGGCTCGCAATACCGCGCTTCGCTAAGGTACGGATAAGAAAGAGCGATTTATAAGCCGCAATCCCGCCGCCAATAATAAGAAGAACCCGTTTTGTCATGGGATGAGTTTAGAGGGTGGAACGGGGTGAGGGAAGGGGAATAAATCAGACTATATTCTTTATATAATCAGCGAGAAAATGTTTCATAAAATGACATAAATTGTTCGCAGCGTTCAGAATTAGCCAATCAAATTTTGGCATTTTACGCGAGCAACTGGGACAATTCCTTCACGTTTATCTTCTGTGATGCCGTGGCCTACAACCCAATAAAACTTGTCCTGTTCCACGAAAACCATGTGCCAAATTTGTGGTTCGCCATCTTTCATTAAGCGTGTCTCGCCATCATATCTAACGGATAACCAGTTAGGACCACTGTCAAGAATAGGGCCTTCTGAGATAAAATTGTCTTCGCCAGTATGCACGGCCCTAAATCGCATGGTGTCTTTATCGGCTGTGATGACAACAGGTGACTCAGCACACCCTCTATAACGTTCAAGTTCTTTAATATCGATGCCTTCAGGTGGATTAGAGACTTCGACGCCCCAATTGCCCGTAGCCATTTCAAATACATTCGCCCAAGAATTCTGATGAAAGAGAAGACTCAAAAATATACTAAAGGCAAAGAATTTAAACATAGATATAGTTTAGGCTGAACAATTATTTGCGCAACCTATAATGCGTAAATTATTTTTCTAAAGTGCCCCCGCCGCCCATGCACTCCCGAGGGCTATGACCGCGCCTGCGCCGAGGAGGGCCACGGGTTTTACGAGGCTTTTCTTTGGCTCTGTCTTGGTCTGAATGCCGCTCAGGTCAATCTCGCCTTTGGCCCAAGCTTCGGCCAGTTTGGCGATATTATCAGTGGCGTCGGGTAGGGTTTGCAATGTTTTTCGCGTGCGTTCCAACCCGTCGAGGAAGTCATTGATATAGCGTTCCGGCCCCAACTCACGGCGGACGGCTTTTTCAACAATCGGGCGAGAGGCTTCCCACATATCAAATTCAGGATCGAGCCGACGCGCGACGCCTTCGGCCTGCATCATTGTTTTTTGTAAAAGGATGAGCTGCGGTTGGAGCTCCATATCAAAGAGCTCGGTAATTTCCAGGAGTTGTAAGAGCACTTTGGCCATTGAGACCTCTTCGGCCTTTTTACCAAAAATAGGTTCGCCAACGGCGCGCAGCGCGCTTGCGAAATCATCAATACTGTGATGCGGCGGCACATAGCCAATATCAAAATGGACTTTGGCGATTTTATAATAGTCGCGTTGTAAGAAGCCATAAAGTGTGTCGATTTCAAAACGGATTTCGGCATCACCCAATCGGCCCAAGATGCCAAAGTCGAGCAGGACGAGTTTGCCGTTTTCATCGACGATCAAATTACCTTCATGCATATCCGCGTGGAACACACCATATTCAAAAGTCGAGGCGAGGAAGCTCTGAATGACTTGTCGCGCCAAGTCTTTCTTGTCGATGGCTGGATCGGTGAGGACTTCGGGGGAGGAGAGGTGAACCCCGTCAATCCATTCACTGACGAGGACATTTTTTCCAACCAAATCCCAATTCAATGTGGGAACACGGAAGAGGTCGGTCTCTTTAGCAATTTCAGCCAGTTCGGATTGCGCGGCGGCCTCAAGGCGTAAGTCTAGCTCTAACATCACGGCGCGGCGCGCTTCGGCGACAAAATCTTTCGGGCGTAGCCTGCGGAGCTTAGGCACAGCATTGTGCGCGAGCTTCGCGACCAGTCCAATGACATCCATGTCTTTGGTCATGCGTTGCTGGATTTTGGGCCGCAGGATTTTAACGGCCACAATCTCTCCGGAATGAAGTTCACCTTTATGCACTTGCGCGACAGAAGCGGCGGCGATGGGCTCTGATAAGGTTTTAAGATGCTTGCTCCATGGCGCACCCCATTCCTCGGCCATCATCTCTTCCGCCTTTTTCATGGGGAACGGGGGGACTTTGTCCTTGAGGCGAGACAGGCCTTCGGCAAATTCGGCATCGAACATATCCCCGCGAGTCGAGAGGATTTGCCCAAATTTGATATAAGCAGGGCCTAGGTCTTCTAGCGCATTGGCAAAGCGTTCCCCCGCATTACCTTTGCGATTGCCAACAGAAAAGATTCGCGAGATTGCGCCAATGATACGCACGGGTAAGGGCACAAGCTTGGCATATTCGGTTGGCACCAGCGAGTCATGACGAATCAAAACCCAAGCGGTGCGCAGCAATCGGAAAAATGTCGCGATCATTTTGAACATAAAGCGCTTATAGGCGACTCATTTTCCGCCGTATATGAAGAAATCAAGCCTGTGACACCAAAACAGAGCCCTTTGAATTTATCAAAGGTTGCGTTCATTTTCTGTCCACAGCCTTGTCCGCAGGAAAATTCGTCATTGAAACAGAGCTTTATTGACGCAGGTCAGATTTTCGCGAAATTTACGATTGATTAAGCCTTTCCGCTAGATATGGTGTGTGAGTCTGCAAATCAAACAAGATGTTGCATTTTCAAATTTTTGGGCTTTCACAAAGAAAGCAATGGGCTGAGAGCGAATGGGAGACGCATAATGGGCAATATGGACTTTTTAAAAGACACAAAATCAGGACTTTTACTGCCAAGCCATAGCTATAAGCCGTTTCGCTATCCATGGGCTTATGACTTCTGGCAAAAACAGCAGCAAGTTCACTGGATGCCCGAAGAAGTCCCGCTGGGTGAAGACTGTAAAGACTGGGCGACTAATATCACAGAAACAGAGCGTAATCTCCTGACGCAAATCTTCCGTTTCTTCACGCAATCCGATGTCGAAGTCGGCGCTAATTATATGGAAAACTACATGCCGCTATTTAAGCCGGTCGAGGTTCGTATGATGCTCGCGGCCTTCTCAAATATGGAGACGGTTCACATTGCGGCCTACGCGCTCTTGCTTGAGACAATCGGCATGCCGGACTCAGAATTCTCAGCCTTTATGGAATATGAGGAAATGGCCGCCAAGCACGATTATCTCGGTAAGTTTGGTGTGGATAGCGAACGCGATATTTTGACCTCTATGGCGGTGTTTGGTGGGTTTACGGAAGGGCTACAGCTCTTTGCGTCATTTGCTATGTTGATGAACTTCCCGCGCCTTAACAAAATGAAGGGTATGGGCCAGATTGTGACCTGGTCTATCCGCGATGAGAGCCTGCACTGTGAAGGCATGATGAAGCTCTTCCATACCTTTGCGCAAGAGACCGGCGCTCTTACAAACGGTGTCAAAGACGACATCATTGATTGCTGTAAGACTGTTGTGAAACTCGAAGACAAATTCATCGAGCTGGCGTTTGAAATGGGTCCGGTTGAGGGCATGACGGCTGAGGATATTAAGCAATATATTCGCTACATCGCCGATTGGCGCTTGGGTCAGCTTGGTCTGGAGCCTGTCTACGGCATTAAAGAGCATCCACTGCCATGGTTGACTGAAATCACCAATGGTGTGGAACATGCTAACTTCTTTGAGGCGCGTGCGACGGAATACTCAAAAGGCGCCACAGAAGGTCAATGGCACGGCGATGACGGCGTCTGGGGCCGTTTCGAGAAAATGCGTACAAAAAGTCTAGAGGCTGCTGAATAAAGAGCTTCAAAATAATATAATGAGGTCGCGCCAGAAATGTCGCGGCCTTTTTCTTTTCTATCTGTATGACCTCATGCTAAGCGGGCTGCATGGAAGACCGTATCAAGCCCTTTAAAACTATTCTGAATTTCCGCGATTTCGGCGGATATGACACGATTGAAGGGGCAAAAGTTAAGAGTGATAAGCTCTTCCGCTCTGCGCATCTCAATAATCTTAATGATGAAGAGCTTTCAGCTATAGGTGACTATGAGATCGGGCTCGTCGTCGATCTGCGCCATGCGCCGGAGCGTAAGCGCCAACCGTCTCGTTATCCGACTGCGGATGAAGCCAGGGTGCTGGCCTATCCCGATAGTCCGGATGGGAAGAGTGCCAAAGTGGCGCCTCATGAAGCCTTTATGGAACATGAACTTCATACGCCGGAGGACGCGCATAATTATATGATGCGCTCATATTCGCAACGATCAGCCGATAAGGGGTTTCAGGAAATTTTTCGGGAAACCTTGCTTCACATGGCTGAAACTGGCGAACCTATTTTGGTGCATTGTGCGGCGGGAAAAGATAGGACAGGCACGCTTGTTGCGCTTATTCAGGGGCTCTTAGGCGTGCCCG
>CAYTAJ010000012.1:15652-22944 GCA_964435725.1 uncultured Algimonas sp.
AAAGATAGGACAGGCACGCTTGTTGCGCTTATTCAGGGGCTCTTAGGCGTGCCCGACCATCATATTCTTGATGATTATATGCTGACGAATGAAGCGGTGAATATTGAGAGCTTTTTAGAGCCTGCAGCGGCCATGTTCACAAAGCGCTATGGCCGTCCGTTTAATGCGGAGGCTTTGCGGCCGATGTTTGGTGTCACACAAGAATTTTTGTATGCCGCGCTCCAGCAAATGGGCGACATCCATCAATACACAAGTGATGCGTTAGGTCTGCAAAAGCGGGATATTGAACGCTTACGCGCGCATTATCTATCTTAGCTACAGGAGACCGAACTTCCACTGGAAGAACAGGTATAAGTTTTACCGTCTGTATTGCCAAATGTAACTTCGCTAGAGCGCCTGGGTTTTAAAATAAACGTATCAGACATTGTGAAGTCGGTATTCATATATTGCAACTTTAGCGGAGAATATAGATATGCGACGCGGGCGACGACGACGCCAGCTGTTTCATTCAGTAATGTCGAGTCAACGGTAGCCACATTAAAAGCCGGTAAATTCGCGGCACCTGCATTCATCGTTGCGCTACCGACAAGCGTATTGTTACCTCCGGCATCGCGGCTCCAGCTCTCCAAGCTAATGGAAACTTTTGAGGTTGAGTCGACATCCATAATACGCAGGGTCGCTGTCAATAAATCTTCTAGGTCTGTCTCGTCAACATTGGCCACTTGAGATGTAAGGTCACCGGCGACATTGGTTGCGTGCGAAATAGAGCGGTCAACGGCAATTGCAGACGCAATTTCGGCCAGCCCAAAATACATCGAAACCATAATTGGGGCCAAAATTGCAAACTCAATTGCGGCTAGGCCGTCTTCATTCTGACGTAGTTTTGCAACACTGTTATTCAGATGTGATTTTAAATTTCTAACAATTGTCATTTTTGCAATCCTTCCAGAAAGGGTTGGTAACTCTCTGTCATTATTTATTATGACGGACATGTGCCCGGCGTTGAGAAGGGTTCATTTCGGAAGGCTGTCGTTGCAACTAATTTGCGTACGCCTGTGCCACTTGTTGTCTCAAGGCGGGTGAGGGCAGCGGGTAGGGCAAGTGGATAATAATATATTGCGCGAGCCACAACAGGGTCTCCACCCGATGTGCTATCAACTGTGCCATTTCCAATTGTTTCTGACGCGTCGGCAGGATCCGATTCGGCTGGAAGCGTAATGCCAGCAAAACTTGTCGCCGTCTTTACATCCACTCTGACGCGTTGATCACAATTTCCAAGACCACTCATTTCGGAACAGATCATATCTTTGAATTTTTCAGCCGATGTGCCGCCACTACAAGCTTGGAAATTTCCGACACGAATTTGCCGTCCAGCTTCGCTCACAGCATGATTAAGAGTCGAGTTGATAAATAAGATGATTGCGAGTTCAATAATGCCGAAAATCAGCATAAAGAAAGGGATGGCCAAAAGGCCGAACTCGATAGCCGCAGTACCGTCACGATTGTCGCGATATTGCTTGGCCCGGAGCCGTAATAATCCAATTCTATTTTGTAGAGACATAAACATGGCTCACCCCACTTACTTTTCTAACCATTAGGATACCGAAAATAAGTTAAGGCAACGCCAAGAATTTATCTTAACAAAGGGTTAAGATACCGGCTTGTTCAATGCATTTAAGTAAAATTAGTTTGGAATCTGGAAGGGTGATTGTTCCGGTGATGGAATAGGTTCGTTTTGTGAACCAAACAAAGCTTGATCAGAGGAACTTGGCGCCAGACTCGTACTGGCCAGAGCTTCAGAACTCTGAATAGGCTGCTCAGTTGATGAATAGTTTCCTAAAAATTCTGGATCGTCACCGATTACCGGTGAAGGCTGGCAATTCGGGGCGCAATTATATGACTGTCTGGCGGAGCGATTGAAAACCCGAACGGAATGTTTTGAAGGTATCTGCAGAACCTGAATATCTGTATCCATCACTGTCTTGCCATTCGCATCAAGCACAATCAAATTGGTCTCACCGTAGCCGCGTCCAACGACAAAAAGTGTGTTGGCGGCGTGAACTGAGACATCAGCAATGGCTGGGTTGCCAATAATAACAGCACTCGCGCTCACCGGTAGACGGACAATTTCTGTCTTATTGATTTCAACACTATAGGCTGAATTGCTGTGAGCAAAGTTACCTGCAACTGCGTTCATGGATAAGGCACAGCCTGAAATAAGTGTCACCAAACCAATGCAATGTTTTGAATATTTAAGCATGAACGCCTCCAACATTTTTTTCTGGTTACAGCGATGTGGTGAATGAACCGTTTACAAAATGAAGCAAATGGAGGCCAAAAGCCGTCTTTTTCGCTATATACATTATATTTATACGCCAAACCTTAGATTGGTGTGGCTCAAACTGGCGCAATCGTAGTTAATAAGACTTGAAATTATTTCTCAATTTTTATGAGATTTTTACCACGTCTCCTAACAGGGCAGTAACACCCAATCCTTATAAGCAATCACATCAGGGATGACCCTGTTACTTGGGATTATCCCGTAAATTGACTAGCATACGTGGGAGTAAGTTATGCAAAATCTTGTTACTCGTTTTATCAACGACGAATCTGGTGCAACAGCTATTGAATATGGTTTGATTGCCGCCCTTATCTCTGTTGCCCTTATCGGTGGTGCTACATCACTCGGTTCTAACATTGGTACACGCTTTACAACTGTTTCTACTTCAGTTTCTGGCGCAGGTACAACACCATAATTGGTGCCAAAATTTGCCCGGCGTATCTGATACGCCGGGTATAAACATCTAACATTTTTCTAATGCGATCATAAGAAAGATGAGATGTATAAAGGTCGCTAGTAGCGGCCTTTTTTTAATAATTTTTTTGGGGTGAAGGGAAATAGAATGTCTTTATTTACAGACTATCTCCATGATGAATGTGGCGCAACAGCCATAGAATACGGTCTTATCATTGCCCTCATCGCAATCGCATTAATTGGCGGTGCCAACTCTATTGCTGTGAATATCAATTCACGTTTTACGAACATCTCGACATCCGCAAGTACTGCAGGCTGATAATTTGTTCTCTTAAGCAGCGTTAGATTTCTCTTTGAAACTTCATATTAAGACTATTCCTCTATTCTTAACTCTGTGAATGCCAACATATAATTGGCTTTAAGAATTATCGGGTTTAGCATGATTATCGCATTTCTCATTTTTTTCGGTTTCTCATTCTGTATGCTTATGGCGGCCTATACAGATGCTTCAATTATGAAAATTCCGAATTGGATCAGTCTTGTTGTTATAGCTCTCTTTGTCGCTGTGATTCCTTTCGCCTGGGACGGTATGTCGGCATTTGGTGAACACCTTCTTGTAGGCCTGACCTTCTTTATCGCAGGTTTTGCTATGTTTGCTCTCGGTTGGATGGGGGGCGGAGATGCTAAGCTATTGGCAGCAACAGCGCTCTGGTGGACTTGGGCTGATGCAGCACTCTACATATTCTATGTCGGAGCTATTGGCGGGTGCTTAGCGCTTCTTCTCTTAGTTGGACGTAATTATGCTCCGGCCAGATTGGCAACGTCATCATGGTTTTACGGCTTATTTAAAGAAGAAAAGCAAATGCCCTATGGGTTAGCACTGGCGGGAGGTGCTCTTTTGACCTTGCCACAAAGTGATATCTTAAAAGTCGCAATTGGTCTCTAGGTCAACTCTAATTCCATAATATAAAGCCGGGCCAAGTGCCCGGCTTTTGCATTTTACAGCCCAATACTGGATAAAAACCACAATCTGATGCTTAAGTTGTAAGATTTAACGCCAGCGTTAACCAATTCTTTGCCGTCCTTTTTTACATCTTAACCATAATTTATCGAATCCCGTCCTATGGGATTCAGGTGGGAATACCGAAAATACGGGTATGTGAGGCATTATGGATAGCGCAAAAATCAAAAAAGTTCTGATTCTCGGCGGTCTTGGTCTTGCTGTTTTCTTTTTATTGCGGACGTTTTTAACGCCTGCACCCGTTCAGCAACAAGCTGAGTTTGTTGCGCCTGTTGTGGAACAGACTGAAATCGTTAAAGTTTTAGTGGCTAGTGAGAATATTGCTTTAGGCACGCGCTTAACGTCGGATCACCTTTCTTGGACAGATTGGCCAAAAGACAGCCTGCGTGAGTCTCTTATTACAGATCAAGAGTCCGATAGAGATCCAATCTCTGATTTGGAAGGGGCTATTGTTAAAGCTGAAATCTTTGAAGGCGAGCCGATAAATGGTGCGAAAATCGTTCGAGCAGGTGATTCTGGTGTCTTAGCAGCGATGCTAAAGCCCGGTATGCGTGCTGTCACAACGCGCATTTCTGTCGAGACAGCGGCAGGTGGATTTATCCAGCCCGGTGACCGCGTTGATATTCTTTTGACCGAACAATTTGATATTCGAAACAATAATAACCTCGAAAACAACCAAGGCATCGTGCGTGATGAGGTTCATATCGCCAATATTATTTTCGAAAATGTGCAAGTCCTCGCCATTGACCAGACCTATGCGACGGATCCTGAAGGTGAGGCCTATGTTATCGGTTCGACAGCGACTTTTGAGTTAAGCCCTGAGGATGCCGTAATGCTCCAAGAGGCGCAATCTGCCGGGGAAATCAGCCTTATCCTAAGAGGTTTGAATGCGTCGCGTTCGAAAGCAAAAAGTGCAGCGCAAACAACGATTTACGAGCAAACAGCTGCACCAGCTGACCTCGTGATTTACCGATCAGGTGAACCGCAACGTGTTGCGATAAGGGGTCAATAATGACGTATTTTAACAAGAGACGTATGACCATGCCTGGAATGAAACACTTATCCCGCTTAGGGCTGATGACAGGGGCAAGCCTTCTTTTGGGTTCTGCTGTTGTTCTGAATGCGAATGCCGGTACGCGGTCTTACGCACATATTGGTTCCGTAGACGCCTCAACAATCAAGATCCAAGGGCCGGGTCAAAGCGTTAATGAGCGCTCAATTGTGTTGCCTTACGGAAAATCGACAGTTGTTGAACTGCCTCAAGGCGTACAAGATGTCATTGTTTCAAATCCAGATGTTGTCGAAGCTGTTGTTCATACAACGAAGCGCACTGTTTTGATTGGTAAGCAAGCCGGACAAACAAACGCTTATTTTTATGGCCATAATGGCGAGGAGCTTCTAAACCTCGATATCCGTGTAGAACGCGATATTTCCGAGCTGAATCGTCTGATTTCTAAACATGCACCTGATGCAGATGTCGAAGTGCAGGCCGTTCACAATAATATCCTTTTGACAGGTGCGGTTGCCAATGCTGCAACAGCTGACCGCGTTGAGAAACTCGCCGCCTTATGGCTAAATGAGATTGCCAACGGGACCTATGAGCCAGGCGAGATTGTCAATCTTATGGCCATACAAGGTCGCGACCAAGTTATGTTGAAAGTTCGGATTGTTGAAATGCAACGTTCCGTCACAAAACAACTCGGTTTTAACTTAAGTGCCGTTGCACAACTCGGTGAATCAACTGTGTCGTTAATCAGTAACGCCTCACTTGATCCACAAGCTGGTTTTACCGCAGATACAACGATTAATCCGGCAGGGGGCGACCTGCAATCTCTCAGCGGTGCTATTCAAGCCTTAGAGCGTGTAGGCCTTATCCGTACATTGGCCGAGCCTAGTTTAACCGCGATTTCAGGTGAAACTGCCAACACATTGATCGGTGGTGAATTTCCGCTCTTAACAAACGTATTTATCGACGAACAAGGCCAGCTTCAGCGTGAGTTTGAATTCAAGCCTTATGGCGTATCACTAGGCTTTACACCGGTCGTTCTAAGTGAAGGTCTCATCTCTCTCAATATTTCGACAGAAGTCTCCGAGCCAACAACAGAAGGGTCCTTCGAAACAGGGGGCTTGGCCGCAGATATCTTAGGTCTACGCGTCAGACGCGCAAATACGGTTGTCGAGATGCCGGCAGGAGGCAGCTTGGTCATTGCAGGGCTTATCCGCGAAGAAAGCCGCAGCTCCAGCGACGGCACACCAGGCGCGAAGGATATTCCTGGGCTGGGGGCTTTATTCCGCAATAGTGACACCACGAATACACAAACTGAATTGGTCATTATTGTTACGCCATACCTCGTTGATGCAACGCATCCGGATAAGCTTCAAACGCCCTTAGACGGTTTCGTCGCTCCTAATGACTCAAGTTCAATACTCATGGGACGCTTAAACGAGGTTTATGCATCAGATGGTGAGCCCCGCATCTCGCAGCCGGCTTTGGGTGGTCCTTTCGGACATGTGGTGGATTAGGAGATAATGATGACATACAAAAACATGCTGAAATTATCGCTCTTAAGCCTTACGTCTGCCGTGATTTTAACGGGGTGTATGACACCGCAGCCGTCTTATCTGCCGACACCGGAAAGAAATAAGATAAAAGTCGCTGAAACGATTGAGCGTCTTGAGCTTTACACGCGTCCTAATGGATTAGAGCTTTCAGCACGGGATCAATTTGCCGTAGGACAGTTTTTAGAAGCCTATCGTCAGAGCGGCGATGGCCCGATTTTTGTCAATATGCCAACGGGTGGAAAAAATGGTTTGGGTACACAACAAGCCGCAACCACTTTAAGAACTATGATGGCACAAGTAGGAATTAACCCTGCTGCGATGCAGACGGGAGAATATCAAACGTCACCGAGTGCGCCTGCGCCAGTTGTTGTTTCTTATCGGACACTCAAAACAGTGCCACAAGATTGTCGTTTTTTAGATGATTTGCGTCAGACTTATAATAACCAGCCTTATCAGTCCTTTGGTTGCTCGCAGTCAGCTAATTTAGCTGCAATGGTGTCTGACCCGCGTCAGTTCTTGGAGCCTTATGCGACGACAACACCAAATTCGCAGAGACGCACTGTTGTTTACGACAAATACATTCAGGGTGAGCTAACAGGCTCGGAGAGATCGCCTGACCAAACAGCGACGCTTGAGAATGAATAGAGAGAAATATATCGCAACGGCCGCTATTTGCAGTCTGCTGATGTTTAAGACGGAAAAGACCGGATGAATCCCATGACCCAAAGTCCTACACCGCCGCAAAATTCAATGCCGACTGCACCACAGCCTGTGCCTATGCCGATGCAACAAATGCCATCATCTCAAGCCCCTGTACCGCAGCCCATGCCGTTACAAACTGTGCCGCGACAAGCCGCACCATTAGCGCCGTCTCCAATGCCAATGCCACAAGCTCCGGCTCCACAGCCTATACCTGCGCAGGGGCAACACATGCAAAATGCGCCGATGCCGCAA
>CAYTAJ010000012.1:23044-45504 GCA_964435725.1 uncultured Algimonas sp.
TCCACAGCCTATACCTGCGCAGGGGCAACACATGCAAAATGCGCCGATGCCGCAAGCGCCTATGCCGCAAACGCAGATGCCACAGCCCCCCATGCAAGGTATGCCGTCTCAAATGCCTCTGGCGCCGACGCCAACGGCTATGGCTGTACCGACGGTCGAAAACCTTGAAGACGTTGCGCGTGAAGGCGGTGAAAAGGCCTTACCACAGATTTCCATTCATTCTTTTTGTGACCGTCAGGAAACCGCTGCCGTTGTAAATGACATGACGCGCGATTGGCGTATGAAGCGTGCAAATCTTAAGATTTATATGGGTGGACTCGCCGCAGCGATTGAATTCTATCACAAAGAAAACACACCGAACCTTATTTTGGTCGAAACAGGTATGCGGGGTGAAGAACTCTTTGCTCAACTAGGTCAGCTCGCCTCAGTCTGTGATGAAGGGACCAAAGTTGTTATTATCGGTGCCGCAAATGATATCCGCTTATATCGTCAATTAATGGAGAAAGGCGTTTCCGACTATATCGTACCGCCGCTTCTTTCCTTGAATTTAATCCGCTCCATTGCAGATCTTTATTCAGATCCTGAGGCACCATTTATTGGTCGTGTCACAGCGTTTTTTGGCGCAAAAGGCGGTGTCGGATCGTCAACGCTCGCCCATAATATCGCTTGGTGTATGGCTGAAGGCTTAGGGCAAGAAACATCCTTGATTGATTTGGACAGTTCATTCGGTACGACAGGGCTCGACTTTGCCTATGACACGTCTCAAGGTCTGGAAGAAGCTTTGTCGCAACCCGATCGGTTAGACGAGACATTGCTTGATCGGATTATGATCCGTCATACACCTAAACTCTCAATTCTTCCGGCGTCTAGTTCGCTTAACCTGAAGCCTATTCTTGATGAAGAAGCCTATGAAGCTGTCGTGAACGGCGTGCGATCCATCAGTCCGATGAGTATTTTGGATATGCCGCATTATTGGGCCGATTGGACGCTGAATGTGCTCAGTACGGTTGATGATATTGTTATTACGGCAACACCGGATCTCGCGAACCTGCGTAACACAAAAAACCTCGTTGATTTCCTTAAAGCGCAACGTCCGAACGACCCCGATCCGCTCTTGATCATTAACAAGACTGGAATGGCAAAAGCGGCGGAAATCCCCGTGAAAGAATTTGCCGCTGCTGTTGGATTAGAACCAAGTCTCGTAATCGGTTTCGATCCTGAAGGGTTCTTTGAAGCGGCCAATGAAGGCAAAATGCTTGATCAAGTTAAATCTGCTGAGCGGACGGTTGCCGGGCTGAGTTATCTAGCCGACCGTTTGAAGACAGGTCGCTTTAACGCAAATATGCAAGCTGAAGCGAGTGGTCGTAAGAAGATCAAATTGGGCAAAAAAGACAAAGCGCCCGAAGCAAAGGAAGTGAACAGCAAGAAGTCACTTTTCTCATTCTTGAAAAAAGAGAAATAAGCCAAGATGTTCGGAAAACGTTCAGAAAATGCGGCTCTTAAGTCTCCCGTAGCGGAAAAAGCGGCAGTCGCCGCTCCACCGCCTTCTGCACCTGCGCCTGAGCGTGAAAACAATACAAGCAATCGCGCAGACCCTTCTGAAGAGTATTACGAAACAAAAGCGACAATCTTTAACGCGCTTTTTGAAACCATCGATGTATCTGCTCTTGCAGGCATGCAGGCCGATAAAGCGCGCGAAGAAATTCGGACAATTGTCGACGAGATTATCGCCATTCGGAATGTGCGTCTTTCCGTGGCGGAACAAAATCAACTTATCACGGAAATTTGTGATGATATTCTGGGTTATGGCCCCTTAGAGCCACTCCTGTCCCGTGATGACATTGCCGATATCATGGTCAATGGCGCCAAACATGTCTTCATTGAAACTAATGGTAAGATGCTGAAGACGAATATTCGTTTTCGTGACAATACCCAATTGATGAATATCTGTCAGCGTATCGTGTCCCAAGTGGGACGACGCGTGGATGAAGCCAGTCCTATCTGTGACGCGCGCTTGCTTGACGGTTCGCGTGTTAACGTGATTGCACCGCCTTTGTCGATTGATGGTCCGGCTCTCACAATTCGTAAGTTTAAGAAAGACAAGCTTCGTCTGACAGATTTGGTAAACTTTAAATCTATTTCTCCGGCAGGTGCTAAGGTTCTCGAAATCATCGGGGCCTGTCAGTGTAATGTCGTTATCTCCGGCGGTACAGGTTCCGGTAAAACAACGCTTTTGAATTGCTTGACCGGATTTATCCATCCTGACGAACGTATCATTACTTGTGAAGACGCTGCGGAACTACAGCTGCAACAGCCTCACGTCGTGCGCCTTGAAACACGTCCGCCGAACTTGGAAGGCAAAGGTAAAATCACCATGTCCGACTTGGTGAAAAACTGTCTGCGGATGCGTCCTGAGCGTATTATCGTGGGTGAGGTGCGTGGCCCCGAAGCTTTCGACCTCTTACAGGCCATGAATACGGGCCATGATGGTTCAATGGGAACCCTTCACGCCAACTCGCCACGCGAAGCTCTTTCTCGTTTAGAGTCTATGATTACGATGGGTGGTTTTTCGCTACCGGCAAAAACCATTCGGGAAATGATTGTGGGGTCTGTTGATATTATTGTCCAAGCGGCCCGCCTTCGTGATGGTTCGCGACGCATTACAAAAATCACCGAAGTCATCGGTATGGAAGGTGACGTCATTGTGACGCAAGATCTCATTGTCTACGAAATGGATGGTGAAGATGCGCAAGGTAAGATTATTGGTGAGCACAAGTCTACGGGTATCGCGCGTCCAGCTTTCTGGGATCGTGCGCGTTACTTCAACCTTGAAAAAGAATTGGCGCAGGCTCTTGATGAGGCTGGTAGCTAAGTCATGGATCAGAATACACTCATCGCTCTTGTTGGTGTCGGCTTTGTGCTGGCGGTGGGTTATGTATTAATGGGTGATGGCAATGCCAAAAAAGAGGCACGCCTAAAATCAATCACAGGAAAAGAAACAGCCACTGACTCATTTCTCAAAAAATTAAAAGTAGAAGATCAAGGCAATCGTCGGAAGCAAATCGAAGAAAGCTTGACCAAGATTGAAGAACGTCAAAAGCTAAAGAAAAAAAAGGCGAAGTCTTTGGCCATGCGACTTGTCCAAGCGGATTGGTCGATGAAGCCTCAGACCTTTATGATTATCTCCGGTGTTATAGCGGCTCTGACAGCGCTTCCAGCCTTTATCATGGGCGTTAATCCACTCGTGTGTTTGGGTATTGCCGTTGTCCTAGGGTTTGGTCTTCCAAGGTTTATATTGAATGCGGCTATTAATCGTCGTCAAAAGAAATTTACGTCGCATTTCGCAGATGCAATGGACATTATTGTGCGCGGTGTGAGAACAGGTCTACCGCTAAATGATTGCTTGAAGATTATTGCCCATGAGAGTCCTGATCCATTGGGGTCTGAATTCCGCCGTGTTGTGGAAGGGGAAAGCCTTGGTATTCCTATCGAAATCTGCCTCGAGCAGATGTATGAGCGTATGCCAATTTCAGAAGTGAATTTCTTTGCAACCGTGTTGAATATTCAGAAATCTACTGGTGGTAACCTCGGTGAAAGTTTGGCGAACCTTTCCAATGTTTTGCGGGGGCGTAAAATCTTGCGCGAAAAAATCAAAGCACTCTCTGCGGAAGCGAAGGCGTCTGCCATGATTATTGGGGCCCTGCCCATTGTGGTGATGATTTTGGTGACCATCATGTCACCGGATTACATGAAGGACCTTTACTTCACGTCTACGGGGCAACGTAACATGCTTATCGGTGCTGTTATGATGTTCATGGGGACATTTATGATGCGCAAGATGATTAACTTTAAGTTCTAGGAGGAGTCGATGCCAGCTGAATCTATCGCCTTATTCCAGAACTTTGCTTATGGCGTTATCTCATTACTTACGGTGGCCACGCTATATGTTTTGTTTGCGCCTCTATTCGAAGGCAATAAGCTTAAGAAGCGTATGGATTCTGTTTCTAATGCGCGCGAAAATCTAAAAAAGAACAGGTTTGAAGAGCTTAATAAGCAGCCACAAGGTCTGCGGTCTGAAAGCAAAGGTTTCATAAAAGATTTTGTTGATCGTTTGTCACTCGAAAAGCTTTTAGAAGCCTCTGACATTAAAGATAAACTCGCTCAGGCAGGCATGCGGGGTCAGAAGCCCGTTTATACATTTTATATGTTCCGTTTGATAATGCCGATTGTTTTGTTCTTTGTTGGACTGATTTTGTTTGTCATTTTAAATGTCCGCGAGTGGCAACTAATTCAGAACATTTTTGCCACGATGTGTCTCACGACATTTGGATTATATCTCCCAGGTATCTACGTCAAAAACGCTGCCGGAAAAAGATTGGCCAGTATTATCCCTGTCTTTCCTGATGCATTGGACTTACTTTTGATTTGTGTAGAATCCGGTATGTCCATTGAGCTCGCCTTCGGACGCGTTGCAGAGGAAATGGCAGAAAGCTCCGTTGAAATGGCTGAAGAATTTTCACTGACAACAGCTGAATTATCCTACTTAACCAGTCGTCGTTTAGCGTATGAAAATCTTGCACGCCGTAATAATCATCCCGGCATTCGAGCCGTAGCGACTGCGCTGATTCAAGCCGAGCGATACGGTACGCCTCTAGGTGATACGCTCCGCACTATGGCGAATGAAAATCGTCAAATGCGTGTAATGCAGGCCGAGAAAAAAGCGGCGTCTTTGCCGGCAAAGCTGACGGTTCCAATGATCCTATTCTTCTTGCCGGTCTTGTTTATCGTGATTTTGACGCCAGCCGCAATGCGTCTCGGCAATGCACTTAATATGTAGTTGTGTAAAACTGACTTAATATAAAAAGCCGCTAAGAGTTTTAGCGGCTTTATTTGTTTTACAGACTAAGTATTCGAATTAGCTTATCGCCGTTCGCGCTGTGCCCCTCGACGTTGCGTTTCGGGTAATTGCGGCGGATAGCTTTGACCTGTCGTTTGAGGCGGAACGGAATAGCCCGTTTGAACCTGTCCACCTTGAGGACGACCGGGATAGTAAGGGGCTGTCTGCGGGGCAGTATTCACATTCGCTGGGCGCGCTCCAACATTATTGGCAAGGCGGGAGAGTATATCCTGTTGCTCTTGGAGTTGTTGTGGGCTCATGACATCTGTTTGTGGACGTCGACCGGCATTCGCAGCCGCCATACGCGCCGCTTCGCTCGCGCTACTCGCTTGTGAATATGGTGTGCCCTGAACAGTGGGTGGTGGAGCCACAGAAGGCGAATTATTAATCGTCACTTTTGGGGGTGGAGATTGAAAGCTCGACTGTTGCAGGGGCTGTGGTTGAGGGGCTGATTGCATCGGTGGAATAGTGCCACGTAAGCTCTGAGCTGGTTGCGGGTTCAAATTAGGCAAGCGACCTGAACTTTGTTGCTGTGCCAGACGGGCAAATTTCTCGGCTTCGTCTGCTTTTCCCTGAATTTGTAAAACAAGAGCGAGGTTTTGGAATACGCTCTGCGAAGCGCCTGGAATAGAGGCGGCGCGTCGCAACCAACCTTCAGCCGTGTTGGGGTCACCTGACAAAGCAAAGGACAAACCGACATTGGCCATGACGCTAGGATCATTGGGCGTAATCTGCAGCGCTTTTGCATAATGACGTCGTGCCAACTCATATTGTTCTTGTTGATCAAGAGCCGCGCCTTTTAAGGACCAAAGACGACCATAATTGGGGGCATAGGCGAGAGCCTCGTCCAAAGGACGCATGGCTTCAACAGCGCGTTCAGACGCAATCAAAGCTGCTGCATATTCAGCCGTAAGGTAAGGGTCTTTGGGGTAAAGAGCCCGCGTCGTCTGTGTAATTTCAACAGCGCGTTGTGGGTTTCCGAGCTTACGAATGGCCGCGGAGAGTTTAATTGCAGACTCGAGGTCAGCCGGGTTAAGCTCATATTCGCGCATCCAAAAAGCGGCTTGGGCCAGAGTGTCTTGTGTTTCAATGCCGTCGCGAAGCTCACGCGTAGCGGGTTGAAAACTCTCAGCACCCATAGTTTCAGACATTTCGCGTTCCGCCGCTGTATAGGTTGGGGCGACTGCACAGGCGGATAGGCCGACCGCCAACAGAGTTGAGCCAAACAGCATACGCAAATTGGTTTGTGACATAGTTGCTCTCATTTAATGCGCTTGCGCGTAATATCTTAAAGGGTTGCTTGCGAACGCTTGCAATTCCGTTAACAAACGTAAACAGATACGGTTAATGCTTCGTTAGTATTCTTGAAGACAGCTGTGAAAAGCAGATGGAAATAATTATGACTGAGACATCGCAAGACATGCCATTATTCGCTCTCGAGAAAGAACTCAGCGATAGCGAAAATGCGTCTGTTATTCCTGTTTATTGTGTTCGTCCGGATGACTGGTCGGCCCTCGTGTCAAAACTGGATAGTGTCGGTCTGAATTATGCGCAAGGCCGTGGTTTTACCGGCGAGGCAGGTCAACGGGTACGCCTCCCAAATGCTGACGGGCAGGTGAGTGCCGTCCTTTTCGGAGTCGGGGCTAAGGAAGATGATGCCTTAGGCGCTACACGCATAGGAACACTATCGACGACATTGCCGAAGGGCTTTTATCGTTTGGCTCAAATTCCTCGTGACTGGCGAATGAACTTGGCCCAAACTGGATGGGGCATGGGGGCTTATCGGTTTGAAGCCTATCTGCCCGACCAGACAAGTTTTCCAACACTCGTCCTCGAAGATGATAGTCGCTTAACAGAGGTGCGCTCGCTGACAGAAGCAACGGCTCTTTGTCGTGATCTAATCAATACACCCGCAGGCGATATGGGGCCTGTGGCATTGCAAAGAGCTGCAACCCATCTTGCGGCTGAATACGGCGCCGTTTCAAACACGATTATCGGGGAAGAGTTGATTGAGCAGAATTACCCGATGATACATGCGGTTGGGCGTGCGGCTCACGAAGCGCCTCGATTAGTTGAATTTGAATGGGGAGACCCCTCTCACCCACGTCTGGCTGTTGTGGGAAAAGGTATCACTTTTGATACGGGCGGCCTCAATATCAAAGGGGCGTCGGGGGCTCGTTTGATGAAAAAGGATATGGGCGGTGCGGCCCATGCCTTGGCCTTGGCGAAACTCGTCATGCAAAACAATCTACCCATTCGTTTGCATTGTCTTATCGCGATTGCAGAGAATGCAATTTCGGCGGGGGCTTATAGACCCGGTGATATTTTGCGCTCACGAGAAGGCATCACAGTCGAGATTGATAATACGGATGCCGAAGGTCGATTGGTTTTGGGTGATGCTTTATCCAAAGCGACCGAGGATGATCCGGCCCTGATTATTGATTTTGCGACACTCACCGGGGCCGCTCGCGTGGCGCTTGGCCCACACTTACCACCCTTCTTTTGTAATCGCGAAAAACCTGTACCGGATGTTCTGGCGCAGGCCGAACGTCAAGTCGATCCGATGTGGCGTCTCCCTCTGTGGAAACCTTATTACTCTATGCTGAACTCTCCTATTGCGGATATGAAAAACTCAGGGGGCGGCTTTGCGGGATGTGTGACGGCGGCATTATTTTTGCAAAAATTTGTCAAAGATAAGCCTTGGATGCACTTTGATACCTATGGTTGGAACCCGTCCTCTCGCCCCGGTCATCCGAAAGGGGGCGACATGTATGGGGTCAGAGCGCTCTATCATTGGTTGAAGGCAGGCGGTCTGAATGCGGACTTGTCAAAATAATTAACAAATTCTGAAGAAAAAATTTTGAGTCTTTTGAATCACTTAGACTCAACTCGTTTTTCTGGGCCTGTTTGTCGCTTGACCGAAGAATCTCTGCTGTGCGATTCAATGATTCGTTACACAAACGGGATGAATTATTATGAGCAATACAGGCGATAATACGGTTTTATTTTTGGCCCCTGCGCCGTCGAGACCGCGAACAGCGCCTACGCCCATTCGTCGACCCAAGCTGAACTTATCCGAAGGTCTTGACCTTTGGCATCGCGTTACGACACTTTCTGTTCAGGCGGATGAGCCCGATTTATCAACACGCCAGATGGCTGTTCTGATGACAGTTTATCTATCTGAAGGACCACATACGGTCCGTTCCTTGGCCAAGCATCTGAATGTAACAAAGGCCGTTATTTCTCGCGCCATCGACCGCTTGTCATCCTATGGTTATGTTGAACGTGCGCCGGACATCCGAGATAAGCGCTCTGTCATTATGCGCCGTACATCCGGCGGCATACATTATTTGCGTAACTTTGCGCGCGTCATACAAGACGAATTTGCAGGCTAATCTAAATGTCTGACCCGCGTGTCACGCTGCCTAAGCCCAAGACACCTCTGCTCTCACTCTGTCATGTGATAACACCGAATGCGGCGCTTTTTGATAATCGAGGCTTGCGGAACGGTTTGCAAACGGAACTGCTTCACGGACAAAAATTCAAGGTCTATGCCGAAGGCCGTAACTGGCTATGGGGGCAAGCAGTCTCATTGGTAAAAGGGAGTCGTCGCCCCGGTTATGTCGGCTATGTGCCGCGAAAAGCGCTCTCTGACGCACCTTTCAAAGCGTCTCATATCGTTAGTAGCTTGAGAGCCTTAGTTTTTACAAAACCCGATATTAAGTCTCATATTATTCAGGCCTTACCCATGAATGCGCGGGTCTCTACCAAACGGTTTAATGCAGACTTTCTTCAGATTGGGGCAGGGGCCTACATACATACCAAGCATGTCTCACCTTTGAGAGGCAAGCCCGCTTACGAGGATTATGTTTCCATTGCGGAGCAATTTATCGGCGCGCCCTATGTCTGGGGCGGTACAGGGCATATTGGGCTGGATTGCTCGGGTTTAGTCCAAATGGCTTTATGCGCTGTAGGCATAGATGCGCCGCGCGATGCCGATATGCAGGAAGCCCAAATTGGGGAAGAGATAGAAGGAAGTCTTAAACGCGGTGACCTCATATTCTGGCCGGGTCACGTGGGTATTATGTCAGACAGTCGGACATTACTTCACGCCAACGCTTTTCACATGGCCACAAAAAAAGAGCCGTATAAAACGGCTCTTGATCGTATTGGTAAACCGAGACGCCGAAAACGGCTTTAATATTTACCGTTCGGTCGTCTCTTCGACTGCGTCGGTGACTGTTTCAACAGCGTCTTCGAGAATAGTTGTCACTGTTTCAGCAGCATCGGTTGCTTCAATGTCTGACCCTTCAATGACTTCGACGGCTTCTTCCATAACCTCGACAACCGCTGGCACAGGGCGAGACTCAGGATTTGAGTCGTTGATGCGCATATATTCAATGACAGCGGCACGGTCTTCCGGCTTTCTCAAACCGACAAAGGCCATTTTCGTCCCTTTAAGGTGAGCTGAAGGCTTTTCCAGAAAGCCGTCGAGCTGTTCATATGTCCAAGTATAACCTGCGCCTGCCATCGCCGCAGAGTAAGAGAAGCCTTCATGTGTCCCGGCTTGATTACCGACAACATTCCAAAGACCCGGACCTGTACCGTTAGGGGCCCCTTCTTCGACTTTATGGCAAGACTGACATTTTTTGAAAACGCGCGCGCCTTTTTCAGCGTCCATGGCGGCAACCCATTCCGCTTGCGGAAAGGGGAGTTCAACCTCTTCACCTTCATCGCCGGGTTTCGGTGCTTCTCCTACAAAATAAACAGGAACCTCTGGGGCTTCTGCGTGCATTAAAAAATGCGGGACTTCGCGGAGGAGCATAATACCGAGCCCTGTTGCCAAAACAGCGGCGGCAATCTTGTTAAAACCGAGTTCATCCATGGGACGATTTCCTTTGTGGTCCTAGTTTTCTAGCGCTTTACCCGAGAAGCCCTAATATTTCGTGCCTTAATATAAAGATATGTCGTGAAAGCAAATAGAAAAGCTCTTGCGGCACACAGTCGCAAAGGGTTTAAGCACCCTTCAGAGGTTTTTTCAGGGGATAAGCCGAAAATGAGCGATGTTATAGTTTATCAGGGGGAATCAGGCGCCTATTCTCATTTAGCGTGCCAAGCCTATTTCCCATCCTATTCGCCTCTGCCGTGTGCCAGTTTCGCGAGTGCCTTTGCCCGTGTACGCAGTGGTGAAGCGCAACTCGCTATGATTCCTGTAGAGAATACAGTCGCAGGACGCGTGTCTGATATTTATCACCTCTTACCCGAAGGCGGTCTTCACATTATTGGGGAGCGCTATCTCGCTATTCACCACCAATTATTAGGTGTGAAAGGAGCCAAGCTGTCTGATGTGAAAACAGCGCGGTCGCATCCCATGGCTCTAGGGCAGGTGCGTAAGCGTCTTTCAGATTGGGGCGTTCGCGCGGTCAATGATGTTGATACAGCAGGGGCCGCCAAAGCTGTCGCGGCCTTGAATGATCCGTCTGTTGCAGCCGTGGCGTCGACAATCGCGGGTGAAATATATGGCTTGGATGTTTTGGCCAAAGATATTGAAGATGAGCCGAGTAATACAACGCGTTTCCTTGTATTATCACCGGAGGCCCTTTCACCGGCAATCGATGAGGGCCCTGTCGTGACCAGTTTTGTCTTCCGCGTCCGTAGTGTGGCGTCTGCGTTATACAAAGCGTTGGGCGGGTTTGCGACCAATGGCATTAATATGACCAAGCTTGAGAGCTATATGGTGGGAGGGTCTTTCAAGGCGGCGCAATTCTACGCTGACGTCGAAGGCCACCCGGATAGTCCGGCTATGAAACACGCTTTGGAAGAACTCGCTTTTTTTAGTGAAAGTGTGACTTTGCTCGGAACCTATCCGGCAGATCCTTCACGGAAACTTGTTTAAGCGTGAGTAGCCCGAGATTTTTTGCGCTGTATGGAGGCGTCATGAAATACTTATTTATTACAATTGCGCTTCTCGGATCTTCTTTAGTTGTACCTGTTTCGGCACACGCAGATGAGGCACCCATATACACGTCTTGGCGCAATAATGTCGCCGTTGGCGGTTATGATGCCGTGAGTTTCTTCGCTGGCAGTCCCCAGGAAGGTAAGTCAGAATTCTCTACCACTTATAAAGGGGCGGATTGGTACTTTCAGACCCAAGCTAATCGTGATTTATTCTTAGCTAATCCGGAAGCCTTTGCGCCTCAATATGGAGGCTATTGTGCGTGGGCCATCGCGGAAGGCAAGCTCGCCAAGGGCAGTCCGAAACATTGGTATGTTGAAGACGGAAAACTATATCTGAACTACAATGGACGCATCAAAGACCGTTGGCTGGCCGACAAAGAGGCCTTTATCACAAAAGCCGACAATCGTTGGCCGGACATTTTGGAAGACTAACGTCTCTTAAACCGCGAAATTATCGATGAGGCGCACGGAGC
Organism: uncultured Algimonas sp.; assembly: GCA_964435725.1. Classification (GTDB taxonomy): domain Bacteria; phylum Pseudomonadota; class Alphaproteobacteria; order Caulobacterales; family Maricaulaceae; genus Litorimonas. The sequence continues at coordinate 34,373 of CAYTAJ010000012.1, forward strand.
TGTCGCCGTTCGGGCAATGGGCTGCGACGAGGACGCGGGCAGGGCCGTTTAGATAGCCGCCTTCTAGGACTGTCAGAGAGTTTGGGCTGCGCACTTCAACATAATCGACGGACAAATATCCCGCAGAGAGCAAAGCTTTTTTGGCATCGCCTGTGGCTTCATCGACGTGACGCCCCTCGCGCATTTCTTGCGCGCAGGCTTTCATAATGACGTTCAGCTGTCGGGCTTTTTTAAGACCTTCCGCATCGAAATAGGCATTACGAGACGAAAGGGCGAGGCCAAATTCATCCCGCGCAATAGGCGCGCCAACGATTTTGATGGGCATGTCCAAATCTTCGACCAGACGCCGTATGGTGGCGAGTTGTTGGTAGTCTTTTTCACCAAAAATAGCGATGTCAGGCTGAACGCGATTGAAGAGCTTTGTGACGACTAAAGCGACGCCATCAAAAAATGTCGGGCGATGGTCAGTTTCCAGACCTTGTGCGACACCGCCCACATTTACGGTTGTGGCGTGATGCGCATTATACATGGAATTCGGTTCAGGGATGTAGACGAGAACAACACCTTCCGCAGCGAGCTTTTCCACATCTGCTTTTTCTGTGCGCGGATAAGCGTCCAAATCTTCCCCAGGTGCAAATTGTGTTGGGTTCACAAAAATAGAAACGACCACGCGCTCGGCTTTTTTGCGGGCTAATCTGACAAGTGTAAGATGCCCTTCATGGAGTGCGCCCATGGTTGGCACAAAGGCTATGCGGTCACCGGAACCTCGCCATTCCGCAATTTGACCCCGAAGCGAGTGCTCTGAGCGGCTGATTAGCGGTGTTGTCGACATAGGCTTTTATCGCATTAGGAACTGGGAGCGATAACCAAGCACCCATAGCGCGACTTTTCAAGCGCTTTGCAAGCGTCTCGCGCTGATTGTGCCGATAAATGACGCATGCGGGCGACATATTGTGTCCCACGCTTTTGCACTTCGGGTTTTGCCTTGGAGAGTTCAGGCAGGAGTGTAACACTGTTTAAGTGAGCTTGCGCCGCCTGCGCATCGGCAAAAAGACCTAATTGAACAGACCAAGGATCCACGATTGTGGTCTGTGTGCTGGCCTTTATCACATTGTTGGATATCGTTTTGGGTCCGCGTAAGCGTATGATTTGAAGCGTTTTTTTAGGCGCAGGTTTAACATTTTCTGGCGTTTGCGCGACCATAATGACCTGAGGCTTCACGCCCATAACATCAAAGCCACGTTCGACGAGGTCAGACATATGTGAGTTACGGGAAGACCCACTCGCGCCGCCCAAAACGACAGCGATAAGGCGACGGCCATCACGCTGCGCCGAGACGATCAAATTATACCCGCTCGCGCGTGTAAACCCTGTCTTGAAACCATCCACATCCTCACGATCATGCAAGAGGCCATTTGTGTTTCTATAAGTGCGGCCATTATAGCGAAAGCTCTCTATGCCAAAGTAATGATAATGACGACGATGGTTGACCAAGATGGCGTTGGCCAGTTTTGCCATATCTCTGGCTGTTGTGACTTGTTCCGGATGCGGGAGGCCATTCGCGGTTTTAAAAGTCGTTTTACTCATGCCCAGACTGCGCGCTTTGGCCGTCATTTGAAACGCAAAAGCGTCTTCTGAACCGGAAAGATGTTCCGCCAAAACGACCGCGGCGTCATTGGCGCTGCGAACGGCCACCGCGTTAATGAGGTCATCCACGCTTATGGTTTGGCCTGTGCGCAGGCCGAGCTTGGTTGGCGAAACGGACGCTGCCGTGCGAGAGACTTTGAGCTGGCTATCCAGTTTTAATGTCCCGGCATTCAACGCATCAAAGGTCAGGTAAAGCGTCATGACTTTAGTCAGGGACGCCGGATAACGAATTTCATCAATTTGGCGGGCGTGAATCACATCCAGATTGTCAGCGTCAACAATAATGGAGGCATATCGGCCTTCAGGCTTTTTTACCGATTGGGCCTGTGCGCCAGCGGATAGAGCTGTCGATAAGACGAGCAAAACCATGAGCCATATGTAGAGCAAGCCACGCATAGGTCGGATTTAGGTCAGAAGCGTTTCACTATGGTTAATGGAAGGTTACTTTTTAGGCTTGACCCCTTTTTTTTGAAAGTCATAGTTATCCAGGGAGGACACTATGAAACTATCAGCATTATTGGTGGCTACCGCCGCTTTATCCTTTTTGGTGGCTTGCCAACCGACCGCAACACCTGAGCTTAATGAGGAAACGGTAAAAACTTTGGCTGTGACCGGTGTGGGTGAGGTTGAAGTCATGCCCGACACATTTGTCTTGTCAGGGGCGATTATAAAACAAGATGATGATGCTCAAGTCGCGATGAATGCTTTGGCGGATATCGTCAATGCGATGCAAGACGGCATTAAAGATATCGATACGCTGACGACATCCGAATTTAACTTCGCGTCTGTAAACACAATTGGCGTGAAAGATCCTGAATGCCTGTTGTTTAATCAAGAAGCAGATCGAACGAATACGACACTTAGAAAAGGTGAGAAACGTGTCAAAAAACGCGTTTGCGAAGATATAGCGCAGCAAGCCTCGCTTTCATTTACTTTCACTGGGGGACCGCCGGATGATGCAGGGATTGCCTTAGCGCGTTTTTCCAAAGCGGGGGCTATTCGTCTCAAACTAGAAGGCTACCGCATTAAAAACATCGATGAAATTGAATTACAGGCGGGAGAGCTGGCCGTTAAAAACGCACGAGAGAAAGCAGACCGTTTGGCCGCGGCAGCAGGGGCCACAATTTCCGGTGTCCTGGATCTTGATAATTACCGCGCAACATATGACCAGCGCAGTGTCAGCCCGCCAAGCATCAGCACATCAGGGGCCGGGGAAAGTTCACAGCTTGTCGAAGGGGGCGATCCCGTTGACGTGACAGACATAAATCTGAAAGCCGGTATGCAGGTGGTCTCTGCTGCGATTGCGCTAGAGTTCACCTATGAATAGGCGTGTCACTTTATCCCTAGCGGCCTTGTTTTTCGTCGCCTGCCAACCCGCCCAAGATGATCGCGTCTATATCGATATTGGTGACGCCGAAGATTATATGGACTGGCTCCAATATGACCGGGACGATGAAGAACCTGTTCCCTTTAAAGCGGACCCTTTGGCCGTAACGGGCAAGGGGCAAGTCAGAGCAACGCCTGATATCGCCGTGATTACGGCGCGCATATCGTCCGAGAGCAAGAACGAGTCAGAGGCTTTTAATGAGGTCTCGGAGACCATTAATAATATCCAAGAGGTTCTGGTCGGTCGCTCTGCTGAAACCGGGTTCACGGCTTTGCGCTCCACGCCGCAATATGATCAACGCTGTCGAAATGAAAATCAGCTTGCTTGGCAGCGGCACAATCAAATCAGGGCGGATTATTTTTTCAATAAACGCCTTGATGACCAAGGGGATACCAAAACGAAACGCCGTGACCCAAAGCCCCGTCTGGCGCAATCCGTTTGTAAAGCGACTGAAATAGAAGTCAGTTCCAATATGGTCATCCGTTTAAGCCCGCCCGATGCGGTTGGCGATGTCTTGCAGGCTTTGGCCCAAGTCGGGGCGGAAAATGCGCAGCTTTATGGCTATGACTTCACAAATTATGACGCGCTTTATCAAGAAGCGGCCTCAAAAGCTGTGAGTGATGCACGGCGTAAAGCGGAAATGATTGCCCGTATCACCAAAGCCGAGTTGGAAGAGATTGTCGGGTTTTATGTGGGTCGGCCAGCGCGCACAGGTCGCTTTGGTCCGCAACCTGCTATCGTGAATAAATCGGGGCTTAACGTGTATGCGGGAGAGGGATTTGGGGCAGCACCACCGCCGCCGCCACCACCAATGCCATCCATGGCGCGCTGGGATGGGGCATTGATGGATGATAGCATTCAAGACGAAATTGTTGTCACTGGGTCACGCCGCAGAAGTACGGGTGAAATCTTTCAAGAACTCGTAGACGACGGGTCTCAGGAAAGCTCTGGCCCGAGCTCTTCTAATAATGCCCTTAACATGACTTTATTGTCCGGACCTCAGACAATCACGGTCACCGCCGCGCTGCGATATGATTACAAGACTGTGATTGATGGGGCTATCGTGCCGAATGACGAATAATCATTCTCGTTTGCGATATTATTATCGTTTAGAGAGTAGAGGCATTGAGACTATGGGTTAGGCTGCCTTGGTTTTCGTCTTAACTGTGCCATGCCATTGGTTTATTTTTTCCATAAATTGAGTTTTGGAAATGGGCTTGGAGATATAGTCATCCATACCTGATTCAAGAAATTTTTCTTTATCACCCTGCATGGCATGTGCTGTCGTGGCAATAATCGGGACGTGTTTTCTTTTGTCTTTTTTCTCAATAGTTCGGATAGCTTTGGTGGCTTGTATACCATCCATTTCGGGCATGGAGATGTCCATAAGGATCATATCCGGGTGAGACGTTTTCCATGCCTCTACCGCTAGAATTCCATTTTCAACGAACTTGTAGGATAGTCCCGTATCTTCGATTAAATACTGAATATAAATTTGATTGATTTCATTATCCTCTGCGATAAGGACATCAATCTTTTCAGAATTCTCAATTGATTGAGTGTCTTTGTCAGAAGAGGTTGGTTCTTCAGGTTCTATTAAAGGAACGAGGTCTTCCTGAGTTTTTGGTTCCGTTTTTTGTGAGTATTTTAAGAGGCCTATTAAATCTGATATCGTGGTGTCCTGAGTGACTTTGATTATTTTATTATTTCCCGATTTATAATGGGCTTTTATAGCGTCGAGAAAATCGTTCATCGCTTTGATTTTGGGCGAGGCAGAGTTAAAAATAATGGCATCAAAGTAGGGTTGCTTGCTTCTAATATAGTTTAGTGTTGCATCCGCTTTATTATGGCTATCAATACGAATAACACGGGCTTTTTCAGTATCAAAGAGCTTGTCAATATTTTCAAATATTGGCTGGCCAAAATCATATATCAAATATTTTCCAGACGAGATTGCCGGCGCTTCGCTTCGGTCTGTGAGTTGCTGACTCTCTACAAAAGGTAAGGGCAGAGTGAAGGTAAAAGTTGAACCTTCGCCTAATGTACTTTCGAGATTTATGTCTCCGTTCATTAAAGTTGCTAAGCTTTTTGAGATACTAAGGCCTAAACCGGTGCCGCCATATTTTCTGGTCGTGCTATTATCGGCTTGGACAAATTTTTGAAAAACACTATCTAATTTTTCTTTTGCTATGCCAATCCCTGAGTCCTGAATAGTGATTGAAATATTATAAGTATTATCGACTTTCTCACCGTCGACAGATATTTTGATAGTACCTTTTTCCGTGAATTTAATGGCATTCCCTAAAAGATTTAAGAGGATTTGCCGAATACGCGTTTCATCTCCGATAAATTCATCAGGAAGCTTTGCGTTGATATTTGAATTTAATTGTAAGCCTTTAGTACGGCACTTTTGCGACATAAGGGCCGTCACATCAGTTACGCAATTCTTTAAAGAAAAAGGTTCATTTTCGAGAGCAATCTTGTTGGCTTCTAACTTTGAGAAATCCAAAATTCCATTTATTAAGTTTAAAAGTGCATCACCTGAACGTTCCATAATTGACACAACTTCCAGAGTCTCAGCATCTTTAACCTTGGACTTTAGGATTTCAGCCATACCCAAAATCCCATTCATAGGGGTTCGGATTTCATGGCTCATATTGGCCAGAAAATCAGTTTTTGCTGTGTTTGCGGCTTCGGCGTCTCTACTCGCTTTTTCTAACTCTTTTTCTAAGGTTAGATGTTCTGTAATATCGATAGCCATTCCGGCAATATAGCCATTATCTAATTTGTGATGGGTTGTACGAAACCATCTGTTTCCGGCAGCAAATAAGTCCTCAGGTACTTTACTATAAATTATGTTGAGTGTTTGTTGGACTTGTCTTTCAAATTGCTTTTCTTTGAGATGAGGCGCAATTGTTTTTATCTGTTTCTTCACAGCATCAATCCGGCTCAATCCATCTTCAAGTCCTGTGATTAAGGCAGGCCAAGCATCTTTAGCGGCATTATTGGCATAAATTAATTCTTCGTGATCACCATAAATGATATATGGGGACACTGAAATATCCAAAGCCTTCTTCAACCACTCAGTATCGTGAAGTGTTGACGACTTAAGATCAGTCATTTTTGACTCAATTTCTGGAATTTTTAGCTCCGTCCGCGAAAATTTTACTGAGTAGGGAATATACCAATTTAAAAGTAGTTTTATTTTATAAAAAACACCAAAACATTAATACAATAAAAAAATGCACTATTAAGTAGTGTTTATGTTGGAGCATCCCCATTTGCGTCGTTCTTGCCCCTTTTCAAAGGGGTTTTAGACCCTACATTAGGGCTAATGATAAAACTGATTCACATTGAATTAAATGGTCAAGAAGACGGTGCCGGTGGTGATGAAACGCCGGAGCGAGGTGTTGCCACAATTGCCAAACCCAAGACCAAAAAGCCGTCCATGTATCGCGTGTTGTTGATGAATGATGATTACACGCCGATGGAATTTGTGGTCTCAATATTGATGGGAATTTTCAAGAAAACCTCGGAAGAGGCAACGCAAATTATGCTGAATGTGCACCAAACAGGGATTGGCACATGCGGCATTTACACATTTGAAGTGGCGGAGACGAAAGTCGCCCAAGTCATGGATGCGGCAAAACGTAACCAACACCCACTTCAATGCACGCTTGAGAAGGTTTGAGCGTATAATCTGTGTGGTAAAAATTGCAGCTCACGAAAGTGTAATGCAGTCACGACAGAGAGATACCTTGATTTCGGCGTTTAAAGCCCCAAGTCTAGGTGTCAGAAGGAAGGAATATTAAATGGCTTCATTTTCCCCCGTTTTGGAAGAGACCATCCACCGCGCCCTGACGTTGGCGACAGATCGCAAACATGAGCTGGCAACGCTTGAGCATTTATTATTGGCTCTTTTGGACGATAAAGACGCCGCCGCTGTCATTACGGCTTGCGATGTCGACATAGACAGTTTGCGCGCAGATGTGACGCGTTACCTCGATGAAGATCTTGCCTCTTTAACCGTCGAAGATTTTGAAGAGGCCCGACCGACAGCCGGTTTCCACCGCGTTATCCAACGCGCCGTCATTCATGTGCAATCGTCAGGTCGTGAAGAAGTAACAGGCGCCAATGCGCTTGTGGCGCTTTTTGCTGAGCGTGAATCGCACGCCGTTTATTTCCTACAAGAACGGGATATGACCCGTTATGACGCGGTGAATTACATCAGTCACGGTATCTCTAAGAATGGTGAAGCGAATGTCTCGAAACCTGTTCTTGGAAGCGGAGATGAGACTGAGGGGAGTGATGATCCCAAGCAAAAAGACCCGCTACAAGAATATACCGTCAATCTTAATCAAAAGGCGAAAGAGGGTGACATTGATCCGTTGATTGGACGTGATGATGAAGTCGAACGCTGTATCATGGTGTTATCGCGTCGTCGCAAAAATAACCCGCTTCTCGTCGGTGACCCGGGTGTGGGTAAAACGGCGATTGCCGAAGGGATTGCCCGTCGTATTGTGAATGAAAAAGTGCCGGATGTCTTGATGGACGCCACGATTTATTCACTCGACATGGGCGCTTTGCTTGCAGGAACACGTTATCGCGGTGATTTTGAAGAGCGCTTAAAGGCCGTTGTAACGAAATTACAAGACACGCCGGGGGCTGTTCTCTTCATTGATGAGATTCACACGATTATCGGTGCAGGCGCCACGAGTGGCGGAGCCATGGATGCGTCCAACTTGCTCAAGCCCGCTTTGCAGTCCGGTAAGCTGCGTTGCATGGGGTCCACGACCTATAAAGAATATCGTCAGCATTTTGAGAAAGACCGCGCTCTGTCGCGTCGCTTCCTCAAGATTGATGTGACAGAACCCTCTGCGGAAGATGCCGTTAAAATTCTCCAAGGCTTGAAGTCTTATTTTGAAGAATTCCACGGCGTTAAATATACATCAGACGCCATCCAAGGTGCGGTAGACCTCTCCGTGCGTCATATCACCGACCGTAAATTGCCGGATAAGGCGATTGACATCATTGACGAGGCCGGTGCGCGGACGAAGCTCGTAGAAGAGAAAAAGCGTAAGAAGAAAATCGGTATCAAAGAGATTGAAGCGGTTATCGCGAAAATCGCGCGTATCCCCCCGAAATCTATTTCACGGGATGACGAAAAAGCGCTCAAATCTCTACCGATGGACCTCAAACGCATGGTCTTCGGTCAAGACGAAGCCATTGACCGTGTGGCTTCTGCTGTGAAATTGGCCCGCGCCGGATTGCGCGAACCCAATAAGCCGATTGGTAGTTATCTGTTTGCCGGTCCGACAGGTGTGGGTAAAACCGAAGTCGCCAAGCAATTGGCCATGACACAAGGTCTTGAGCTGCTCCGTTTCGATATGTCGGAATATATGGAGCGCCATACGGTGTCGCGCCTGATTGGTGCGCCTCCCGGCTATGTTGGCTATGACCAAGGTGGTTTGCTCACAGATGCGGTGAACCAAAATCCGCATAGTGTGCTCTTGCTCGACGAGATTGAGAAAGCGCATCCGGATATTTATAATATCCTCTTGCAGGTCATGGATAATGGCTTCCTGACGGATACAAATGGCCGCAAGGTTGATTTCAGAAATGTCATTCTCATTATGACAACTAATGCCGGTGCAGCAGATGCGGCCAAGGCGGAAATCGGCTTTGGACGCGGTATGAAAGATGACGAGCAAGAAGCCGCTATCAAACGGCGCTTTACGCCGGAATTCCGTAATCGTCTGGATGCGGTGGTGCCATTTGCGCCGCTCTCGCCTGATGATATTGCGAAGGTCGTAGACAAGTTCGTTATTCAACTCGAAGCACAACTTGCGGATCGTAAGATTGAGTTTGAGCTGACCAAAGGTGCAAATTTGTGGTTGGCGAATAAAGGTTATGACAAACGCTATGGCGCGCGTCCTCTTGGCCGTACCATTCAAGAATATATCAAGAAGCCACTGGCCGATGAGATCTTGTTTGGGAAGCTCAAAAGCGGTGGTTTGGTCAAGGTCGGTGTTGATCGCAAGAAGGAAAACCTGACCTTCAAAATCGTCCCACCGGCCAAGAAGAAAATCGAAGGCCCCGGAAAGTCGAAAGGCTTACCCTCGCCCGAGGATAAACCGAAAGAGGACGCGTAGCGACCGCAATCAATCCAGTGAATTGATTGCAGCGAAGCGCCGAGACGTTCACGTCTCGGAAAAGAATATTGAAACCCGCCTCTCTAAGGCGGGTTTTTTCATGGCGTCTTTGCTCGATGCTCAGCGGGATTATACGCCTTGATCAGTTTGACGACTTCAGCTTCATCATCTGTGATGGCCAATAAGCCTTTATAATCTTTGCTCGCTGTTTCTTTGAGTAATTGCCAGACAGGATAGGAATATTTGTGTTCTGACTGACCCGTCCAATAGTCTTTGCCCATCATAATCATGGGGGAATATTGTCTGGCTGTGCCATAATGATTTTGTGCGGCATCTTGGAAAATTTCCTGACGCGTCCCCGCACTGCCGGGGGCAAAGATAACGCCATGCGTCGCAATCATTAAAAGCCCATCTTCGCGAATAGAGTTCGAGAAATACTTCGCGATATGGGTTGGGAATGGGGCAGGCGGTTCATGCCCGTAAAACCAAGTCGGAATGCCGATGCTTGTTGATTTTTCTGCGGCTTCATCAGAGAGCGGATAGCGTTCGCGAATACCCCATGCGCGTTGAAGCCAATCTTCATCGGCATATTCTTTACCGGGCTTAGCGTCCGCTGGCCGATTTGACATTGCGGCAATCGCGTCGAGCATATCGCTTTCTTCTAAGGTTGAAAAATAGGCGCCGAGATGTGTGGCTTCCATGGCGCCCGGACCACCGCCGCTAATCATCAGATACCCGTCTTGCGTGAGTTGGCGGGAGAGCCTCGCAATTTTCGTATAATAGGGATCCGCGCGTTCCATGCCATGCCCGCCCATCACGCCGACTACTTTTCGTCCTCTAATCAATCCATACAAAGCATCCGAAATGGAATGGTCGTGAAGATAACGAAAGAACCCAACATCCAAAGGCGTGTCGAGTTTTCCGTCTTTGATAAATTCCTCATAGACGCGGTAGTCGTAGCAGGTTTTGTAATCGTCAATCAGCCCGCCTTCATAACCATTGAAAAGGCGCTCAACGGAATAGAGGTTCCCGCGGTGAGAGGGAAAGCTGAGCTTGTGACTATCCGGTACAACAATACCGTGATTTTGAACGATGGTGAAAGTCGCATCTTTGCACATTGTGCAGCTCAAGAATATCGAGCCACAAAAGTCTTTGCCTTTTAGAGCATCAACATAACCACAGAGGTCGAGAGCTTGCACGGCGGCAGGGGGCTTCGCCTCCGCTTTAAGCCATTTATCCAGAGCTTTAAGAGATTTGATTTCTAGCATAGTGTGAGGGCATAAACTAATTCGTGCATGTAACGCCAGATGAATAAGCGAACTATGACAAAGCGTTGTTTAGCGTGATGTCCAAGATTTTCACCTCTTCTTCTGAGGTATACCCATGCATAGAAAAACGAAAGCCTTCGCGCCTTTCATCGTGAAGGGTGTTATGGGCGTTTAGCGACTTTTGAAAAGCTGCTCGGTCTTTTGGATTAATAACCAAAGTCGCGCCGCGCTTTCCACTCTCTCTTGGCGAAACTAAAATATCATCAGGAATATTATTCACGAGTAGCGTAAGATGATTATCAATCACCGCATGGGCTGTTTTCAATCCTATCTCTTGCCATAAGCCAAGGGCGGCATTGGCAGAAGCCAGCGGGGCAGGTGACGGTGTGCCGCCGAAGAATTTCATTGCATCCTTGGCATATTGAAAGTTCTGAATATCCATCTCGAACGGATTTTCATGAGAGAACCACCCGACATCGATGGGCTCGCACACCTCCAGCATTTCTGGAGAAGCATAAAGGAAACAAGCCCCCGGCCCACAACAGAGAAATTTGACGCCGGTGCCCGTTATAAAATCCGGGTTCCAAGAGGCGGCCGCAATCGGAACTGCGCCAAAAGACTGGGCAATATCGATGATGGAAATAATGCCTTTCTCTCTTGCCAGATCACAGACCTCTT
>CAYTAJ010000012.1:45604-48247 GCA_964435725.1 uncultured Algimonas sp.
GCAATATCGATGATGGAAATAATGCCTTTCTCTCTTGCCAGATCACAGACCTCTTGCACCGGTAAGAGGTGAGAGGTGTTAGACAGCGCATGGGTGAGGTGAACAATGGCGGTTGTGTCATCCATCGCTTCGGCCCAAACGCTCGCATCCCTTGGGTCGCCTTGAATAAATTCCAATCGATAGCCCGCTTTCTCAGCCTGTTTCAAAACAAAACCAATGGTTGGGAAATCTTGTTCAGACAATAAAATTGTCTTGCGGTTTGCCTTTTGCGGGAGGCTGAAAATGATCTTCGTCAGAGCGCTGGAAATATTGGTTTGTGGGCAAATATTGTGGGCGGGCAGACCCAAGAGCTGACCTAACCCATGTCTAAATTTGTCTAATAGGGGCATCCAATCGGCCCAATTTTGTCCCGATTTCCAAGGTTCGAAATAACTTTCCTTTAATAGCGCTTCGGTACGCTGAGGGAGGCAACCGACACTATGGGAGAGAAAATAATTATCCGGAACGTGAAAGTGCTCGCGCATTACGATTTAGGCTCTAGCTTGTCGCGTGTTTTACCGTAGGTCCCACCCCAGCGGTCTGTCATCTCTGCGCGCACCGTCCAAAGTTCGGGGAAGAATTTCTGACGCAGGCCTTCATTGAGAATTTCCACGGGACGGCCTTTCAAAGAATTCGCCGCCACGCCGATGGAGCGGTAGATAAGCTGCATGTGCGCATTGCGGAATTTCTGGAATTGTTCATCAAACTCGGCGAAGGCTTCGGCGATCATATAGGCATCGTCATGGGCGTAGCCGCTATCATAAACATGTTCGAGCGTGCGTTTGCCGTTTTCTAAATAGACGTTTGTAAAAGTCTCCCATAAATCTGTGGGCATACGTAAAAGGACGCGAAACCCCGGGCTTTCTTGCCCGCTGCCATTGCCGAGTAAGAGACGAATTTCCTGATAGTCTTTGGGCGACATCGTTTCCAATAAACTTAATTGCTGGGTCATCATTTCTTGGCAAATGTGCACACGACGAAACAAGGTGAGCGCCTTTAACGTATTTTGCGCTTTCATCTCGTCATCAATATCAAGCAAAGTTGCTGCCATGAGTTTCATCCAAAGCTCTTCGACTTGGTGAACAATCATGAACTGCAATTCGTCAGGATTACACAGGTTTTCGGGGTCTTTTTGGCACGCTAGAAGCGCTTCGGTATTAAGATATATTTCGTAATCGAGCTGGCCCGCGCCACGCATCATCTTTTGGTATTTTTGTCTGTCCATTGTCTCTCTCCTAAGTCTGGCTCAAATTGTGGGTGAGGGGAGAGAGGGCGCTAAGCGTGACCTGTGAGCCATTTACGCAGAACGTGCTGCGCTAATAATATTTGAGCAGACTTTTTCATGGGCGCAAACTACCGTTTTTCCGGCATTTGTAAATCGTTGAAATGCGAGGCTTCCTGGCAATTCAAGACAGCCGCAAGACTTGACTTAAAGGACAGCTACTTTATGTCCGCGCTCACATTAACCTGACGCGGCAGACCGTCTCTCTGCTTAGCGTCTCAAGAGCCCTGATAACGGGTTAAGGAGCTTAAAATGCATGCTTTCCGTAGCCACACCTGTGGTGAACTTCGCGCCTCTCATGTCGGCGAAACTGTTAAACTTTCGGGTTGGGTTCACCGCAAGCGTGAACACGCCAATGCCCTATTCATCGACCTGCGCGACCATTACGGCATCAGCCAAGTCGTTGTTTACCCTATCGCTGATTTCTATGAGACGGCGAAACGTTGCCCGTCAGAGTCGGTTATCACCGTGACAGGCGAATTGCTCGCCCGTGATGCAGAAGCCGTAAACCCTGAAATTCCGACAGGGGAAGTCGAGCTTCGTGTTGATACGTTCCACATTGAGAGCCAAGCTGACTCATTGCCCTTACCTGTTTTTGGCGAGCAGGAATATCCCGAAGATATCCGCCTAAAGCACCGCTATCTTGATCTGCGTCGCGAAACGCTTCACAATAACATTATTCTCCGCGGACAAGTCATCAACAGCCTGCGTACGCGTATGGTCGAACAAGGCTTTACCGAGTTTCAAACACCGATTTTGACGGCGTCCTCACCCGAAGGCGCGCGTGACTTCCTTGTGCCATCTCGTTTGAACCCCGGTAAATTTTATGCGCTGCCGCAAGCACCGCAACAGTTTAAACAGCTTTTGATGGTGGCGGGTTTTGATCGCTATTTCCAAATCGCCCCTTGTTTCCGTGATGAAGATGCGCGGGCTGACCGCTCGCCCGGTGAGTTTTATCAGCTCGATATTGAGATGAGCTTTGTCACACAAGAAGACGTTTTCAACGCGATTGAACCCGTCATGGCCGGTGTGTTCGAAGAATTTGCTGACGGTCGCAAAGTTGAAACACCGTTCCCGCGCATTCCCTATAAAGAATCAATGGAGAAATATGGCTCTGATAAGCCGGACCTGCGTATCCCGTTTGAGCTCACAGATGTGTCTGAGTTCTTCACAGACGAGAGCAAAACAGGCTTTGGTATTTTTGCGAAGATTACAAATGGCGGTGGTAAAGTTATTGCAATTCCCGCGCCCAAAGCAACAGAGACGCAGTCTCGTAAATTCTTTGATAGCCTCGATAAGTGGGCGAAGAAAGAAATGCAGGC
>CAYTAJ010000013.1:0-2188 GCA_964435725.1 uncultured Algimonas sp.
TGAGGGTCAGCTTGCTGACTATGAGGATAAACGCGCTCATAATAGACGGACTGGACCCGGGGGCGGTACCCGGCGGCTCCACCATAAACTCTCAAAACATTGAGAGCTTTTGATGGGGCCGAAATAGGATCGACAGACGTTCAAAAGGGTTAGCTTTCTTCCGTATGGGTACCGTTAAATGCCCGTTTTTATAATTGCAAATGACAATTATTCTGAGGAATTTGCCCTAGCTGCGTAAGCAGTTCGGACATTCCGACTTTAACTCCTAGGCCTTCAGACGCCTAGGCGGGCTTCGGAGGGTAGCTGGCAACAGAAACCCTCCACTCACATGAATTCCTGAAAGGAAATCATGAACACTGCGTGAAGCTTTTTCAAAGAAAAAGCGTAGCAGTGATTATCACCGTCGAACAAGTTTTGCAGGCACCCCACCCTCAGGTCTCAAAGTTACCGTCATGAACGGTCTTGGATAACAATCCTCAGGAATATGAATATCATAATCCCGCACGAGTTTTGCGAGGGCCATAACCGCTTCCATTGTCGCAAACGCCGCGCCTACACATATCCTCGGCCCGGCGCCAAAGGGCATATAGGGCGAGCCTTTTGCTTTGAGTGACGGGTTCTCTAAAAACCTATCTGGGTCAAATACTAGAGGTTCATCCCAGAGGCGTTCTGTCCGGTGCATGACGTAATTACAAAGTAGGAACGTATCGCCCGTTTCAATCTTGCGGCCTAAAATTTCCGTCTCTTCATGGCATTCGCGATTGAGCATGGGCGCAGGCGGATAGAGACGCATGGTTTCGTCAATCACAGCCTGTGTGAACTTTAGGGCCGCCATATCCTCATAACGTACATCGTCGTGACCACAGACCTCTAAGACTTCTTCTCGGATGCGTTTCGCCGTTTCCGCGTGACTGCCGACCAGATAAAGCGCCCATGTCAGCGTAAGAGCTGTTGTTTCATGTCCCGCGATAAAGAAGCCGATTAAGTTGTCCCGTTGTTCTCGCTTTGACAGGCCCTCTTCCGTTTTGGGGTCTTTGGCTGAAATCAACAGGCTCACAAGGTCATCTTCGACAGGTGATTTGGCGCGTTCTACCAGAAGGTCATCGGCGGCCCTTTTTAGTTTTTTCAAAGCAGAAGAGCCTTTGGGTGTAATCGGGCGCGGTACCCAGCGCGGCCATGGTACGAGGTCATCCGGGCGCAAAGTCCCTGCGCTTGTCACGACATTGCGCGTGGCGAATTTCAATCGGTCTTTATCGAGCCCCTGCGGGTCGCCCAAAAGCGCTTTTGCTAAGACATCAAATGTGAGTTCTGCCATGGCCGCATTTAATTCCACCTCGGGGTTTTCATCTAATTTTGCGCAGAAGTCCCGCAACACATCTGTAATGAGCGGAGCAAGGTCCTCCATATGACGCTTGCGAAACATAGGCGCGACGCTTTTACGTTGGCGTTTCCATTGTTCGCCATGCACGGATAAAAGCCCCTCTTTCGTCGCAGGGCCGAGAATACGGGCATCAATGGCTGTTTTAGTGAATTTGTGGGACTCCGTTTGGAGCACGGCCATCATGCCTTCGGGGTCTGTAATGACGTGCAGTTTTTTACCAAAGTTTGGAACGCTCACAATGGGCTGCGAATAAGCCAGAGGGCCAAAGCCTTCCACGGGGTTGCGCAGAAATTTCCAGGTGGCCTCGATAAATCCTTCTTTACCGGATAAGGGTTTGGCATGAGGCGGGATGAATCGCCCCTTTTCATCATAACGGGCCGTTAAAGTGGTAGATGGCGTGCTCATGTTAAAAATACGCCTAACAAGCTATTTAAGACGCTAAAAGCCTAAATAAATTACGGGATAGCGGCGAAACGTCAGTTGATATTTTAAATCAGAGGTCTAGGGTAAAGATATGAGCCAAGACCTGATGAATTATGATCAGATGACGCAACTCGCTCTGCGAGGGGTTGTGCGGGATGCTATCCGCCGCGTTATTCGCGAAGATGGTCTGCCAGGCGCGCATCATTTTTATATCACATTTTTGACCCGTTATCCCGGTGTTGAAATTGATGAAGCCTTGGCAAAAAAATATCCTGAAGAGATTACAATCGTTCTGGAACATCAGTTTTGGGACCTGAACGCTTATGCCGATGAGTTTGAAGTCACGCTTAAATTTGGCGGTATTCCGAAATATCTCAAAGTGCC
>CAYTAJ010000013.1:2288-11384 GCA_964435725.1 uncultured Algimonas sp.
TGGGCGGCGAGATCGGGTCCAAAGATCCGGTTCACCCGAATGATCATGTAAACCGCAGTCAATCTTCCAATGATACTTTCCCCACGGCCATGCACATAGCCGCCGCAGAAGAAATTCATCACCGGCTTCTCCCTGCACTACAACAACTCCGCAATGCGCTGAATGACAAATCTCAAGAGTTTAAGAAGATCATCAAAATCGGCCGTACCCATACGCAGGATGCGACACCAATTACATTGGGACAGGAATTTTCAGGCTATGTCGCACAGCTCGATTTGGGTATAAAACGTGTCGAGCGCGGCCTCAAAGAGCTTTATCCCTTGGCTCAAGGCGGGACAGCTGTCGGCACAGGCCTGAATGCCAAACCCGGTTTTGCAAAAGCCTTTGCGCAGGAAGTTGCCAATTATACAAAATTACCCTTCAAAACGGCGCCGAATAAGTTTGAGGCCCTTGCCGCGCATGATGCTTATGTGTCGGCGCATGGCGCACTTAACACAGTCGCGGCGTCTTTGTTCAAGATTGCCAATGATATTCGTTTCTTAGGCTCCGGCCCGCGATCCGGATTAGGCGAGCTGTCTCTCCCCGCGAATGAACCTGGCTCCTCTATCATGCCGGGCAAGGTCAACCCGACACAATGCGAAGCCATGACCATGGTCTGCGCGCAAGTCATGGGGAATAACACCACCATGAGCTTGGCCGGAAGCCAAGGACATTTTGAACTGAATGTCTATAAACCTGTCATGGCGTATAACATGCTACAATCCATTCAGCTCTTATCCGATGCGTCAGTGACATTCGCTGAGAAATGCGTTGTCGGCATCAAAGCGAATGAAGACCGTATTGCAGACCTGATGGGGCGTTCCCTCATGTTGGTGACCGCCCTCGCGCCGACAATCGGTTATGACAACGCCACAACCGTGGCCAAGACTGCGCATAAACGCGGCACAACCTTACGCGAAGAAGCGGTGCGTCTTGGTTTTGTAACCGAAGCCGAGTTCGACAAAGTCGTCCGTCCTGAACTTATGATCAAGCCGCGATAATGAGCGATAATAATAACGTCATAAAATTCGGTAAGGCAGCGAAGGCTGTCAAACGCGCGCGGAAAGAAAAACAGGCGGCAGAAAATCGCGCGCGTTTTGGTCAGAAAAAGGCACAGAAAGATTTGCGCTCAAAACTCGTTGATAAAATTAATCAAAAGCTCGACGCCCATCGCTTAAACGCTGAAAAAGACAAAAAAGATGAGCCTTAAAAAGCGCTCTGTTTCGCTTTATGGCCATCAAACGTCCCTTGCGCTCGAACCTGAATTTTGGGCGATTATTGACCGATATGTGAAAGAGAGCGACACTAGCTTTGCGCGGTTTATTCGAGAACAAGATGATATTCGGCTGACTGAGGATAAAGGTCGAAACTTAGCCTCCCATTTGCGAGTTTGGGCTCTGAATTACGTTTTAAACGGCCGCACATAAATTCAGCACTGTCGTGTCATATGTGTGTCACACCTAAAGTCTATTTGCGGATTAGCCTAAATTGAGTCATTTAAAGTTATGTCGTTGATTTTTCGAACCCGAAAAGTTGTAAAGCCGGGAGACTTAAACTCCCGGAATACGCTGTTTGGTGGTCGTCTGCTGGAATGGATTGACGAAGAATGCGGTATCTACGCTGCTTGCCAGATGGAAACGCAAACCCTGGTTACGAAATCAATGACGGAGCTCAACTTTCTGGCCCCTGCCAAACAAGGGGACGTCGTTGAAATTGGCGTAGAAACCGTAGATGTTGGACGGTGTACGATTACGGTCAGTTGTCACGTACGCATCAAACATACAAAGCAAGAAATCATTTCGATTGATAAAATCGTTTTTGTGAATGTTGATGATGATGGGCGCCCTGTACGTCATGGGAAGTATATCTCAAAAAAGGATATCATCAGCCCCAGACCACAAACAAAGCAAAGTGACTTATCCCACCGCGCTGAGAAGACTTTAGTTACGATATAGCCAAAGCGGCCTTGTGCCTTTATGTTCACGCTATGTCTTCCGCTGATTCCTTTCAACCAGCGCCGCCGCGGCCTGATACGCGCTCTATTTCTGAGCGCGCGATGCCGATGCGCGGGGGTATGGGTGGAGACAATGCGGCCTATCTAGAAGGTTTAAATCCGGAACAAAAAGAAGCCGTACTCGCCTTAGACGGCCCCGTCCTTGTCTTGGCTGGCGCCGGGACAGGAAAGACCCGCGTTCTGACATGTCGATTGGCACACCTTCTTAATACAGGTCGGGCTTATCCCAGTCAGATTTTATCTGTCACTTTTACGAACAAAGCCGCCCGAGAAATGCGTGAACGCGTGGGTAGATTAATTGGGCAACAGGTCGAAGGCCTACCTTGGTTAGGCACATTCCATTCTATTGCCGCTAAAATTCTTCGCATCCATGCCGAGCTAGTGGGGCTAAAATCCGGCTTCACGATCTTGGATACGGATGATCAAATTCGCCTCCTCAAGCAAGTCATTAAGGCCGCTGATATTGATGAAAAACGCTGGACGGGACGCTACCTCGCCGCGCTGATTGACGGGTGGAAAAACAAAGGTCTGACGCCGGATAAACTCTCCTCCAATGAGGCCTTTAAATTCGCAGATGGAAAAGGCGCAGAACTCTACAAAACCTATCAAGACCGCTTGAAGGTCTTAAACGCTTGTGATTTTGGCGATTTGCTTTTGCATAATCTCACATTGTTCACTGAGAACCCGGACATTCTGAAAAAATATCATCAGAAATTTCGCTATCTCTTGGTGGACGAGTATCAGGATACCAATGTCTGCCAATATTTATGGCTACGTCTTTTAGCGCAAGGCTCGCAGAATTTATGTGTTGTCGGCGATGATGACCAATCTATTTACGGTTGGCGCGGAGCTGAAGTCGACAATATCTTACGATTTGAAAAAGACTTTCCCGGAGCAAAAGTCGTCAAGCTTGAACGCAATTATCGCTCAACGGAACATATTCTGGGTGCGGCCTCCGGGCTTATTGCCTCTAATCAAGACCGCCTTGGCAAAACACTTTGGACCGAAGATACCGGAGGCCACAAAGTCACCGTCACAGGTGTTTGGGACGCCCCGGCCGAAGCGCGTATTATTTCTGATGAAATTGAAAGCTGGCGCCATAAGGGTCGCAAATATAATGATGTCGCAATACTCGTGCGCGCCTCCCGCCAAATGCGGAGCTTTGAAGAACGTTTTATTCAACTTGGCTTACCTTACCGCGTCATAGGCGGCCCCCGCTTCTTCGAGCGTCAAGAAATCCGCGATGCGCATGCCTATTTGCGTATCTTAAAATCTGACACAGATGACTTGGCCTTTGAGCGCATCGTCAATGTTCCGAAACGCGGTATTGGTGCGACGACGATACAAAAATTGCAGCAAGCGGCGCGCGCCATGAATGTCAGCTTAGAAGCCGCAACGCGGCAACTGACGAAGACCGATGAAATACGCGGTAAGGCTCGCACAGCCTTACGCGCCTTTATTTTAGATTTAGATCGGTGGCGTGCTGAGGCGAAAGATATTCGCCACACCGAAATTGCGGAACGCATTTTGGATGAGAGCGGCTACACACAAATGTGGCGCGATAATAAAGATGCCAAATCTGCCGGACGACTGGAAAACCTAAAAGAGCTCATACAAGCCATGGGCGAGTTTGATACGCTCGACGCATATCTCGAACATGTAAGCCTCGTCTTGGATGTCGATAGCGGTCCGCAAGAGGATGAAATTTCTTTGATGACATTGCACTCTGCCAAGGGGTTGGAATTTCCTTTGGTCTTTCTGCCCGGATGGGAAGAAGGCGTCTTCCCGAGCCAGAAAAGCATGGATGAAAATGGTCTGGCAGGATTAGAAGAGGAACGCCGCCTCGCTTATGTCGGCATCACCCGCGCGCGCGAACAGGCAAAACTCTATTTTGCTGCTAATCGACAAGTTTATGGCTCTTGGCAATCCAGCGTGCCTTCCCGCTTTATTGATGAGCTTCCTTTACAACATGTCGAAGTTCAAAGCGGATCAGACAGCCATGGCGGGCAATATGGTGAAAGCCGTATCGCACAACAGGTGGCGCGCGAATTTTCAGAAAGTTTTGAAGCTGCCAGAGGCAATGCCTACCGCTCACCCGGTTGGCAGCGCTATGAGGCCAATAAAGGCAAATCTTTTGGTCGAGGTCCAAAAGAAATTGAAGGCCATGCCATTCGCCGCCCGGCCAAAAAACAAGCCAGTGCTTTCAAAGTCGGTGATCGCATTTTCCATCAAAAATTTGGCTATGGACGCGTCACCGCAGCAGACGGTAATAAGCTGGAAGTCTCTTTTGAAAAAGCTGGCGATAAAAAAGTTTTAGACGGATTTGTGGAAAGAGCATAAATCATGCGGATTATACTATCACTGATTTTGGCGGTTACCCTCTCCGCTTGCGCAACGTCCTCCAAAATTGGTCTTTCAGTTTTAGAAATAAATTCCCTCCATACGGATCAAAAAAACACGGGAAGCTTTCAGGGCCTCGAATATCTCGCGGACCCTATCCCGGGAGGGATAAAGAACCGCGTCAATATCATGTATTTGCATGGTATCGGTTTCACCGAAGATCGGACCAAAGCTCAACTTGCCGGTGACTTTCTTGGCGGTATAGCCAAGGCTTATGATTTGGACGCCTCTGATGGTGTGACCACCACACTTTGCGGCGAAGCCCCCATCACCGAGGCGGATAAAGCCAAAACGCATATTTACATCAAAGCAGACAGACCCCAACTTTTTGATACAGCTATCCCCGGCTCACAACTCGCCCTTAATGACTTGGTCTGCATGGATAAGCAGGTTTTGAGCATTGATGAAAACCTTGAATTCGTTCTCTACCGCGTCTTTTGGGACAATATATTCTGGGATGGGTTGCAATTTGCTCATGTGGGACAGGATGACAACCGCGGATCGTCTGAAGCTATCGCCCTTCAACGAAAGAAATATAATCGCCGACTAAAAGATGAACTCGTCAATTACGGGTTTTCTGATGCTGTCATGTATCTTGGGCCTGCCGGAGACCTCATTCAAAATGCCGTTAAAGGCGCCATGTGTAGTGCCGCTCTGGATGCCGCTGGGTTTGAATTTGCCAAACAAAGCCAAGGGGAAGACGAAAGAATTCAATTTTCTCAAGCCTGTGAAACGGCCAATAATACGCGTACACAGTTCAACCAATTTGCCTTTGTCACGGAAAGCCTCGGCAGTAAGATCATGTATGATGTGATGCGCAAAAGCATGACAGACGAACAAGACACTATTCATGACCGCATGATATCCGGGTCTGAAGTTTATATGTTGGCCAATCAGGTTGCGTTATTATCCCTTTCCGATGTCGGCACCGATATCGGACAATCGGCTGAGCTATATTCAATGGGTCCCCGCCCGAAAATTGTCGCCATGTCGGAATTAAACGACTTCCTGACTTATGAGCTCGTCCCCTTTTACGAACAACTTTATAAACGATCTTTGCGGGGCGGACGGGCATCCAGCCCTATTTCCCTACGTGGAAGACAAGACCTTATCAATTCGCTTGGATTTGACGTTATCGATATGCGTTTGGAATTTGCAGACCGCATCATCCCTCCATTGGGGAGCTTTGTTGACCCATTGGATGCTCATTCCGGTCATGCCAGCGAGCCGGAACTCATGGTTTATGTGTTATGCGGGGCTGTTGATGGTCAAAAACGTGATGAGCAATGTCTTGCGACAGCTGAGCTTGAATAAGTGAACGATATGAGCTTTCGCCCTTTCGCTTTGGACATTGTCGCTGAAGAAAAGCAAGCCTTTGAGATTGCGGAAGCTTTGGGACTTTTGGATGAAAGCCCGGCCCTGTCTGTTTCAATCTTTGAGGTTGATAATGACCGGATGCAGGTGCAAGCGCTTTATGAGAGCGAGGTACAAGCAAAGAAGGCCGCCTCCGCGCTTTCCCTGAAAAGTAATATTCACCAGCTCCCCGAAACGGATTGGGTCAGTGAAACGCAGT
Source organism: uncultured Algimonas sp. (assembly GCA_964435725.1). Taxonomy (GTDB): domain Bacteria; phylum Pseudomonadota; class Alphaproteobacteria; order Caulobacterales; family Maricaulaceae; genus Litorimonas. The sequence continues at coordinate 8,315 of CAYTAJ010000013.1, forward strand.
CAGGCCTCACCCCTGTTATCGCCGGACGCTTTTTCGTTCACGGCTCTCATGACAAAGATAATATAGCGGAGGGCACGAAGCACCCAATCTTAATTGATGCCGGTATGGCCTTTGGAACCGGGCATCACGGCACGACCAAAGGCTGCCTCGTGATTTTCGATGAATTATTAAATGATGGCTTCAAGCCTAGATCCGTCTTAGATTTGGGCTGTGGCGCAGGCATTTTGGCAATTGCGGCGGCTATGGCCTTACCTAAGACCCCTATTCTAGCCAGTGACATTGATAAGGATGCCGTCGATGTCTCTTTGCAAAATGCGATGCTCAACAATACCAATCAGACTATATCAATTTTTCAGGCGGATGGATTTCAGGCAGACAGGCTGGCCAATAAGCAATTTGAATTGATATTTGCCAATATTTTGGCCGGGCCTTTAATGGGTTTAGCCTCTGATATTTTCAACGCCACGACCCCGAATGGCAAAGTTATACTCTCTGGTATTTTAACAGAACAAGCCGAGACGGTTGCCAATACCTTCGTAAAAGCGGGCTTCGACGTTGAACCCAAAATCACACTCGATGAGTGGACATCGCTTTTGGCGTCAAAGCCCTAATAAAAACTCCGGCACTAAGGCCGGAGTTTAAAAATATTATTGATGTCTAATACGGCTTATAGAGAGCGATTAGCGCGACGGTCACGACGGGCATTGCGACGCGCAATTAAGCTGCCTGACGCGATTTCGAATTGAGGACGACGGGATTGCGCTCCTTCAAATGCCGGGCGGAATGTCCGGTTATCGACTGTCATGAACTCAGTACCGTTAAATTCGGTTGTCATTGTCTTTCTCTTTCATATTCGCGCTTAGGCTGAATTGCTTGTCACGCTCTGAATTTCGTGAACGCTATCTAAGCCTTTTTAAAATTTATAGAAGAGACAGACCCGCCTATGCAGCTATGCAAAATTGCAAACATCCAAGTAAGGTTTTGTTAAATCTATCGATAACTTTTGTCGTTTGTTTCGGAATAAAACTGACTTTCAGGGGGATAGGAAAAATCAAGAATATCATCCGCAGGCGGAATATTCATAAGTTTTGACTCTCTCGGTCGTACCTTGGTCGTCACTTGCTTTTGTGACGTCTTTATGCCGAATTTAAATCCAAAAATATTATGCGCCATGGCGTAGCAAGCCTCCAAAAATGACTTCCCATACCCTTCCCTATGTTGTTACTATAACACATTATTAACCATGTTTTAAGGGAAAAATTCCCTTTTCACGCGAACATCCCTTTAAGTGACTTAGTCCTATGAATGATATCACACTTTTCCAAACTTATGATATTAAAGGCGGCCCCGAACTGGGACGAAAGAACTTGCCCGTCCTACAGAGCGCCCTCAAAGCTGAAAAACTTGACGGATTTATTGTGCCGCACGAGGACGAATATCAAAATGAATATCTGCCGGAGTGTAATGACCGCCTACAATGGGTGAGCGGGTTTACAGGCTCTGCCGGTGCGGCTGTGGTGATGCAAGATAGTGCCGCCATTTTCGTGGATGGGCGATACACGCTGCAAGTCCGTCAGCAAGTGGATGAAACCCTCTTTGATTACGAGCGTCTGGAAGATGACGGTGTCAGCAAATGGCTTCGAGACACTGTCAAGCCTGGACAAAAAATTGGATACGATCCGAAACTTCATAGCCCGTCAGCACTTAGCCGACTAAAATCGGCTATTGAAAATGCGGGGGGTCAGGCCATAGCACTTTCGCCCAACCCCATAGATGTTGCTTGGACAGACAGGCCCCCCGCCCCGATTTCGCCTATCGTCATTCACCCCACCGAATTAGCCGGTAAAACTCATGCCGAAAAACGAACCGAGATTAGTCAAGCTATTGAAAAGCACAATGCCGATTGTGCTCTGATTACGGCGCCCTCCTCTATTGCTTGGTTGCTCAATATTCGCGGTGGTGATGTTCAATGCACGCCTTTACCCCTTTCAACCGCAATTATTCACAAGGATGGCAAAGTTGACTTCTTTGTCAGGGCCGAAAAACTCTCCAGCGAAGTGAGTCAGCACCTCGGAAATGAAGTCTCTATCTTGGACGAAGACAGTTTAGAGATAACTCTCGCCAAACTTTCGGGTAAAACAATCCTGATGGATCCTAACACCGCCTCCGCTTGGCATTTTAATATCGCCAAAACAAACGGCGCGGAGGTCAAAAAAGCCATGGACCCTGTGGCTTTACCGAAAGCCTGCAAAAGCGAAGCCGAGTTAAAAGGCACGGCCGAAGCCCATAAAAGAGATGCGGTCGCCATCGTGAAGTTCCTGCATTGGTTAGATACCGAAGCCCAATCCGGTGAATATGATGAGATTGCCGCCGCCACACAACTTGAGTTGTTCAGACATGAAAACGACGGTCTAAAGGACCTTAGTTTTGAAAGTATTTCCGGGGCAGGTTCAAACGGCGCCGTCGTTCACTACCGCGTCAATACAGAAACAAATTTACGTCTCGAAAAAGGGTCGCTCTTTTTGATTGATAGTGGCGGTCAGTATCAAGACGGCACGACAGACATCACCCGAACCGTTCCTATTGGTGAACCCAGTGATGAAATGCGGGACCGCTTCACACGTGTTCTTCAAGGTCACATCGCCTTGGCGACCATTCGTTTTCCCGAAGGCACAACAGGCCCGGCACTCGATGGGTTTGCAAGAGCGCCTTTATGGGCCGTCGGATTAGATTACGACCACGGCACCGGTCACGGCGTTGGAGTCTTCCTCGGCGTGCATGAAGGCCCACAGCGTATCTCTAAAGCGCCCAATACGGTGGCTCTCCAACCCGGAATGATTGTGTCAAATGAACCCGGATATTACAAAACCGGAGAATACGGCATTCGCATTGAAAACCTACAATATGTGACACAAGCCACAGAGATTGCCGGCGGCGAACGCCCTATGATGGGATTTGAAACACTAACGCTGGCCCCAATCCATCGTGACCTCATTGATACTGATATCTTATCACGGGCCGAAAGAGACTATGTGAACGATTATCACGCAACAGTCCTAAGAGAGATAGG
>CAYTAJ010000013.1:11484-37921 GCA_964435725.1 uncultured Algimonas sp.
GCTGTGACAGAAACAATGTTGGATTGGCATTACGGTTTTGGCTTTTGGAAAGAATGTGATGTTGTCCCTTACCAACCAAGCTGTGATGAAGAGCCAACGATTTCTTCTCCCGGAGCCTTTGGATTTTTACCTTGGGTCGATTTTAAAAACGAGTATTGGGGTGTCATTGCGATGGAAGAGAGTGTGACACTTACTCAGCGCCCCTCGGTTGACAGCGTTCAACTGGAACAACTTCTGCAGCCCTTAATTGAAGCCGCTTTAGTAGGAAATTAGCTAATCATAGCTAACCATTCATCTTCACTCAGAACTGCAACACCCAAATTTTGGGCTTTGGTGAGTTTTGATCCGGCGCCCGGTCCTGCAACAAGGTAATCCGTCTTTCCGGAAATACTCCCACTGACTTTGGCGCCGAGACGTTGGGCTTGGGCTTTGGCTTCATCGCGAGAGAATTTTTCGAGCTTACCGGTGAACACCACTGTTTTGCCCGAAACGGCACTGTCTTGCGCGACAGCTTCGACAGGTTCAATTTCGACATGCTCTAACAAGCGACCGACGACGGCGCGGTTTTTCTCACTCGTCATGAATTGGCTGAACGCAGTTGCCGCCGCCTCACCCACGCCATCAATGCCCAATAAGGATAGATAGGCCTGACTCGTACGGTCACCCAGAGAGTCTATTTGCTCTGCTAATTTGTCTTGGCTCTGAAAATGCCCGGCCAATAATCCGGCATTACCTTGCCCTATATGTCGTATGCCCAAAGCATAGAGGAACCGTTGGAAGCTGATGGTGCGCCGCGCGTCAATGGCGGCGAATAAATTATCAATACTGGTTTGACCAAAGCCTTCTAACTTTTCCAATTCAGCGCGTTTTTCATTCAATACAAAAATATCAGACGGTTCTTTAATAAGTTCCAAGTCAAAGAATAAAGCAATTTGCTTTTCTCCAAGCCCGTCAATATCGAAAGCGCGACGCGAGACAAAATGTTTAAGGCCCTCTTTGGCTTGAGCCGGACACGCCAGACCATTCGTGCATCGTCTCACCACATCCTGACGGCCCGTCTTTTCATCAATATCACGCAGAGCATCTGCGCCGCAGATCGGACAGTTTTTCGGAAGGCTATAGGGTTCGCCATCTCCCTCTTCAACGACACGAAGAACTTGCGGAATGACGTCCCCTGCACGCTGTATTTCAACGGTGTCGCCAGGCTTAACGCCTAAACGCGCAATTTCATCTTCATTATGTAAGGTCGCATTCGAGACAACGACGCCGCCTACCGTAATGGGCGTCAGTCTGGCAACGGGCGTAAGCGATCCTGTCCGCCCGACTTGGACATCAATGGCTTCCAGCGTCGTCACGGCTTTTTCTGCCGGGAATTTATGCGCAATGGCCCATCGCGGGGCGCGCGAGACAAAGCCTAGCCTATCCTGAAGCGCGAGATCATTGACCTTATAAACGACGCCATCAATATCATAGCCAAGCGCGGACCGCTTTTCTTCGATGTTATGATAGTGAGAAATCATCGATGCAGCGCTGTCGTGTAATTTCATATCGGGGTTTGTCGAAAAGCCCCACTCGGCCAGTTTTTCAACTGCGCCCATTTGCGTATCGGACAACGGCGCACCGACCTCGCCCCATGTATAGGCAAAAAACCGTAAGGGACGTTCTGCTGTTACGCTGGGGTCGATTTGGCGTAAGGACCCTGCCGCCGCGTTTCGCGGATTTTTATACTCTGCTTTTCCTGCCGCAAGCTGCGCGGCATTCATTTCGGCAAAGGCTTCGTGCTCGATATAGACCTCGCCGCGGACTTCCAACACATCAGGCCAGCCCTTACCTTTGAGCGCGTGCGGTACATCCTCTTTCAGGGTCATGAGGTTGCGTGTGACATCTTCACCCGTCTGCCCATCTCCGCGTGTTGCGCCTGTCACAAGCTGACCCTTCTCATATCGCAGAGCCGCAGAGAGGCCGTCAATTTTAGGCTCTGCCGTAAATTGGAGAGGGGCATCACTCGGTAGGCTGAGGAAGCGTTTCACACGCCCCACAAAGTCTTCGACATCACCATCATTAAAGGCATTATCCAAAGACAGCATGGGGACACGATGTTTGATTTTGCCAAATTTCCCCGATGGCTTAACGCCCACTTTTTGGGTCGGGCTGTTCTTTGCAATCAAATGCGGAAATTCTGTTTCTAGGGCTATGAGTTCTTTTCTCAACGCATCATATTCAGCATCTGTAATAGCCGGGGCGTCTTCATTGTAATATTGCTCATCCGCCGCACGAATTTCCATGCTCAGCGCGGCAATGCGTTTTTTTGCGTCTTTTTCTGTCATGAGGCCATTAATTGGCGCGCGGCGGCGCGGGCTTCTTGCGTCACTGTTTCACCGGCCAACATACGAGCAATTTCTTCTTCCCTCGCCTCATCTGCGACGGCGTGAACTTGGGTCGTTGTGGTTGACCCTGTTGAAGATTTTTCAATACGGAATTGATGATCCGCCGCGGCCGCCACTTGTGGACTATGCGTGACCACAAAAACTTGTGCGCTACCGGCCAATTTAGAGAGCCGTTTACCAACGGCATTCGCGACTGCCCCGCCCACTCCTTGGTCCACTTCATCAAATACCATCACCGCGTCGTTCTTACCTGCCAAGGCCACTTTTATCGCGAGTGCAAAACGCGCCATTTCACCACCCGAGGCTATCTTATCCAAAGGCCCCAGAGGCGTTCCCGGATTTGTGGAAACACGAAAACGCACTTGATTTGTGCCGCTTGCGCTTTCGGGAGCGTCTTCAATCGCCGTTTCGAATGTGGCCCGTTCCATTTTTAACGGGGGTAATTCTGTCGCGACAGCTTTGTCCAAAGCCTTGGCCGCCTTCTGCCGCACTTTCGTCAAAACACCGCAAGCTTTTTGATAGGCCTGTTTCGCAGCCTCAGCCCGCTTACGAACCTTTTCTATATCCAGAGTAACCGTTTCAATGGCCGCTAATTCATCAGCAAATTTAGCTCTGACATTAATCAAGCCAGACAAGTCACAATTATATTTTCTGGCAGCAGCCCGCAGCGCAAATAGCCGCTTTTCAACTTCATCGAGACGACCGGGTTCGACATCAAAACTTTGCGCAGCGAGACTAACCGCATTTCGTGCCTCTTGTGTTTCCAACAAAGCCCGATCCAATGCTTCCGCCGCGAGTTCGAGGGCTTTCGCTGCGGGAAGTTCACTTTCACCAAACTTACTGTTCACACGCTCAATACCCGCCAAAGCCATTGAGAGACGCTCTTCGAAGGCCCCGTCTTCGCCCAAAGCCTCTTGAGCGGCCTTTAGCTCTAACAATGCTCCCTCTGCACCTTGTAAGAAACGACGTTCATCAGCGAGAATCTCGTCCTCACCCGGTTGCGCATCAAGACGATCTAATTCGGCAATGGCATGTTCCAGGAAGTCTTGTTCATCGCCCGCCTTTGCTTGGAGGGTTAATAAAGACTGGAGCGCGGTTTCAGCCTCTTTATGGGTTTTATAGGCCGTGAATACAGCATTCAGCTCTGATTGATGCCCACCAAATACGTCCAATAGTTTTATGTGTGTAGACGGGTCCAACAGGCCACGACCATCATGTTGCCCATGAACTTCTAATAAAAGACGGCCCACTTCGGACAGTAATTTAACACTCACAGGCGCATCATTGATATAGGCTTTACTGCGTCCGTCAGCACGAATAACGCGGCGTAAGGTCAAATCTTCGTTTTCTTCGACGTCAATATCCTGCTCTTCCAGCAAGCCAATGACAGGGTGGTTCTGTGACAAGGTAAAAGCGGCTGTGCTTTCTGCTTTATCAGCCCCTGCCCGTATAAGACCCCGATCTGAACGCGCCCCTGTCGCCATGCCCAGAGAGTCTAAAATGATAGATTTACCGGCGCCCGTTTCACCTGTGAGCGCCGTTAAGCCATCGCTGAATTCAAGATTCAACTGCTCGATAAGGACAACATTTCGAACCGACAGCCCGCTTAGCATGGCCCTAGAACAGTCGCTCTCTCAGGCGACGCCAATATCCATCGCGACGGTTTTTCTTAATCTCGGCTTCAAGATCGACGCCATAGCCTTGAAGAAGATCATAGCTGTCGGCATACCACTGGCTATCAGGATAGTTATAGCCAAGAACAGAGCCAACCAATTTTGCTTCGCTAATAATCCCGAGCGAAACATAAGATTCGACTAATCTATGTAGCGCTTCTTCGACCTGCGACGTTGTTTCGTAATCACGCACTACGTTTTTAAAGCGTCCAATGGCGGCTAATTGCTGATTTTCTTTGAGGTAATAACGGCCAATGCTCATTTCCTTACCCGCCAAATGGTCTTGGGTGAGTTCGAGCTTCAAACGGGCGTCTCTTGCATAATCACTGTCAGGATAGCGACGTACAACTTGCTGCAAGGCAGCTTCAGCATTCACAGTCGTCGCCTGATCACGACCCACATCGTAAATTTGGTCGTAATAATTTATTGCAATGAGGTAATAAGCATAAGGCGTGCTATCATTACCGGGGTGAAGGCTAATAAAGCGCTGTGCCGTTGCGATACTTTCGTCATAATCCGCAGAACGGTAATGCGCATAGGCACTCATCAGCATGGCGCGACGGGCCCATTTTGAAAACGGATGCTGACGTTCAACTTCTTGGAATAAGAGGTTTGCCCGCTCCCAGTCATTGCGTTCAACACGATCCAAAGCTTGATTGTAAATCAACTCCGCCGGGCGCTCGACATAGGCCAGGCGCTCTTTGGCGTCATTCCCGCCTAAAACCGAGCATGCAGATAAGGTAAACCCAACAGCCCCAATGAGCGCCATTTTCACCGTTATCTTATAAATCTTGTCAAAAGCCATAGAGCCTGTCCGCTTAAGAGGTGTGATTCTGCTCACATCCTTTTATATTTCCATGGTCTCTTAAAGGATGGACCGCGTCGCGGAAAGTGAGAAAACTGTTATGCAGGAACCGTTTGCAGCGTAGAATCACTTAAAAACTGCGGATAGGCTGATTTTTTGTCCAATGCGCCCTCGTCATCAAGAGAAACAAAGCGCCAAGCGTCTGCATTGCCATATAAAGCCATGAGCAAATCATGGTTTAATCCATGCCCAGAGGCATGAGTTTCCACGCGGCCCAAAATGGGCCCTCCGAGGTATAAATCCCCGAGAAGGTCCAACGCCTTGTGCCGGACAAATTCATCAGCAAAGCGCAGGCCTTCAGGGTTTAAGACCTTATCTCCATCAACAATGATAGCGTTATCGAAGGATCCGCCTTTGGATAGGCCAGCCGCTTGTAAAGCCGCCACTTCGTGCAAACGTGCAAATGTTCTCGCAGACGCTAAACGCTCACGGAAAGCTCTTACATCCGGTTCGATATCGACCTTTTGTTGACCAATGGCTTCATCTTCAAAATCAATCGATACACTTAAGCTAAGTTTAGAAGCAGGTGAAATCCGGGCGAAAGCCTCACCTTTACGGACTTCCACCGGCTTTAGAACCTCAACATAGCGACGCGGCGCTTGCTGACGCATCACGCCAACTTGTTCAATTAATTTCAGAAAGGGTTCAGCCGACCCATCAAGCGCGGGCAGCTCTTGCCCATCCAATTCCATGTAAAGGTTATCAATGCCTGTCGCGGCAAGCGCCGCTAACAGATGTTCAATAGTGGATATTTTTACACCGGCGGCATTTTGCAATGTCGTACAGTTTTTAACGCCAGACACACCATCCGGCTCGACCACAACGCGATTATCACGATCTTTTACATCTGTTCTGATAAAAACAAGGCCTGCGTTAACCGGTGCCGGTCGCATAACCAAACGGGTATGATTACCGCCATGCAGTTCTATACCCGCACAGACGGCAGGGGCATTAATCGTCGATTGTCGTCTTACATTCGCCATAACTCAAAACATGAGTACCTCAGACAAAAAAACCAACAATAAACCTCATGTTACAGCGTGTTACAAAATGCAAAAAACCCAGCAATTACGCTGGGTTTTCGTTATTTCTGACGCATTTGTAAGATAGATTAACGACTTTGGCGTCTTAAAAAGCTTGGGATTTCCAATTCGTCTTCCATATCGTCCCCAAAGAGATCACCAATAGGTGCTTTTGAAGTCTGTGTTTGTGTCTGCGGTGGCGCAACAGGCGCTTTTTTACGAAGCCCAAAAAATCCACCAAATGCTCCCTTCGAGGCACTCGCTGGTGCAGGCTCTGGAATAGGCTGTGGCGCGGGCGGTGTTGGTGCCGCCTGCACTTGCTGTACTGGGGCCTCAACTTTTGGCGGATAAGGACGCGGCGCGGTGTAAGGGGGTGGCGTTCTCTCGGCTTGCGTAAATTCTTGTGCCACTTCTTTCTGCATATCTGCAACGGGGTTGTAAGCCTCAAAACGATCTTGGGCTACGGCTTGCTCCGCCGCTATATCTTCGAGAGCTTCCTCAACATCCTCAACCGCGCTAACTTTAACCTCAGCAGTTCGAGATATGAAAGGCGCAGGCGGCGCTTCGGCACGCGCTTCAGAATCAACACCCGTTGCAACGACTGAGACGCGAATAATACCGTCAAGATCATCATCAAGCGCTGACCCCACGATGATATTCGCATTTTCATCAACCTGCCCGCGAATGAGAGACGCAGCTTCATCCACCTCATAAAGTGTGAGATCAGAGCCGCCCGTAATATTGATAAGAACACCCTTAGCCCCTTTTAAAGAGACATCATCTAAGAGCGGGTTGTTAATAGCTGATTCAGCCGCTTCAACCGCGCGGCGTTCACCTGTTGCTTCACCTGTTCCCATCATGGCTTTACCCATTTCGTCCATCACGGTTCTGACATCATTAAAATCAAGATTGATCAAGCCTGGAACAACCATAAGGTCGGTCACACCCCGAACGCCACTGTAAAGCACTTCATCTGCCATTGAGAAGGCATCTGACATTGTCGTGCTTTCTGTCGCGACACGGAAGAGGTTCTGGTTAGGAATAGTAATCATCGTGTCGACGGAGGCATATAGATTCTCAATGCCTTGCTCTGCCAATTTCATCCGGCGAGAGCCTTCAAACATGAAAGGTTTCGTCACGATGCCTACTGTTAGAATTCCTCTCTCACGGGCTGCACGTGCGATGACAGGTGCGGCGCCTGTGCCTGTACCGCCGCCCATGCCTGCGGCGACAAATAACATGTGCGCGCCGTCAAGATGCTCAATAATTTCATCAAGGCTATCTTCCGCTGACTCTTCACCAATTTCAGGGCGCATGCCAGCACCAAGCCCTTGGGTCACTCCACCTCCCATTTGAACCCGACGATCTGCGCGTGACAGAGCAAGCGCTTGAGCATCCGTATTGGCAACGACAAATTCGACACCGTCCAATCCAGCAGCGATCATATTATTAACCGCATTGCCACCAGCTCCCCCGACACCAATCACAACAATACGGGGTTTAAGTTCAACGGCTTTTGGCAAAGAGAGACTGATAGGCATGACGAATCCTAGGTATGGTCAATGTTTAGTTAACTATAGTGATGGTCGGAAACCGTTAATGGGCCATTAACCGGACGCTAAATTTTAACCTTTTGCATGCGTTTTATGCGCCCTAGGCGCGAATTCGCATTTTAAAAGTTCTCTTTGAGCCACTGAAATGAACGCCCCAAAGCATGACCGGAGTATCGGCGCGCTTTGAATCGACGCCCCGATAAATCAGGGGGCCCTGTAATCGCTTCACCTTTATTCTCATAAACTTGTTTGAGCATGCCTGTGGCGACCGCAAAGTCTGAAGATGTCAGCATTTCATCAAGCCCAAAGATACCGTGAGGTTGACCAATTCGGACTCGCTTATTGAAGATAAGCTCGCCTAACTCTCGAACACCGCTCAATTGCGCCCCACCCCCTGTCAGAACAATCTGCCTGCCAGCAATGCTGTCCATACCCGCGTGATGAAGGCGCTCGCTGATAAGCTCAAAAGTCTCTTCAATTCGCGACCGAACGATTTGTGTGACGAGTGACCGCGGATGATGCTGCAACCGGTCTTGAGCGCCAACAGGCGGACACGGCACCATGACATATTCATCATCGGCACCATGAAGGGCTGAGCCATATATCGTCTTAATTCTCTCTGCTGCCTCCGGCGGTGTTGCGAGGCCCCGCGCAATATCATGCGTGACGTTTCGACCACCGACTCCCAGCGCGTCGACATGGACCAAAACATTATCCCTAAAGACAGCAACAGACGTAATGCCGGAGCCCATATCAATAACGGTCACACCCAAATCACGCTCATCTTCGGTCAAAACTGACATGGCAGACGCATATGGAGACGCTGTGACAGAACGGATTTGCAAGTGGCAGCGCTCAATACAATGGGCAAGATTGCGTAAAGGGCCTATTCCGCCCAAGACAAAGTGCATATCCACGCCTAAGGATTTTCCGAACATGCCCCTTGGGTCGTTAATACCGGTTTCCCCATCCACACTCCAATTCATAGGAATAGCATGAAGGATGGCGTAATCCGGTTGGGATAACTCTGATAGGCTACTGCTCAGGACGCGTTTGAGGTCACGATCAGCGACCTCGCCGCTGGCAAATTCTGTCTGAACCCGCAAATGCTGTGAGCGTAAAGACCGCAATGCCACATTTACATTCACACCTTGGACTGTCACGCCTGCGGCCCGTTCCGCTTTTTCAACGGCAGAGCGAATACCCGCTTCTGCTGCCTCAAGATCGATAACAGCCCCGTTTTTGACGCCTGCGCTGACACCAAAGCCTTTACCGATAAGGCGAACGCCCATGCCGGGCTCTTCTTTGCCAATCAAGCATACGACTTTGCTCGACCCAATGTCGAGAACAGCCACCGTCTCAGAGGTTTTCTGTTTAGACCGCCCGAACATAGTGTCTTTAGGCTTGTTCCGGTTCCGTTGGACGGACAGAAATTCTGTCTTTTAAACGGAGGTCTATTGCACTGACGGTACGATCCAGTATTTGCGTTTGGCGTTGGAGATTTGAAAGATTTGATAAGGCCAGATCGACGCCTTCCTTTGGCAACTTCACTTTTACATTGCCATCTAGCACCAAGTCCCAGCGTTGCTGAGACACGTAAACGGCTGAATGAATGCGTTGACGAATGTCCGGCCATGCCGCCAGAGACGCTTCGAGCGTCGCCGCTTCACGCTCGGCACCCTCACCGACAACATGCAATAAGCCTGTCGGCAGAGAAGAGGTCTCTGTAACAGGCGCAATAACATCACCTGTTTCATTGACGAGAGCTAACTGTCCCTCTTTCTGCCATAGCGCATAGGGTTGTGCTTCGACTAATTGAACGACGATACGGTTTGGCCACAAACGACGGACAACTGCGCGATCAACCCAAGGCAGGCTTTCTGTACGCGTTTGCGCTTCTTTCAAATCCACACCAAAGAAGTAATCACCGGGACGGATATTGACGGCACGCAAAACATCTTGCTCATTTAAACGCCCTTCACCCATGACATCGACACGTTCGACGACGAAACCCATATCCATCAGACGGTTTTGTTTGAATATCTTACCGTTTTGAATGATTTGCGGCCAGAAACCGCCCAGCCATAGTGCCATAATTGTGATGGCCAGAAAAACGCCCACAACACCTGCGCAAAATTGAAGAAAACTTTTTTTAGAGTGCCCGGCCGCACGCACTTTAGACGCTGTCCAGTTTTTTGCGCCCCGTAACCCGGGCTTTAAGGGTGAGACACGACTAACCGGTCCGCTATTATAGGACTGATTTTTCTTTACCTTGGCCATGTAGCGTCCTCAACCAACCAGCGACAAAGCTGTTCAAAACTTATTCCGACATAAGCCGCTTGCTCTGGCGCAAGCGATTTCGGAGTCATTCCGGGTTGAGTATTCAGTTCAAGCATTACGATTTTGTTTACTATGTCATCAGATTCAGCATTTTTTTCATTAAATCTGAAATCTGCGCGGGAAAGTCCTCGACATCCCAAGGCTTTATGCGCTTTTACAGCCCATTTCAGGCAAAGTTCTGTGACTTCAGGCGGAATATCCGCCGGAACCACATGGATTGACCCGCCATCCGCATATTTGGCTTCATAATCATACCAGTCTGTCTGAGGGATTATTTCGGTCACAGCTAATGCCCGATCATTCATGACAGCGACCGTCAGTTCACGTCCGGGAATGTAGGACTCAACGATGACCTCATCTCCCATATCAATATCTTCGGCGATAGCTGTGGAATGGCTGTCATCATCTCCATCAATAATGTAAACGGATTGAGAAGAACCTTGCCCATTTGGTTTCACGACATAAGGCAGGGCAATAGGATGTGATTTAGACACATCCCCACGATCAAAAAGCCCCCCTTCCGGTACGGTTATGCCAACATCTTTCAGAACTTGTTTGGCCCGATGCTTATCCATGGCAAGCGCAGACGCCATAACGCCGGAATGCGTATAAGGCTTACCAAACATGTCGAGGACACCCTGAACGCGACCGTCTTCGCCCCAATCCCCGTGCAAGGCATTAAATACGACATCGGGTTCTGCTTCTTTCAATTGCTCCCAGAGTCGCTGGGTGACATCGATTTCAACCACATCATAACCACAGGCTCGCAGAGCTTTAGCACATTCTTGGCCGGAAATAAGCGATACTTCTCGCTCTGATGATATTCCCCCTTTTAGAACGGCCACTCTCATGCAGGCTCTCCGATGCGTTTTACTTCCCATTCCAGATCAACACCTTCGCTGTCTTTGACCTTTTGACGGATAGTCTCTCCTAAAGCTTCAAGGTCAGCGGCTGTCGCGTCTCCCGTATTAATCATGAAGTTACAATGCTTCTCACTCATTTGTGCCCCACCTACACGAAAGCCTCGACCACCGGCTGCATCAATGACTTGCCACGCGCCGCGTCCGCCAGATTGTTCAGGATCTGGGTTCTTGAATGTCGAGCCCCCTGTTTTCTCACGGATAGGTTGGCTCTCTTCACGCTTTGCTGTGATATCGTTTATACGGGACATTATCGCGTCCGGCGCATCACCTTCGCCTTTGAATGTGGCTTGTGTGAAAATCAGATCTGCAGGCGCATCACTGCCGCGATAGCGATAGTTGAAATCCTCAACGGTCATCACCTGCCTTCGCCCCCGTCGATCTATGGCCACGGCTTCAACCAATACGTCTTTTGTTTCACCGCCATAACACCCTGCATTCATGCGCAAAGCCCCGCCGATTGTGCCGGGGATACCTGCGTAAAACTCAAGTCCGGAAATTCCCGCTTTTGCGGCCTCTCTCGCCACTTTATTATCTAAGGCGGCAGAGCCCGCCGTGAGCTTCTGTCCTTCTGTTGAGATTTTGGCGAAGGCTGGGCCGAGCCTAATCACGACCCCTTTAACCCCGCCATCCCGAATGAGCGTGTTGGAGGCTACACCTAAGACTTGCACAGGAATATCGTCCGGTGTGGAGGAAAGAAAATGCGCAAGATCTGCTTCATCCTTGGGCATGAAAAAGACTTCCGCAGGCCCACCCACGCGTAACCAGCTATAGGGTGCTAAAGGCAGATTCGCCTTTAATGAGCCCCGAACGTCGGGCAAACGGTCGATGAGAGCCATTTAGGCGGCGTCCAAATTCGAAGCGAGGTCTGCGGCCCAATATGTAATATCCCCAGCCCCCAAACAGACAATAAGATCGCCTTCGTTCAACTCCGCCTTTAGGTCTTTGGCGAGTGTTTGTTTCGACGTAACAGACACGTTCTTGTGACCATGTGACATCAGGCTCTCGACTAAGGCAGGTCCGCTTATGCCCTCTATGGGCTGTTCGCCTGCGGCGTAAACATCCGCGACATAGACATGGTCTGCATTGTTAAAACAGGTCGAAAAGTCTTCAAAGTGATGTTCCAATCGGGAATAACGATGGGGTTGCACGACGGCGTGAACTTTACCCTTAGCCACCTGACGCGCCGCTTGAAGAACGGCGGCAATCTCGACTGGGTGGTGTCCATAATCATCAATGATTGTCACGCCTTTCCACTCGCCAACTTTTGTAAAGCGGCGTTTAACGCCCCCGAAACTATTCAGTCCGGCACGCACTTGATCCTCGCTCAAACCAAGTTCCCGCGAAACGGCAATCGCTGATAAAACATTCTGAGTATTATGCTTACCCGCCATAGGCAGGAACAAACTTTTCCAAGTCTCCTCACCGTCAAAGACGACATCAAAACGGGAGCCTTCAGGTTCTAATTCCAGATTCTCTGCCCGAACATCGGCTTGAGGATTGAAGCCATAGGTTATGACACGACGGTCCGTGATTTTGCTGACCAAAGCCTGCACTTCGGGATGATCTATACAGAGCACTGAGAACCCATAGAACGGCAAGTTTTCAACAAAGGTTCGAAACGCATCCCGCAAGACATCAAACTCGCCATAATGTTCCATATGTTCAGGGTCGATATTTGTAACAACCGCAACGGTTGGGAAGAGCTTGAGAAAAGACCCATCGCTCTCATCCGCCTCAACCACCATCCAGTCGCCGAGGCCGAGTTTGGCATTAGAGCCATAGGCGTTGATGATGCCGCCATTGATAACGGTTGGATCTATATCGCCGCCTTCCAGCAAAGCCGCAATCATCGTTGTCGTTGTCGTTTTTCCATGCGTACCGCCCACAGCAATTGTCCATTTAAGCCGCATGAGTTCTGCCAACATCTCTGCCCGCCTCACAACGGGAATAGACTGCGCCCGTGCCTCAACGAGTTCTGCGTTATCCGGTTTGATTGCGGAGGACATAACAATGGCTCCAGCGCCGTTCACCTGTTCCGCTTTTTGTCCGATAAAAATCGTAGCGCCGAGTTTTTTCAACCGCTCTGTATTGGCGCTTTCACGCATATCAGAGCCTTGGACTTGATAGCCGAGATTAAGCAGCACTTCGGCGATACCGCTCATGCCAATACCACCAATTCCTACAAAATGGATGGGGCCCGTATCAAACGGAACCTTTGTTGCGAGGGCCTTTGTCTTTAAATCAGGCTGGGGCATGTTTTCCCTGTTGTCACAGCCCCGTGGGAAGAGGCGTCTATCATTTGAGGGCGATGGCCGTGACCAACGCTGCGAGGTCTGATGCGGCTTGCGGCTTTCCGGCGGTGCGGGCGGCGTCTGCTGCGGTTTTAAGCCAGGTCGAATCACTGAGCCTTTTCTCCAAGATAGTTTTCACTGTCTCTCGCGTAAACTCGGATTCAGGCAGAATATCGGCAGCGCCAAGGCGTTCTAGTGACTGTGCGTTGGCGGTTTGATGGTCATCCATCGCGATTGCGAGTGGAACCAGTAGGCTCGGCTTGCCCATAACGGCAATTTCTGAAACCGAAGAGGCCCCCGCGCGGCCAATCACGAAATGCGCCGCAGCCAGATGCGTTTCGATATCTGAGAAGAATGTCTCACAGATGGCTGAAACACCAGCAGCTTGGTAGAGGCGTTTGGCGTCCTCTTGATATTCTGGGCGCGTTTGTTGCGTAACCTTTAGTCGTGACCTGATATCTTCCTGTAAAATCGCAATGGCTTGCGGTACGACTTCGCTTACAATCTTTGCGCCGAGGCTACCCCCAACAATCAGTAAGTTTATATCGTCTTTCGGCGGCGTATAATTTTTTGGTATGGCCTCAATAATTTGATCTCTCAGAGGGTTGCCAATGACTTCATGTTTAGCTTCTGGCGGGCACCGCATCAGCGTTTCAAATCCGGAGGCCACGCATTTGGCTTTCTTGGCGAAAACTCGATTCACACGGCCCAAGACAGCGTTTTGTTCATGTAAAACTGTTGGAATGCCAAGCGCTTGAGCCGCCTGCATTGCCGGAAAAGCCGGATATCCTCCAAAGCCAACCACCACATCCGGTTGCCAGTCTTTGATAAAAGTCCGTGCTTGTTTCACACCCTGGCTCAATAAAAACATACCCTTTATGGCCGCAATCGGTTTTCGGGGAGAAATACTGGCCGCCTTTACATCGATGATGGGGTCTGCCGGTATCTTGCCCGCATGTTTGCGTCCCCGGGCATCCGTCATCATGGCAATGTCCCAACCCTTGGCTTTTAGCTGTTCAGCCAGAGCTTGTGCAGGAAACATATGACCGCCCGTGCCGCCCGCTGCCATTAGGAGCTTAGGCATGGTCAGTCCCCATATCCATAGGCACCGGGACGCTTACACGTAAACGCCAATATAAGACCCGCTGTAAAGCATAGGGACAGAAGTGATGAACCGCCGTAAGAAATGAAAGGCAGCGTCATACCTTTGGCCGGTGCCATGTTCAAATTCACAAATAAATTAATCACCATTTGCATACCAATGAGCGTTGCCAGTCCAGCGACAGCTAATTGAGAAAAATAATCATTGAGACGCAAAGCATTGCGATAGGCGCGAATGACAAAACTCGCGAGCAGAAAAATTAAAACAACAGAAATGAGGAAACCAAACTCCTCGACCGTCACAGCGAAAATAAAATCTGTATGCCCGTCAGGCAGACTATATTTCACTGCACCCTCGCCCGGGCCACGTCCCAAAAATCCACCATTTGCAATCGCCTCCAGCGCTTTATCCGTCTGATAGCTATCGGCAGAATTAGGCGACATAAAGGCCTCAACACGTGCTCTCACATGCGGGAGTGATAAATAGGCGCCTACAACGCCGATGATTGAAACGCCCAAGAAGAAAACGACCCATCCAAGTGATAATCCGGCGAAGAAAAACACAGCCGCAAAGCCGAGCGTCAGCAAGAATGACTGTCCAAAATCCGGCTGCGTAATAAGCAATCCTATCAAGGCCGCATAAACGAAGAAGACAATAAGGACTGACGGCACATTTGGATCACGTTTACGAACAGAGAACATCCAAGCCGCAAAAACGATAAAGGCAGGTTTCGCGAATTCAGAAGGCTGTAAACCGAAAGAGCCGATCCGAACCCACCGGACAGCGCCTTTCACCTCATACCCGATAAAGGGCAAGGCAATCAGTAGCGCGAAAGCGCCCAGCAATGTCACTATTCCCAGTCGGCGCGCCCAAAGCGGGCCCAAAAACGAGATAAATATCGCTCCGCCTAATCCTGCGAAGGCAAAGAAAAGGTGGCGATAAAGAAAGTAGAAAGGTGATGAATAATCCAAACGCGCCACAGCCGCCGGGGACGCTGCCATGGATAAAATGAGACCTGCGCCGATTAAGACAATCAGCAAACCCAATTGAATTTGATCTACGCTCCGCCACCATTCACCAATGGGCGTACGACGCGTGCGCGAGACCAGCATATGTCCCGGCGCGACATTATTCATGACGCTATCGCCTTATCATGTGGTTTTCGTTTCGCCTTCATTTCAGCATCAAAGAGGTCGATTACTTTTTGTGCCTGTGCCTTGAACGCGTCTCCGCGCACTTCGAAATTCGGGAATTGGTCAAAACTTGCACAGGCGGGGGCCAAGAGGATGATGGGGTTTTTGGCTTTGGACAAAAGCGCATCTCGCGTCGCGCACATCACTGCCATACCTAATTCACCGGATACTTTATAATCTACTTTCTCTTTAATAAGTGTCTTGGCGAATTGCTTTGATGACTCACCGATCAAATAAGCTTTTTTGATATTCTTCATATAGGGGCTGAGCGATTCAATACCGCCCTCTTTCGCTACACCGCCTGCAATCCAGAAAATCTCATCATAGCTTTTAAGCGCCTGCTCGGCCGCATCTGCATTCGTCGCTTTGCTGTCATTGACGAAACGCACTTTGCCGGCTTTACCGACCGTTTCCATACGATGGGCCAATCCCGGAAAGCTTAGAATGGCTTTGCCAATATCGCGCGGACGCAAACCCAGCGATTGAACAGCGGCAAAAGCAGCGGCGGCATTTTGCCAATTATGTTGTCCCTCCAGAGCCTGGGCTTTTTTAACGTCACAAATCTCTTCAACACGGGCGCCCTGTGTTGAGAATAGCTTACCGCCCAGAACGAAAACACCGGAACCGATTGAGCGCTTAGCCGAGATTGGTACGACTTCATTATTCTTTTCCGCCAGTAACTCACACAACAGAGCTTTGCCGTTTTCATCATCTGTCCCAATCACAGCCGTATCAGTGTACTTCTGATTAAGGAAAATACGCTTTTTGGCATTGCCATAGCCTTCCATATCCCCGTGTCGGTCAAGATGGTCAGGGCTCAAATTAAGATAAACGGCCGCATTAGCGCGCAAGGAATATGTGCGCTCTAATTGATAGGAAGACAGCTCAATCACAAAATAAGAGCCCGAGTGCATACGATCTAAATCTAAAACACCACGGCCAATATTGCCCCCAATTTGGGCATCTTTCCCGCAAGTGTTCAGAATATGCCCTATCAGGGCTGTGGTTGTCGATTTTCCATTTGTACCTGTGATAGCCACAATTTTTGGACGGCTGTCTTCGGGAATAGCACTCACTTCTCGTGCTAAAATCTCGATATCACAAATTATTGGCACATCCGCTTTTTGTGCAAGTTCTGCTGACCAATGCGGCTTGGGTAAATGATGTGGTACACCAGGTGATAAAACAAGTGCATCAATCTCTGACCAATTCGCGGATTGTAGATCACCAATCGTCACACCTTGCGCCTCTGCACTTTGGCGAGCCTCTTCGCGGTCATCCCATGCCAGCACATCTGCTCCGCCCGCCTGAAGAGACAGAGCCGCCGTAATCCCCGTGCGACCCAAACCGAAGACCGCAAGCGTTTGTTTCGCAAATTGTGCCGCTTTAATCATATCTCTTACCGCAGCTTCAATGTGGACAATCCGATCAAAGCCAAGATGATAGCAATGATCCAGAAACGAATGACGATAGTGGGTTCAGCCCACCCTTTTTTCTCAAAATGATGATGGATAGGTGCCATGCGGAAGACCCGTTTGCCGGTTAACTTAAAGCTTGCCACCTGAACGATGACGGATACAGCCTCTAAAACGAAAAGCCCCCCGATAATCGCTAAAACGATTTCGTGTTTAATCGCCACAGCCGTCGTCCCAAGCGCGCCGCCCAATGCCAATGACCCTGTGTCACCCATAAAGACCATAGCTGGTGGTGCGTTAAACCAGAGGAAGCCAAGGGACGCGCCAATAATCGCGCCCAAGAAAATCGTAATCTCAGCACTGCCCGGCACAAAAGGAACGCCCAGATAGTTCGAGAAAATCGCATTACCGACGAGATAAGCAATGAAAGCCAAGCTCATACACGCAATCATAACCGGCACGATGGCGAGACCATCCAACCCGTCAGTTAGGTTGACAGCATTGGCGGAGCCTACAATCACCAAACATCCAAAAGGAATGAAGAAGATACCGAGATTAATCGTGAAGTTTTTGAGCAGTGGAATAGCAAGACCTGTAGCGAAATCGCCTTCTTGTGGGAAGGCTGTTGTCAGTATCCAGACAGCGACAGCCGCAATAATAAATTCCAATAAGAGCCTTATTTTCCCGGAGAAACCTTTGTGTGACTGGCGAGACACTTTGAGATAGTCATCATAAAAACCAATTGCGCCGAAGCCCACAGTCACAAAAAACACAGTCCACAAGAACGGGCTTCGCAAATTACCCCATAACAATGTGGAAATTACAACAGCCAGAAGGATCATCAATCCGCCCATGGTCGGTGTGCCCGCTTTAGCAATAATATGACTTTCCGGTCCGTCTTCGCGAATAGGCTGCCCCTTGCCTTGGCGTGCGCGCAAAGCATCAATCATGCGCGGGCCAAAAATAAAGCAGATAATGAGCGACGTCATTAGAGCACCGCCCACGCGAAAGGTTATGTAATTAAATAAATTAAACAGCTGAAAATCTTCAGCCAATGGCCCAAAAATCTCATATAACATTAGCCGAACTCCCCTTTAAGGCGTTTCGACAACGCCCCCAGCCCCGTGGCATTTGAGCCTTTAATCATGACGACATCGCCGTCTTCTATTTCTGACATGAGAGCTTCATAGGCTTCATCTGCATTATGCACCCAAGCGCCGCGTAAGGGTTGGGGTAAAGCCCCTCGTAGAGCCCGCATACATTCCCCTGTCACAATAACGCGTGAGACGCCGGCAGCTTCAATTGGGTCCGCTAACTCTGCATGTAGCTTGATTTCATTAGCGCCCAATTCATACATGTCACCCAAAACAGCGAGACGACGCCCCGGTCTGTTTGAGAGTGCTGATAAAGCCGCGCGCATAGAGGCGGGGTTTGCATTATAGCTCTCATCAATGAGTGTAACGGACTTACCCTCTATGTTCAAAAGCGTTTCATCACCGCGCCCTTCTGACGCCTTAATATTACCCAGTGCGTTTGCGGCTTTTTGTAAATCCACGCCTGATGCGAGAGCAACAGCAATACAGGCCGCCGCATTCATGGCCCAATGCTCGCCCGGAATTGGAATATCGAAATCTATCTTATCTGCACCGACTTGCAATTGTCCCTGCACTCCCTTCTCGGAAACGTCGGATGATAAAATACGAATATCGGCCTCAGCACTATGCCCAAAGGTAAGAACTTTACGCCCATCAGCCTTAGCCCGAATTTGAGGCGTGTAAGCATTATCAGCATTTAAAATCAGCGTACCGTCAGAAGGCAGACCTTCAATAATCTCTGCCTTTGCATCCGCAATGGCTTCTACATTTGGGAATTGTGCTAAATGTGCCGGTGCTATTGTCGTAATTAGCGCAATTTCAGACCTTACCTTTTCAGTCAGCACACTAATCTCACCCGCATGGTTCATACCCATTTCAAACACACCGAAGTCTGTTGCTTTTGGCATTGATGCCAAAGTCAACGGGACACCCCAGTGATTGTTGAAAGACTTTTTTGACCAGTGCACAGCGCCAAAACTGGCAAACATAACGGCCAGAGCATCTTTAACGCTCGTCTTACCAACGCTCCCCGTCACACCTATTCGTAAAGCATTTGACCGTACTCTCGCAGCCGTCGCCATTGCATTTAATGCCTCTAGCGTATCTTTGACTTGAACATGCGGCGTGTCAGATAGCGGACGATCACTTAACGTCCCTGCTGCACCTGCTTGTATGGCTTGGGGAATAAAATCATGGCCATCGCGCGCGTCTTTTAGGGGGATGAACAAAGCCCCTTTTTCCAGACTGCGCGTATCAATAGACAGGCTTTCTACGGCAAATTCTGAAACAGCTTTTCCGCCTGTTGCTTCTGCAATTTCTTTTGACGTCCAAAGGCTCATGATCGTGCCTCTGCCAAGATTCTGCGCGCCACGTCTACGTCCGAAAACGGAATGACTTCCGTTCCGATTATTTGCCCTTGTTCGTGGCCTTTGCCTGCAATGACCAGACAGTCTTTCGGCTCTAAGCGTTCTATGCCTAGTCGAATAGCCTCTTCCCGATCCCCGATATTTTGCGCCTCTGGACAGCCTTTCATCACAGCCTCACGAATGGCTACGGGATCTTCTGTCCGTGGATTATCATCCGTGACAATTACATCATCGGCGAGCTTTGCGGCCACCGCGCCCATCTTCGGCCGCTTATCCGGATCGCGGTCCCCACCGCATCCAAAAACAATCACAACTTTGCCCATCGTATGCGGGCGAACTGACCGCAGGAGTTTGTCCAAACCATCTTCTGTATGGGCAAAGTCAACGAATACTGGTGCGCCTTCTGCTGTTTGTCCGGCTGGCTCCAAACGCCCTGCTACACCTTTTAAACTCTCTAGTCCTTGCAGACCTTGCTCTAAGCTCACGCCTGTCTGGAGCGCTAAGGCCAAAGCTTGCACGGCATTCAAGGATTGAAATTCCCCTGCCAATGGTAAATTCACCTTATAGCGCTGACCGTCAATAATCAGAGTAATATCTTGAGATGCGGCATGGGGCATAATCTCCGCAATACGGATGTCATCGCCATGCCATCCAATTGTTGTGATAGTCTGACCTCGCATTTCGCTGCGACGCGCCAATTCTTTGCCGTAATCCCCATCGATATTAATAATAACGGGTGCATCTGACGGCGTTAATTCAGAAAAAAGACGCGCTTTCGCTTCAAAATAATCATCCATATCTTTGTGATAATCGAAATGATCTTGCGTCAAATTTGAAAATCCCGAAGCCACGACATCAACGGCATCCATACGGTATTGCACCAAACCGTGCGAAGAGGCTTCCATAGCGGCATGAGTCACACCCTGCTGTGCCAATTCATTCAGCGTTTTGTGCAAGGCCACCGCATCCGGCGTCGTATGGGACATGGGCGCATAGCCCTTTGATGACATAACGCCGAGCGTCCCAAAACACGCGGCTTCCAATCCTGCACTGGCCCAAATTTGGCGAAGGAACTCAACTGTTGAGCTTTTACCATTCGTCCCCGTCATAGCCACAAGCGTCTTGGGCTGGCCAGGGAAGAAAGCCCGCGCCATTTTCGCATAACGCAAACGCGGATTTTCATCTGCAATCAATGGAACATTATCCGTTTCAGTCCCCGACAAAGCAATAACAGCGACTGCGCCTTTCTCAATCGCTTGTGGAATATAGTCCCGCCCATCGACGACAGTTCCAGGCAACGCCGCGAATATCATACCGGGCTGCACAGACCGGCTATCGCAAGTCACGCCTATTGCCTTGAGAGATTTGATAAGTTCCATATCTCTCATCGCAGAGCCTCCTGTGATGAAGCTGCGATCTTTGGAACATCTCTCGCACCTGGCAACATAGGGCCAATGCGCTCAATAATCCGCCCTGCCGTCGGCGCGGCATTCCAACCCGCTGTTGCATAACCAAAAGTGCCTTCAATGGCTTTGGGCTCATCAAATGTTACCATCAAGACATAGCGCGGGTCAGAGTGAGGAAAAGCCGCAATGAAAGACGTCACAAGGCGATCACCATCATAGCCACCGGCGATTGGCTTCTCCGCCGTTCCGGTTTTTCCCATAACGCCGAACCCAGGCACATCCGCTCGACCGCCTGTTCCCTGAGTCACAACGGCCCGCATCATATGGCGCATATCTTCTGAAACGTCAGACGAAAATACGCGGTGGGTAAGCTCTTTATTGGCCGCACTGCGTCGTAAAATCGTAGGGGTCACATAAACACCATCATTGAGCATCGCCCCCGTCGCGACCGCAAGAGAGAGCGGCGTCACAGATAAACCATGACCATAAGACACCGTGACAGTTGCCATTTCGCCCCAGCGGTCTTGGATTTGTGGACGGGCACTTTCTGCCAATTCGAACGGCACACGATTAAGCAACCCTAATTGACGCAAATGCTCTTGCTGTCGGTCTGCCCCGATACGCTGCGCTATCATCGCTGTACCTCGATTAGAACTTTCAGCGAGAACGCCGGTCATATTGAGCGGTACGTCGGAGGGGTGATCATCACGAATATATTTGTTTAAAACGCGATATGGTTTTTGCACTTCAAACAACTCCTCTTTGTCAGCAACACCATCCTCCAAAGCCATCGCCATTGTCAGCGGCTTGAAGACTGAACCAAGGTCATAAGTAGACATTGAGGCATGATTAAAGCGGGTTTCAGGCAATGTTGCGCCCGGCACATTCGGGTCAAAGTTTGGAAGAGATACCATAGAAATAATCTCGCCCGATTTCATATCCAACACGACAGCCGCATTCGATAAGGCATCAAATCGCTCAAGTTCTTCCGCCAGTATATCTGTTACGGCATGTTGGACACGCATATCGACTGCCAAAGCGACAGACGGTGACTGCTCTTCTGTCAATCGGCCATTCAAAGCGCGCTCGACACCCGCAACACCCTGCATATCCACATCTGTAAACCCGACGACATGAGACGCTAATTGCCCGCGAGGATAGACGCGCTTTGACTCCATTCGGAAATCCAACCCGGGAAGGCCTAAATTAAAAACATCTTGTTTTTCTTTCGGCGTAAGGCCGCGCTCAACCCAAACGAAATGCCTGTCACGGCTTAACTTTTCTTCCAAGACTTTAACATCAAGGTTGGGACGAATAGCGGCCAACTGAAATGCCGTTTCCTTTGGATCCCAAATCCGACGGGGTTCAGCATAAAGCGAATATGTTTCCAGTGTCGTTGCCAACAACTCACCGTTTCGATCCGTAAGGTCAGCGCGATAAACTGAAATAGCTTCGGGTAATTGCGCAACATGTTTTTCTGGCGCGAAAAGCGAAATCTCTGCCAGCCTTACAATGACCAACCCCAAAACAAACAAATAGGCAAATACCCCAATACGAATACGAATACGCCCTTCGGAAACGGCAGCAAACTCGTCATCTGCCACCTCCATCGTTTGTGCATTAAGGGATTGAAGGTCAGTCATCTGTGACACTCTCCAATTCCGCTTCTCGTAAAGGAAGTTCCTCACTCAGAGCATTGAGAGTTATTGTGTTTTTGACCGCGATAGGCGCCAAATCTAAATGCTCACGCGATAATTTCGATAAACGCTCCGGACTTTGTCGATAAGCCAATTCAGCTTCCAAAACGGCAATCGCCGCTTCCTCAGACGCAATCGCACGCTCGAGTGAGCGCACTTCATTCTTCGCCGTTTGGGATTGGGTCTTCACATAAAACAAACAAACGGTCAGCGCGACGCCGATAACAAACAAAACAAAGGCTGTCAGACGCTTACTGGCTGAAGGGTTATGGGCGTAGGTACTCATAACATCGCCACCAAATCATCAAGATGCGGAACATGGCGTAAGGCTTGGTGCGTTAAGGGCCAAGCCTGCGCACGCGTCCGAATAGCCACACGCATCTTAGCAGAACGCGATCGCGGGTTCTCTGCAATTTCAGTTTTAGATGGCTTTGTCACGGATCGCTTGGGAAGCGAGAAACTTGGCTCAGGCCCGTCTCGTTCAACAACTGGCGCGTAGCGTGAACCACCCTCCACTTCTCCTGCGCGTTCGCGGAAAAAAGATTTCACAATTTTGTCTTCCAGAGAATGAAACGTGACAACAATCAATCGCCCATCCGGTGCCAATTGTTTTTCAGCCGCTTGGAGGGCTCTGAACAACTCACCTAACTCGTCATTGACGAAAATGCGCAAGGCCTGAAACACCTTTGTCGCCGGATGCGTTTTCCCTCTACGCCCCAACGCCTTTTCCAGAATATCCGCCAATTGGGACGTACGCGTGATTGGCTCGGCCTCTCTCGCCTCAATAATCATTTTTGCCGCATGACGGGCCCGCGCCTCTTCTCCATAAAATCGGAAAAGCTGCTCTAATTGTTTCTGGGATAAATGGGTCACAGCATCAGCGGCAGAGGGACCTGATTGGCTCATGCGCATATCAAGCGGCCCATCTCGCATAAATGAAAAGCCACGCTCGCCTTCATCAAGTTGCATTGAGGATACACCAATATCCAACACCACAGCATCAACAGGGGCGAGCCCAAGCTCATCCATTTTTGAAAAAGGCGTTTGAATCAATTTAAAACGGGGCGCATATTGCACCGAGAGTTCAGAGGCTCTGGCAGAAACATTCGGATCGCGGTCTAAACCAATAACGTGGCAATCCGCAGCTTTTAGAAAAGCTTCACTATAACCACCATTGCCAAATGTACCATCTATATAGACCTCGCCTGACTTGGGGCTCAGCCCGTCAATAACTTCAGGCAACATGACAGGGTAATGTTTCATCGAACACTCCCTGACGGAGCGCCAATTTGTGAGCTAGCAGGCTTAAGACGGTGACGATGCTCTTTCGCCAATTTACGCATTTGCTCTGCGCGCTCTTCATGAGCTGCAGGTGACCAAATTTCAAAACGACGCCCCAATCCAACAAATGTGACATGGCCATTCAAGCCTGCATAATCATGTAAATCTTTTGGCAAAGAAATACGACCGCCCGTATCAAATTGTAGAGGACGGCTGGCCGCAAAAATTGCGCGCTGCAAAGCGATGCGCCCTTCATCATAATAATCCAAGCTATCAAGTGAGCGCTGATACTCCTCCATCAGCGCAATGCCGCCACCTTCTAGATAGGGACCATCAAAGCTTGGCCAAACAACAATACCATCAAAGCCGGAGTTTGAAACGACCGCACGGAAATCCGCAGGGACGGATACGCGCCCCTTGGCATCAACCTTATTTGTCACACTCGACAAAAACATGATTTCCCTCCGAGCCCCAGCAAAATGCCGCCACAAAAGCTCTTATTTGGGATAACATGGGATTTTATGGGATACAATGCCAATTTAGGGATTTATTAGCCATAAATCGTCTTTTCCACACTGTTTATAACTCTGTGGATAACCTCAGATAGAAGAGTGATAACAAAGGGTTAAAGAAGGGTTTAAGAAGTCTTAAAGACGAAGCGTTGGATAGCCGCTCTATTGATGTAGGACGACCCTGTAGTTTTCTCAAAATTACATAAGTTGTGGATAGGATGAGTTGCCCCACACCTTTTTCAGACCCGCCTCTTGCGACTCATCTCACAAATGTTTCTCTAATTTAGGGTAAATTCGCAGCCTTTGCGAAATCGAGACATTGGGGACGACATGGCCACGCAAAAAACTATCGAGATCATTTCAGGCAAGACCACAACCGATAACGAGAAACTGCTTCTTAAAGTTTGTAAAAATGACAATGAATGGCTCTCCCCGATAGGCTGGAAAGATTACGAGACATCCACCCTCTTACCTTTCAGGGACGAAGACGGCCTCGTTCAAGTCTTTTTCTCTGATGAATACACAGGCAACCTCAAGCCAGAGGATAAGCTGACAATTACCTCTTATGAATTGGGCTTGGAAGAGACCCTCTCTTGGGAAAGAGCCAGAACTCTATCGACATCCACCTCAACAAAAAAACCAGAAAAGTCAGGGGGGCTATTATCCAAATTTACAAGTGGATCGAAATCCGAGCTTGAGCCTGAAGCTGTATTGACGGAGTCTGAGAAACGCGTTGCTGATGCGCAACGGGCAACCGAAGATTATAAAGCAAAAATGGAAGCCGCGAGTGCAGCGCAGGCCGAAGCCACACGGCGCGCGAAAGAAGCCGCCCGCCAAGCCGAAGAAGCTTTACGTCTTGAAGCAGAGCGTGCAGCAGAAATGGAACGGGCCGCTAAGGCGCTAGAAGAAGCCGAACGCCTCAAGCAAGAGGAAATGCGCCGTATTGAGGAAGAACGCCGCCTTGAAGAAGAACGCCTTGCAGAAGAAGCGCGCCGCATTGAAGCGGCCCGCCAACGTCAATTGGCAGCGAAACGCGAAGCAGAAAGACAAGCCGCTCTCAAACGCTTTACGGGCGCTCTAGACGTCACCCAAAATGAAAATCGGGACATGCAAAAACGCCTCTCTGCTCTGCGCAGTAAGGCAAACAATTTAAACGAAGAAGAGCAGCAAAAAGACGCTAAGATCTCAAAGCTAAAAGAAACGCTAGATAAAACATCTGTCACCGTTGAAACCCGTTTTTCCGCATTCGAAAAGAAGCAAGTCTCTCTTGACGGCTTAGCAGAAGAACAAGCCAAGCTTCACACAGAAGCCGATCGCCTGAAAGGCGAACGCCAAACCCTCTCTTTGGCCCTCAATGAAGCTGAAACTGAATACAGCCTAGCACAGAAAGTCGTTGAAGAGGCCGTAGCGCGTGCCGAAGCAAAACGCATCGCCTTAGAAGCCAAGCGTCGTAAAGATACTGAAATCCTCGACCTTATCAGCGAAACATCAGAAAAACTTGGACATCAAAGTCGCCTTGTCAGCGAGGCTTCGGTCAAAGTTCAAGACCTGCAAAGCAAGCTTGAGGCGGCACAAACAAAGCTCTCTCAAACAAAGCTTGAAAGCGAAACACTAGAGCAAGAAAAATTAGCGCTCAACGAAGCGGTTCAGGCCCTCGAATACGACATGGATATTGCACAATCATCGTTAGAGGCACTTGAAAAACGTGAAAACGAATACACGCGCGCCATTGCTCATCTCGAAGCCGGTGGCTCCGCTGATGATGTTGACGCTGCACTTGCCATGCACACGGCAGATCTACCTGATTTCTCTGAAGAGACTGCGCTTGAAAACGCGCTGCATACAGCGTTGGATGCAAAGGCCGAAACCAAAGCCCCTGCCTCCCTTGCAAGTCGCCCACCAGCAAAACTGACCTTCCCTGTGGAGGAGCCATCATCCAAAGCCTCGTTTCTCGCGAGTGTAACAAATAATGTGCGGCAGAGTTTCAGCAGCAAAAACACATTCATGACCTTGGCGGTTCTCTTGGGCGGGGCGGCAATCGTCGGTGCAAGTTATGTTACCTATCAAAGTGTAACGTCAGAAGCGCTTGTTGTTAAGAATGATGTCCCTACTCCGGAAGACGTTGCAAGTGCCGTAGCAGAAATTAAACCTGCGGATTTAGAACAAGCTGATATTCCAGTTTCTTCTGAATTAGAAAGTGAAAATACTGAACTGCCGACTATCGATGAGCCGGAAAAAGAAGCGTCTTCGGAGAACTTAATCCAAGAGACAAAATTAGAAATCGTCAATCCGCTCGATGTTAAAACTGAAACTGAA
>CAYTAJ010000013.1:38021-42636 GCA_964435725.1 uncultured Algimonas sp.
GAGCCCGTCAAAACGACGAAGTCGGCTCCAGCCGCTGCACCAAAAATTAAGCCAGAGCCTGTCTTAGAAACAACTGTGAATACAGCTTCATTAGAGATGAGTGAATCAAAGCTTACCCCCCCTGCTTTCAAAACAGCCTCCAAAGACGTTGAAGTGAATACTAAAGAGGAAACCGAAACGAATTACCCTGAATTGACTCTGGATATCCAGAACAAGCTCTCACAGCTTGGTTTTTATTTTGGAACTGTTGATGGCCAGTTATCCGATGAAACAAAAACGGCAATTTCCGAGTTCAAATCCATTTATGACTTACCCGTAAATTCGGATATTTCAGGCCCCTTTATTAATCAGCTCAATAAAGCGATTTCAGAACGTGAGACTGCTTTGAAGATGGCGGCTGTGACTGCAAATATCCCTTCAAACGTTCCTCCTTTGAAAGAGACTGCACCTGTGCAAACTGTGGCCGCCTCTCCTGTCACAGTTCCGAGTGCTGCGCCCGTTATTATCGCACCTGCGCCAGAGCCAGTTGAAAACACTGAAACCGTAAAACTCGCTGAAGCCCCAGTGACGATCAAAGAGGTTAAACCTGAGGCCGTTCCACAAGATGTTATCGTAGAAGCTAAGCTTAAAAACAAATTATCTTCGACCTACCCACGGAAAGCGGAACGGAACAATATTTGGGTAAACAATGTTGTTATTGTGGAATATGACATTGATGAAAATGGTAAGACAACGAATATTAGAGTTGTCGAGTCTGAATATGACGGGCGCTACGCCAGTACTTTTGAAGACGCTGCCGTTAAAACAATCTCCCGTGCCAAATATAACCCAAAAACCGTAAATGGTGAGGCTGTGATGTCTGAAGGCTTACAAAAGCGAATTGTGTTTCGCGGGGAGTAATACGCCAGAGGGTTTATAAGCCGGGTTTTGTCCCATTGATTTTGAAAAATCAATTTAGGCAATCATTCATCTAGAGCATTCGTTGCCAAATGCTTCATGCAACCAACCCGGACGGCCGCTGTAACGCGGTATTCCATCCCTATTTGGTTTTGCTCCGGATGGGGTTTACCTTGCCGCCTTTGTTACCAAAGGCGCGGTGCGCTCTTACCGCACCCTTTCAGCTTTTCCGTATTGTGTTCCTGCAAGCAAAAACACTGCGGTAGTCTTCTCTCTGTGGCACTTTCCCTCGGGTTACCCCGGCCGGCCGTTAACCGGCATCCTGTTACAGTGGAGCCCGGACTTTCCTCACCGCTTGCGCGCTGCGATCGCCCAACCCTCTGGCGTCATGGCCTTTAAGCTTGAATTTTGATTATGGCAACTGTCTAACAAGTGCGCCAACCCGTTGTAGACAATCCATATCAATCAAGCCGGAAATATCGTCTTGACGCCAGTGTCGCTGAAAAGCCTTCATCACAGAGTGAGTAGTATCATCAAAATGACCCGTCACAGCAATTTCATAGCCAATTTGCGCCAAACCTTGCTGAATAATTGAAATACCGCGGTCTCTTTCGCCGGGCTCAAACAGCACGCGTTTGTCAGAACTTTCAGGTGGCTCTGCCCATAAACCGATACCTGCGGCGGCCAATCCTGACCAAGGGAAGTGCTCCCCAGGGTCTTCCTTACGATCCGGCGCAATATCGCTGTGTCCAATAATATTCCATGGTTTAATAGCATGACGCTCAATAATCTCATGGCATAAGGCAATGACCGCATTAATTTGCGCATCGGGGTAAGGCGGTAAGCCATCTTCGGTTGGAAAATTATGACCACCATTGACAATTTCTATCCCAATTGAAGCAGAGTTTATATTATCAATGCCGCGCCAATTTCCTACGCCAGCATGCCACGCTCTGGCATCTTCCTCGACCAGTTGTTGAACATGGCCTTCTTCATGCACAACATAATGCGCACTGACCTTTGCTTCTGGATCACAGAGTCGACCCACCGCCACTCTTCCGTTTTCCATGCCGGTGTAGTGTAAAACCAACATAGAGATAGGTAATGTCCGCTCATCATATTTGGGACTGGAAAAACGCGTATCAAGTTTCATTCCGGATACTTCTTCTGCATAATCTTGAGGTCTTTGATAATCATCTCTTCCAGGACATTGATATCAATGTCGGATAATCGCTTAATGTTGAGGCATGACTTGCCTTTTTTATGCTTTCCTAATCTTGAGAGCTCGTCTTCGAAATCATCATAACCGGGCATTAGATAAACCGAGAGATATTGTGCGCGTGCGGATAGACCAATACGGCACATATCCCCCTCGCGTCCGCTTTCATATTTATAATGATAGGACCCAAAGCCGATAATTGATGACCCCCACATTTTTGGCTTATGGCCAGAATGTTTCTCCATCATCTTACAAATTGCGCGCGTATCAGCTTGTTTTGTCTCTGGCTGGATAGCCTTTAAATAATCTTCGACGGATGCATCTGTTTCAACGGTTTTATTGGTCATTCTATCACCTCCGGTACGGGCTCGCGATTATGTTGGCGTTTTGCGATAATGTAGACACAAGGTAAAATTATCACGGCGCCGATGATATAGCGCGGATAAAGCGTTTCGTCCAAAAACACGACGCCTAGCACTGTTGCAAAAACCGTCACCATCAAGGTCAGAGGCACAACGACAGAAACATCATAAGTCTGTAGAAGTTTGAAATACTGCCCGTGCGCAAAAATGCTAACAATGACCGCCGCGTAAATCGCAGCTACGAATAGGGGTATAGGATTATTAAAAACAACCGCTCTTTGGCCCGTCTCAAACAACAGAGAGGCTATCCCGCAAAATAGAAAAACAGTCACCGCCATCCACGCCACATAGACTCGCCAGTCAACATTACCGACTTTCTTCATCAAAACGCTTCCAATAGCTAATGAGACATAAGCCATAAAGATATAGATCAATCCAATATCAAAGCTGAGCGCTTCCGGTTCAAAAATCATGAAGCAAACCCCAAAAAAGGCGGCCACAATCGCAAGCCCCCTCACCCAGCCGATGCGTTCTTTTAAGAAAATGACGGACATAAGCGTCGCCATTGGTATCAACATTTGCGAGACAATTGAGCTGCCAGAGGCAGGCGCTGTTTGTAATCCTGTATAGAGAAAGCCGAGATGCACAGCGCCCACGGCCAAGCACACGCAAAGTAATGTGCCAAATTTCTTTGGTAAAGGACGAAACAAAAACAAGCTCATGCAGATCAGTACAATTGAGGCTCTGACCGTAGCTAACATGAAGGGGGGCACAGGATTATTGCCCAGCGCCCAAGCGCTTACAACGAAGTTGCCGCCCCAACCGAGACAGCAAAGCATAAGAATAAGGAAGTCAGTCGGGCGCATACCCGAAAACGCATATCAATCTGACGCAAGGCGTCAAATATTAATCGTCAACGCTCCACCCATCAGGTGTTTGCGTCGCATCAATGATTGGGCCATCGCCCTCAGGTGACGCTTTGAATTGTGTTTCAAACTCCGCCTGCATTTTTTTGGCTTGGGCT
Source organism: uncultured Algimonas sp. (assembly GCA_964435725.1). Lineage (GTDB taxonomy): Bacteria > Pseudomonadota > Alphaproteobacteria > Caulobacterales > Maricaulaceae > Litorimonas. The sequence goes on from CAYTAJ010000013.1 coordinate 41,524, forward strand.
TCAAAATGCGCCTTGGGGCCAAAAGGTTTGCCAAACAATTTTGCGCGGGCCCAGAAAAATGCAAAAGCGACGAGCCCCACAATGGCTATGCCAGCCACAACAAAAAAGGCGAAAGCCGCTGAGAATACGAGCATGAACAACCCGCCAATCGCCGCCACGCTCACGAAGAGTATGCGCGATAAAGAGCCGAACCAACCGCCGGGACCATTTAGATTGCCATTAAGCTTATATGTGTTGCTCATAAGTATACCTCGACACTAATGTCGTGTTATTTACGGTTTTCGTCAAGGTTTAGACCTTATCATTTCTGTAAGATGCAATAAGGGCCTAATTTTCAGGCAGACCTCGCTTTATAGCAAACCGTCCGGCGCGTTGCGCGACAATATCCGCATAAGCCTTATTAATCACCGCCATTTTATGATTGGCCAAGCCCATAAGCTCTCTCGGTGCCCCCCTCGCAACCAACCTGTCCGGATGGTTTGCCGCCGCCATACGGCGATAGGCTTTTTTCAAACCTTCATCTGAAACATCTTCATCAACACCGAGTATGAGATAGGGATTCGTTGGATCAACACCCAGATTGGACGATCGTATTCGATCATATTCGCGCTCAGAGAACCCAAAAATCTCGCTCACACGCTCTAAAAAGGCATGCTCCTCTTCCGTTACAATACTGTCAGCCAGAGCGATGTGAAACAATCCATCAAGAACATCTTCAAGCGCCGCAGGCTTTGCGCGAAAGTGTTTTGCAACGATACGGGCATATCTTTCGAAACCGAGCGTTGTCTGGCGAGCAAGGTCAAAAAAGCGAGCCACTTGTGTCTCTGATGACGGCTCAGGCTGAAATACGCGCCGAAAGGCTTTGATATCTTCAAGGCGAACTTGACCGTCTGCCTTTGCCATTTTCGCACCAAGCGCGACCAAAGCCACAACAAGGTCTGTTTGCTCAATCGGACCCGCCTCACCGCCTTTCGACAGTTTAGCCGGCGGCCCGAATATCTGCGCCGCTCCACTTAATATGGATTGCCAAACGCTCATATCGCGTGATGTCTTGCCTCAAAGCCCATGAGTGCCGCGTTAAAGCTGAACTCAGGAAATTTCAACGACAGATAA
>CAYTAJ010000013.1:42736-47666 GCA_964435725.1 uncultured Algimonas sp.
TGAACGATTTCATCAATTTCTTCTCGACTTGACCCAACGCAAGTTAGATGCGCCGCCGGTTTGAATGAGGTCTCCTTCACCATCCGACTGACCGCTTTATGGGTCCTCTCACGCGTAGACCCACCGGCGCCATAAGTCACCGAGACGAAATCAGGATTGAGTGGCTCAAGCTTTTTAATCGCAGCCCAAAGACGTTCTTCCATTTCTTCATTTTTAGGCGGAAAGAACTCATAACTGACGCGCACAGCGCCTGTCTTGGCTTCGACAGCCGTCGAATTTGCAGCACGCGCAATTGCGCCGATAGCTTCGTTTGGATCACGTTTTGGTAAAATTGATTTCATGATGCTTTTCTTGCTTTCCAAATAATAACAGCGGGGCTGTTCGCATTCGTAACGCGTTCCTCAACGCTTAAATCAAGGGCAGCAGAGCTTGCCCATTCTTGCATATCCTCATTAGAAAATCCCAATCGGCGATGAGCATAATCATCGCGGAAACGATCTTCATTATGGGTCTCAAAATCGACGATTATGAGATCCCCGCCTTTTTTAAGTAATCGCGAAGCTTCCAAAATCGCTTCTCTTGGATCATCCAGATAATGCAGGACTTGATGAAGCGTAACGAGGTCTGCCGATTGATCACGGAAGGGAATTTGCAACAAATCGCCTTGTTGAACCGAAATATGACTAAAGTCATCAGACGCTAATTTATGACGCGCAACCTTTAGCATATCGGGGTTCATATCGACCCCTGCCCCTGTTTTGATATGTTTTGAGAACAGCTCAAGCATTCGCCCCGTTCCTGTTCCCATATCAATCATACGCTCATAGGTCTTATTCGCGACCGATTTCAATAAGACGGTCTCAATCATTTCTTGCGGCAAATACTCATTACCAAGCTGGCCGTTATCATTAGCGACAGCGGCAAAGAACGCATCAGCAGCGCGACTGCGTAATTCTCGCACGGCATTCAGGCGCTTAACATCCGCGCAGAAGAGAGGGTCATCATCGTCAATAGCTGCCAGTACTGTTGAGATTATCGCATCCACATGTTTTTGACCGCGTTTAAGCCTTGAAAACACCCAACTCCCTTCGCGTAGACGCTCAATGATATCCACAGCCTCCAATGACTTGATATATTGCGTGATACGGGGTTGCGAGAGTTCCAATATTGAAACAAGTTCCGTCACCGTCAGCTCGCCCTTCGATAAGAGCACGATGATGCGTAGCCGGTCTGTATGCCCTAAGGCCTTCAATATGGAGGCATATTTTTCCATAAAAAGGCCGATAGCACGAGCTTTTCAAAATTCATATAAAAAAATCTTTATATGATTATTTTATCGCACAAATTTTGACAAAAGCCGCAAATAAGCGATTTGGTAGCTATTGCTGTTTTCCGTCACAGACCAACTATTGAGAGGCCATCCATCATTAAAGTCTGCATAGGATTTCGAAGGTGGTTGATGACTTGGCGGTGACAAAATGGGTTTACGGCATTCCGCAGGGCCATAACCGCCACATGTACCCTCGGCACAGCACGCGTCTCTCTCATAACCCGGGTTTGGTCCGCCGACTAAGAAACCCGGCGCCGGGCCATATTTTGACGTTCTCACATCATCAAAGTCTTTTGATCCATTGACGAACCACGCATGGTAAAAACTGTTCACGGAATTCTCTGAGCCATATGCGCTCATATTAGAAAGATAAGTTTTTCCGAGCGGGTTCACACCATGCAAATAATTCACATAACCTAAAGCTGCATTCAAATATGATTTGGGAGTTTGATTGCCAATGCCCGCTATGACGGCTTGCGTATAAACAGACCCCCGACGGGATTTTGTTGAATTACTGCCCCACCAATAGCCATCAACATAAGCGCCATATGCAGATGTATCAGACTTTATAGCTTCCCACGCATTATAGGCGTTGAGAACTTGCCTGTCATAATCACGCTTTATGGTTCTCGCAAAGCGCTTATCAACTCCGTTGAGGCGTGAAAAATATAAGAGCTCATACGCTAAGTTACCTTCAAATCCATTTGGCGTATCGGCGGCCATGGGCTTCACACGCGCATAGAGTTTTGAGACGACGTCTTCAAAATAATCATCTTCTGTAAGCGCATACATATGCACCGCCGCAATGAGTGACTTTTTCTGAAGACGATCTGACTCAACCTCTTGCTGCCCTGCCGCCAAACCGAGTGAGCCTTGCTGCTCATCATTATTGTAAAACTTCACATTAGGATTAGGCTCTGCCCAAGACCAAGCGCGTTTTGCGCGATCCGCATATCGCTCCGCGTGAGGCTTTAGTGTTTGCTGCCCAGAAAAGACTTTCGCCGCCATAGCAAAGGCCCCTGCCGACGTGACTGTGCCCGACGTATTGGCGGGACCATAATAGCTGGGCCCCTTCGCCTTTGACGGTGGAGAGCCCTCCGCACGGCTCAAGACAGATAACATTGATCCATCACTATTTTGCATCCGTTCAAGCCAGTCTAAGCCCCATTTCACTTCGTCTAAAATGTCGGGCACGCCATTACCGGACTCAGGGATATCAAAATCATCCCCCCAAGCCGCCGGGTTTTCCAGATAGGCGGCCAATAGCCATGTCACATAATTCGCTGTCCATGACGTATACTGATTATAATCCCCGGCATCATACCATCCACCGCGTAAATCACGTTCTGTGCTCGCATCTTCTTTGGCGGAATATAGTCTTGCTTGCGGATCTTGCCCCGCTTTTAGATGGCTCGCCTTGTCCAGATAAGCTTTCGTCGTAAAGGGTTGGCTCTTTTCAAAACCGGCGCGTTGTAAATAGAGCGTCTTAAATGTGGCCTTCAGAACAGGTGCGTAAACATTCTCACCAATCTCAAACGCGTAGCTATCGACTTTTCTGTCGAGGTCTCGAACGACATATCGCCCGGGTTTAGTAACCGCCGTAAAATCGAACCACCAAACTCTGTCACCGGAGACGGAATCCGTTTCGCCCCTATTCCAAGCTTTGGGCCGTCCTTCAAATACAGCTTTACCCGTTTTCAGGTCAATCACCGCGTATCTTAGGCTGGGTTGAAAACTATTAACCGCGTCAAATCCAATTTGAGGATCTTTAATTATCGCCCGCTTTTGCAATTCCGGCAGGTAACCAAATTGGTCCACGAGAATTGGCGGCGTTTGCGCCTCTGTCTGACAGGCCGCGACAATTGTAACAAAACAAACAATTAAAAAACGCATGATCATAAAATGACCATGCGCAGATTGTTTAAGCTGTCAAGCGAGTGACGCGACTGACTTAACGGTCAAATTTCACAAATTTTAGCTTCTTCGGCATGTCGGCATCCGGGCCAAGGCGGCGCTTTTTATCTTCGATATAATCGGCAAAATTACCTTCAAACCATTCAACGTGACTGTCGCCTTCATAGGCCAGAATATGGGTTGCCACACGGTCCAGGAAGAAGCGATCATGAGAGATAACCACAGCACAGCCCGGGAATTTCTCTAGCGCGACTTCAAGAGAGGCCAAAGTTTCACGGTCCAAATCATTGGTCGGTTCATCGAGAAGCAAAAGGTTCGCCGGTTTCGTCAGCATCTTAGCCAGGTTCACACGGTTACGCTCACCACCGGAGAGCTGCCCAACATTTTTCTGCTGATCAGTTCCTTTAAAGTTAAAGGCGCCGACATAAGCGCGGGACGGTACTTCGCGCTTACCCATATGGATAATATCCAGCCCATCTGAAATCGCTTCCCAAATGTTCTTTGAGTTATCCAAGGCATCACGGTTTTGATCGACATAGCCAAGCTCAACAGTCTCACCGACTTTAAACGTGCCTTCATCCGGCTGTTCTTGGCCTGTAATCATTTTAAACAGCGTCGTTTTACCCGCACCGTTCGGGCCGATAACACCAACAATGCCCCCGCGCGGAAGTTTGAAAGACAGGTCTTTGATCAAGAGCTTATCGCCAAACCCTTTGGAGATATTGTTTGCCTCAACAACGATATTGCCTAGTCTTTCACCCATCGGGATACGGATATCAGCGTGAGTGACGACTTCGTTTTCGGCTTCATCACGCAGTTTTTCATAAGCATTGATTCGGGCTTTTGATTTGGACTGACGCGCTTTTGGATTAGAGCGAATCCATTCCAATTCGCGTTTCAAAGCCTTTGTCTTGGAGTCGGCTTCGCGTCCCTCTTGGTCCATGCGCTTGCCTTTGGCTTCCAACCATGACGAATAATTCCCTTCATGTGGATAGGCCCGGCCGCGATCAATTTCCAACGTCCAGTTTGTGATATTGTCCAAGAAGTAGCGATCATGGGTAATGAGAATAATCGCGCCAGAATATTTGACGAGATAGTTCTCTAACCACGCCACAGTTTCGGCATCTAAATGGTTGGTCGGTTCATCGAGCAATAACAAGTCAGGCTTTGACAGAAGAAGCTGACACAATGCCACACGACGCGCTTCACCACCGGATAGGTTTGTCACCGGATCATCTTTGGGCGGGCAACGCAGCGCTTGCATGGCCATCTCGATCTTGGAATCGATATCCCATGCATCACGACCATCGACTTGCTCTTGCAAAGCGGTCATTTCTTCCATGACTTCATCGGAATAATCTTCGGCCATTTTCATCGCCGCCGCATTATAAGCATCGAAAATTTGCTTATCTTCGCAGCCCTCAATGACGTTTTCCCAAACGGTCTTTTCTGGATTGAGCTTTGGCTCTTGCGGAAGGTAGCCAACCTTTGTGCCTTCCGCCGCCCAATGTTCGCCTGTCACTTCGGTGTCAACGCCGGCCATCACTTTCATAAGGGTTGATTTACCCGCCCCATTCACACCAATCAGGCCAATTTTGGCGTCGGGGTAGAAAGACAGGTGAACATTATCGAGAATGGTCTTATTGCCGAATTTCTTCGTCAGACCTTGCATGTGATAGCAAAATT
>CAYTAJ010000014.1:0-42604 GCA_964435725.1 uncultured Algimonas sp.
CCAAAGGCACTACGGAGTTGCCAGAGATTGAGCCAATGTCGCATGGGCATGATCACGATCATTAGGTGATTTGACTTCGAAGTTAATTCAGTCAAATAAAATATCCTCGCCTTGAGATTTATGTTTGCTTACATTGACCTCTGCGATGAAAAAACTCTTTTACAATTATCATAAATTCACTGGTCGGGCGCCACGCTCGGAAATGTGGAAGGTAGTGTTAATCGTCTCCTTCCTACCCATAATACCTATAATTTTGTTGGTCATTTTAGCATTGGAATTTTTACCATCATCACTCAATGAAACGTCATTTGATGTAATAATACTATTAGCTACCCTCCCGTTCTACCCCATATTTCTTGCGACTATTATTAGACGAATGCACGATTTAAACTGGAGTGGCTGGTGGACTATTTTGTTTTTTGTAGAAGTATTAGTTTTTATAATCGGCGACACGATCTACAAAAATACGGGTACATTTTTTTGGTGGATGTGGATTTTTATTCCGCCACTTATATGTTGCCATGTTTTACTTTGTTTTGGGTGGTTAGTTCTGTTTTTTGGTAAAGGAACCGAAGGAGCTAACGATTATGGTGTAGACCCTTTAGGGAGATAATAGCTTCCACCTGATCCCCTAAACAAAAACAGAAAGTATTTTACCAGAAACTCGACTTCTTAACGTGCCCCTCCCCTGTGGATATCTCGGAAACGAGATGAATATTGGCTCGCATCCGAAATGATGCCCTTAAAACTGCAAATTCTTCCACAGTTTTGCCCGTTTTTGTGGCAAGAGGCGTCACAAACCGATGTGGCGATGTTGCCATGGGCTTTAAAATTGCGAGACTTACAGAATGACCGATTCGTTTAAAATTGATTCTTTACGCCGTAAATTCTTGTCCGGCGTGGTGGCTGTGACCGCAGCTGTTACGCTTGCCGCGTGTAGTGGTGGGGATACAGCGTCCACGTCCTCCGTACCGACTGGCGATACCTCTCAATATGTCCTCCCTAATGATCGCGGCATTGGATCAGAGACAGCGCCAATTGTCTTGGTAGAATATGCTTCTGTCGTTTGCCCAGCTTGCGCCAATTGGACAACAACTGTTTATCCGGACCTTAAGAAGAAATATATTGATACCGGAAAGGTGCGCTATATCTTCCGACCTTTCCCAACACCGCCACAACAATTGGCTGACGCCGGTCATATGATTGCCCTCTGCGCTGGTGAAGACAAATTTATGGAGACGATCAAATATCAATTTGACCGGCAGCAACAGATTTTGGGCATGGCGCAACAAGGCCAAGCCCGCCAAGCCTATCTCAATCTGGCAAAGGTGGCCGGACTGACGGAAGACGGTTTCACCGAGTGTATGGCGAATGAAGCAATCCAAGACGAATATCAGGACTTTGTTCAAGGCGGCATTGATAAAGGCGTCTCCGGGACACCCGCTTTTTTCGTCAATGGCGAATTAACGAAGCGCTCCCCAAGCGGAAAACAGTTCTACACGCTCGAATCTATGGAAGAAGTCTTTCTGCCTATCCTTGGTGAACCTTTGCCTGAAACGGACACCGAAGAAGAAGCGGCAACTGAGTAAGTTTTATGTCTTTGGTCTTTAATCAGATTAGGCTGGCGGGGTTTAAATCCTTCGTTGAGCCCACTGATTTCCACATAGAGCCGGGTCTGACCGGCATTGTGGGGCCAAATGGCTGTGGCAAATCCAACCTCTTGGAAGCCATCCGTTGGGTGATGGGGGCCAATTCCGCCAAAGCCATGCGGGCAGCGGGTATGGATGACGTTATTTTTAACGGCACAAAAACCCGCCCGGGACGCAACCAAGCTCACGTTACTCTGACAATTGATAATTCGGCGCGCATCGCGCCACCTGCCTTTAATGATGAAGACACGCTCGAAGTCATGCGGGTTATCACCAAGGGCAGTGGGTCGAAATATAAGATCAATGGTAAAACCGTGCGCGCCAAAGACGTGCAGCTCTTATTCGCGGATGCGTCCACTGGCGCGAACTCGCCCGCGCTTGTCCGTCAGGGGCAGATTTCGGAATTGATTGCGGCCAAGCCGTCAAATCGTCGCCGTATCCTTGAAGAAGCGGCGGGTATTTCGGGCCTGCACACACGTCGTCACGAGGCTGAGTTGCGCCTGCGCGCGGCTGAAACCAATCTCAATCGTTTGGACGATATTATCGGCCAAATCGAAGGTCAGCTTTTGTCCCTGCGTCGTCAATCTCGCCAAGCTGCACGGTATAAACGTCTCGCCGGTGAGATTAATGAATATAAAGCCCTGCTTTGGCTCAAGCGCTGGATCAGTGCCATTGATACGCTCGCCGCCGCGACAGAAGCCGCCACAGAATGCGAAAACCGCGTAGCCGATACGGCGACAAAGGCGTCAGAGCTGACACGCCAAGCGTCTGAACTCGCCGGATTATTGGAGCCCAAACGCGAAGAGCAAATTATCGCCGCCGCCGTTTTAGGGCGCTTAAACGCCGCCAAAGAAGCGCTGGAAAGTGATGAGGAAGCCGCAAGTTCTGAAATCCAAAAGCTAGAAGCTCAAATCGAAGATTTGGCCACTGATTTGGAACGTGAAACCGGCATTGTTCATGATGCGGAAGAAGCCGAAGCCCTTTTAAAACTCGAATTTGAACAGCTTTCGGCTGTTGCGGACACTTCCGCCGCCTTGGACGCCGCCGCTGATGCCGCCTCGGAAGCCATCAAAACGCGGACTTCGCTTGAAAACGACTATAATGAGATGACGCGTCAGGCCGCTGATCGGAATGCGCGGCGTGACTCGGCTGAACGAGAACTGTCCCAAGCGGAAAACCGTTTACACCGCGTCCAAACTGAGCGGGACAACACACAAGACCGCCTGGCCGGCATGAGCCAAGATGGCGGGTCATCCGGTAATCTCTTTGCTGCCGGCGCTAAAGACGCCCTCACCGCCCTCGAATCCGCACGGTCTGAAGAGCAATCTCTGGCGAAAGCCTTGTCTGAAGCTGAAGAGACCGATCAATCCTTGCGTGAAGCGCTTGCCAAATCACGACAAGCACTCTCAGGTCTGTCAGGTGAGAAAACAGCCCTTGAACGTATGTTGGCGCGGGCCCAAGCGGGGACGTTTGAACCCGCCCTCAACCAATGCAAAGCCAAATCCGGCTATGAGCAAGCTTTGGCTGCGGCTTTAGGTGAAGATCTGGATGCCGCGATTGGAGATAAAGCGGCATTACGTTGGACAGGCGCGGAAGTGTCAGACCAAGCCCTCCCCGCCGGAGCCACGCCTTTAAGTGAATTTGTCTCTGCCCCAACAGAACTTGCGGCACGTCTCTCTCAAATTGGGGTGGTCGACGCGGCACAGATTGGGCCTTTGTCGAAACAACTCAGACCCGGGCAACGCCTCGTCACAGTAGGCGGTCAAGTCAGCCGTTGGGATGGATTTGAAATGGCAGCGGGGGCGGAAACCTCTGCAGCTGTGAAATTGAGACAACAAAACCGTCTGGCTGAAATTAAAACTGAAATTGCGGCGGCAGAAAAATCTGTCGAACGCGATCAATCCGCTTTTGAAACCGCGCGTGAAAAACGCAATACGGCGCAAGAAGCGGTTCGCACCGCACGTCGCGCCCTGCCCGATTTGGAACGCACCGAACGCGCTGCCCAAACCGCGCTATCACAATATGAAACCGATGTGGCCCGCGCCAATGCGGAACGTCGTTCGTTGGAAGATCGTCTTGAGCGTTTGGACGGAGAGATCAAAGAATTCACAAACCAACGCGATACGGCGAAAACACATCTGGAAAATCTCGAAGGCGTTGAAGATGTCTCTGAACAGCAAGAGGCTCTGGCTGAAAAACTTAGAGATGCGCGTGAGGTGGCCGACGAAGCCAGCGCCGCTTATCGTAGTCTGAAAAATGAAACTGAAGCGCGGGCTGCGCGTCTAAAATCCGTCGAAAAAGAACGGGCGGATTGGGCCCGTCGGTCCTCGACCGCCAAAGATCGCGTGCAGCGTTTGGAAACACGTGCCACTGCAGCACAAGCCACCTTGGCCGCCGCCACTGATGGCCCGGACAAATTCGCCGATCGGCGCGCGAAGCTCTTTGCCGAACTAGAAGCCGCCGAAGCTCGTCGTAGCGCCGCCTCTGACTCTTTGGCCGCTGCTGAAACCGAATTACGCGAAGCCGAGATTGCCGCCCGTGAAGCCGAACAAGCCCATTCTGGCGCCCGTGAAGCGCGTGCCGGAGCCGAAGCGCGTAAAACAGCGGCGCAAGAACGTATCGAAGAAACGAAAGCCCGCATTAATGAGACTTTGTCCTGTGAGCCGTCAGAGCTGAAACAACATTTGGGTGACTTGTCGCCTGAGTCTGGCCTGTCTGAGCATGACATAGAGAAAAAGCTCGAACGCCTGTCTTCTGAACGCGAACGCATGGGCGGGGTGAACCTCCGCGCGGATGAAGAAGCCGCCGAACAGGAAGAACGCCTCTCGGCTATGAATGAAGAGCGCCAAGACTTGATCGCGGCGATCGCGCGCCTGCGTGAAGGGATTGATGAGCTGAATCAAGAAGGGCGTGAGCGCCTGTTAAAAGCCTTTGATGTCGTCAATGGCCACTTTGGTCGCCTCTTCACAACGCTCTTTGGCGGAGGTGAAGCGGCTTTGGCGCTGACAGAATCGGATGATCCGCTCGAAGCCGGTCTCGAAGTCATGGCCCGTCCGCCCGGGAAATCGCTCAAAGCCATGTCATTGCTATCGGGTGGTGAACAGGCTTTGACGGCCACAGCCCTTATCTTCGCGGTCTTCTTATCCAACCCGGCCCCTGTCTGTGTTTTGGACGAAGTCGATGCCCCGCTCGATGACGCGAATGTGGCGCGTTATTGTGATCTTCTGGATGATATGAAGAAGCATACAAACACAAAATTTATCGCCATTACCCATAATCCCGTCACCATGAGCCGCATGGACCGCCTCTTTGGCGTCACCATGGCCGAACAAGGTGTCTCACAGCTATTATCAATCGAGCTTAACGCGGCTGAGAAACTGGTGGCGGCTGAATAGTCTTAGCTTTAGAATCAGGGGCGCTTTGTCGCGCTACTGAAAAACTCTCTATAAAATATCGATTATTGTTATTTTTCAATACCTTAGACCTACACCACACCCTGTTGACTTATAGGGGCCTCGCGGCTAGGTTCCGCGCGCTTTTGAGGGGTGGTTTTTGGCGGCTCTTTAGAAGTGAAATTTGACCATCATGTCTGACACAAACGGAAATAAAAACGCTCCTGAACGCCCTTCTGATCTTGACGCTTTAAATGCAAAGCTACAGGCCGCAAAAGCCCGTCAGCCACAAGAGAAAGAGCAATCATCGGACGGTTCCATGTTAGGGATGGCGTGGCGGTTAAGTACAGAGTTGATTGTGTCTGTTCTGGTTGGAACAGGTCTGGGTTACGGCTTGGACTATCTATTTGGAACGACACCTTGGATTTTATTAGTTGGGATGGGCTTCGGCTTTGCAGCAGGGATAAGATCAGTTTTAAGAACGGCGGACAAGATGGATGCCCTTGATGCTGAGAAATCTCCCTCTGAAAATCATCCTGATAAAGGCCTTTGAGGCCGGGTTAGAAGGAGCGGGACGTGGCAAACGACCCAATGAAACAGTTTGAGATCAAAAAGATCTTCGACTTGCCTGATCTCTTCGGGCAAGATCTCGCATTCACAAACTCATCGCTTTGGATGGCCGTCGCTGGCGTGGGTATCATCGCTTTTTTCCTTCTAACGCTCAAAGGGAAGCTCGTGCCAACGCGCATGCAGTCTCTCGGTGAGCTATCCTACGAATTTATCGCAAATATGGTGAAAGATACGACTGGCCCCGAAGCCATGAAATTCTTCCCCTTCGTATTCTGTCTTTTCTTCTTTATCCTGTTCGCCAACTTGATTGGTATGAACCCTTACGCCTTTACGACCACATCGCATTTGGCGGTCACTGTCTTTATGGCCTTCTTTACAATCGCCTTGGTCATCATTGCCGGTATCTGGAAGAATGGTTTGGGTTGGTTCAAGATTTTTGCCCCTGCCGGCCTTCCGCTTCTGATGTACCCCATCATTATCATCATTGAGGTGATCTCTTTTATTGCCCGCCCTATCACACTATCTGTGCGTCTCTTCGCCAATATGGTTGCGGGTCACGTTATTCTGAAATTATTTGCTATCTTTGCCGCCTTCCTCGTGGCGCAAGGTGGCTTACTGGCTGGCCTCGCAATTGTTCCCGTTATCGGAACCATGGCGATTGTCGCTCTCGAATTCCTTGTCGCGGCTCTGCAAGCCTTTGTGTTTGCTATCCTGACATGTGTCTATCTTAACGACGTCTATCACGTCGATCATTAATCCCCGCATTCCATTATTCAAGGAGAACCATCATGGAAGCAGAAGCAGCAAAATACATCGGCGCAGGTTTGGCCGGTACAGCTCTAATCGGTGCCGGTATTGGTATCGGTTCAATCTTCTCAAACTACCTCGCAGGTGCTTTGCGTAACCCATCAGCCGCCGCCGGTCAGCGGACTAACCTTCTTCTTGGTTTCGCGCTTTGTGAAGCGACAGGCCTTTTCGGTTTCGTTCTTGCGATGATCATCCTGTTCGCGGCTTAAGCCAGAACTTATGACTATCCTCGGCTCGGATATCATCTGAGCCGAACTTTCCTTTTTTAAGGACTTCTTGGAGATTAAAATGGCGGCAGAAAAAGCCTATCCAGATGGTGCAAAAGAGGCAGCGTCAGCAGGCCTGCCGCAATTTGACTTTTCCACTTGGGCCAACCAAATCTTTTGGCTCATTATCATTTTCGGCATTCTTTACTTCGTCTTGTCAAAGTACATCCTACCAAAATTGGCGGATGGAATTGTCGAACGGAAAGATCGCATTTCTGATGATCTTGATGCAGCGTCACGCATGCAGAAAGAAGCAGAAGAAGCGGAAAAAGCCTATAACCAAAAACTCGTCGATGCCCGCGCAAAAGCTCATAATGTAGCCGAAGCGACACGAGCTTCTGTCAATGAAGAACTAGCGGCAGAAATCGCTGAAGCAGATGCCGAGACAGAAAAACAAACTCAGGCGGCTGAGGAGCGCATCAATGCCCTTCGTGCCAAAGCCATGGCGAATGTTGAATCTGTCGCGACTGATGCAACAGCTGAGATTTTACAGCACCTCACCGGCAAAAAACTCACCAAGGCGCAGCTCAGCGCCGCGATGAAGTAGGAGGCCTCTTATGTCACTGATTATGGCCGCAGCCCCCGGGACCCCATTTTACTTGGACTCAAGTTTTTGGGTCGCAGTACCTCTCATTTTATTTCTAGCTTTTGTTATTAATAAAGGCGCGCTGAAAGCGATTAATGCCTCACTTGATAAGCGTGCTGAGGATATCAAAAACGACCTTGATGAGGCTCGTCGTCTGCGTGAGGAAGCGCAAACCCTCCTCGCCTCTTATAACCGCAAGCAAAAAGGAGCTGAGGAACAAGCCGAAGCCATCATTGAGCAAGCCAAACATGATGCAGAGTTAATGGCCGCTAATGCCCGTAAAGACCTCTCAGAGCGTCTGGAGCGCCGCGCCGCTCAGGCCGAAGCCAAGATAGCGGCTGCCGAAGCGCAAGCTATGGCAGAGGTGAAAGCTAAAGCCGCAGATATGGCCTTAGAAGCGGCTGAAAAGGTCTTACGGAGCAATCTGAAAGCAACAGATCATTCCGCGCTTGTCAAAGACGGTATTGCGCAAATGGGCAAAGTGTTGAACTAACGCCCATTCCAGCTAATTCATTCCAGAGCCTCGTGCCGAACGCACGGGGCTTTTTTATTGCACAGTCAGGGTTTATGACTTTGGAAGAAGGAAGGTCCCTTCCATAGTTTTTACGGCCTGACCGCTGACGGTAATGGCCCAAGGGTCTATTTGTGTCGTTACATTGATTTGCGACGGACGGCCCATATCAACCCCTTGTATGATTTGTAGAGATAGCGGCCTATTCAAGGTCTGTGACAATAAAGCCGCCAGAGTCGCACTCGCGCTCCCTGTCGCAGGGTCCTCGGGGATATTATCAAGCGGCGCAAACATACGCGCTTTTATGTGAGTATTGTCTCTCACATAGGCGAAAATCGCAAAATCCAGCCCTGCCAGATAGAGGCGTGAACCTTGTCGTATCGTCTCAATGTGTGGCTGGCAGGATGACAAATCCGCCTGACTTTTCAACTCAATAAACACAAAGGGTAAGCCGAGGCTCGCCTGCACCGGGGCATGGGTTTTCGTCACCACCACGTCCTCAGACAGACCCAGCGCTTTGGCCACCAGATCAACGGGTATATCCGAAACAATATCCAAAGGCTGCTTTACCGTAAAAGACGCTTCGCCTGTGCTCACCTTGCAGGCAATGGGGCCCACACCTAATTCAAGCATCATATCGGATGGATAGCCCAAATCATTTAGGGCGATGGCTGTGCCAATCGTTGGGTGCCCCGCAAAATCCACTTCAGTCGTCGGCGTAAAAATACGCACCCGCGCTGTGTTTACATCGTCCTTGGATGGATAGACGAATGTTACCTCTGAGAAATTAAACTCAGTCGCAATCTTTTGAAGAAGACCTTCGGGAATACCTCGCGCATCCGGGAAAACAGCCAATTGGTTTCCGCCAAACGGCTTATCCGTAAAAACATCATAGACAAGGTATTTTACCACACCAAAACCTTCATGGCTCACTACATTAATTGCGCAAGCGCATTTTACAGACTAGTATATTTTAATGATTATATCATTGCCAGATATACACGCACTCCATTTATCCGGACAGAATGAACAAGCTCTAGAAAAGCTAGAGAGATACCTCAAACAAAATCCAATGGTTTCAAAAGCCCATCAATTAAAGGGTAATATTCTGAAATCACGACGCGAATATGATGCGTCGCAACAAAGTTACCTGAAAGCTTTAGAACTCGACCCAAATGATTATGAAACGCTAAATAGTCTAGGAAATTTATTTTTAGATGTTGGTGATACAGATCGAGCAAAAATTGCCTATAAATCTAGTTTAATGATTAGTGAAAACTATTCTGCGGCAAAAAAAAATCTCGCATTTCTTGAGCTCAAAACAAGTAATCCTTTAACTGCAATCACACTTTTTCGAGAAATTTTAAAAGATGAAGCGGAAAATCAAACAGTCCAACTTGGATACATCCAAGCACTCAAAAATAGCGAACAATTGGAAGAGGCTTTACGGGTTGCCCTTCATGTTAAACAGGAAAATAAATCACCTCAACTTGATTGGTTAATAACTCAACTTCATTTTGAACTTGGTTCTTTCGATAAAGCCTTAGGACTTTGTGAAACACTTCTAGGAACAAATGAGTTCAGGCTTAGTGCGATAGAGCTAAAGGCTCAAATTCATAAAATGACGGGAAACTGGAATGACGCTCAGCAGTTTCTTAAAAAAGTTATCGACGACCCCAATATCCCATTCGACAAATATGGAAAATGCGCCGAAGTCTTCTTGCAAGCCGGTGAGAAAGAAGACTCAATTAAGACTATTCATTTAGCTAATAAAATTAATGACCAGCACGCTCTAATAAAGAATACAGAAAGCCAAATTTATTTCCGCGAAGGCCAATATGATAAGGCCTATGAATGCGGTTTAGAGGCGTTAAAATTAGATTCGAACAACTTATCAATTAAAAGACAATTCGCTCTTTCCGCATTAGCGAATGAACGACCCAATGATGCAATAGCCATTGCTAAAAATGCGAGAAGTTTTAACCCGTATGATCAATTTTGGATTTCAATCCTCGCAATAGCCGCAAGGCTCATAGGTCAAGATCATCATTATTATTACGATTATGATAAATTTGTTCGAGTTTATGATATCGAACCCCCACAGGGCTTTACTTCGGTTGAATCTTTTAATGCCGACTTAAAAACAGCATTAAATAATTTGCATAGGTTCAAAAATGCCCCTTTAAATCAATCCGTAAGAGGCGGCATCCAAACGAGCCCAAACCTTGTTTACAACCAAAATGAGACCATAAGATCTTTCTTCAAAACCATTGACGTTCATATCAGAAATTACTTGAATCATATCGGTTTTAATAACCATCACCCCCTTTTGAAACGCAATAAAAACACTTATCGTTTTCATAGTGCTTGGTCAGTGAGTCTACCTTCAGGTGGGTACCACGAAAACCATGTTCACCCAGAAGGGTGGATTAGTTCCTCATATTATGTAGATACGCCGGATGTCAGAGAGACCGACCCTCAACAAAAGGGATGGATTAAATTTGGTGAGCCTTCCTTCAAACATTCAAAATTAACCCCTGAGCTGACTATTGCACCTCGCCCGGGACGTTTGGTTTTATTCCCTTCATTTATGTGGCATGGCACAGTACCAACGTCATCAAAAGCCTCGCGGCTGACACTACCGTTCGATCTTGTGCCAGACTAATTTTTATATTTACACGCCTTGCCTACATAACGACGCGTTAGACATTATCTGGCAACGCCGCTTAATGAAATAAAGGCTCTATTCTGCCGCGATGCTTTGTAGGCTTTCCACTTTATAGTCACCGGTCTCTAAATCCTTGATGGCTTCGACTGTGGCGCGGGCAGCGGCGGCGGTTGTGAAGTAAGGAATTTTTTCGGTCAGTGCAGTGCGGCGTAGAGAGAAGCTATCTTTCAAAGACTGTTTACCACTCGTCGTATTGAAGACGAGTTGTACGTCACCATTTTTCATCGCATCAACAATATGCGGGCGACCTTCATGGACTTTTTTGACATATTCCACTTCGACGCCTTGGGCGCGCAGGAATTTAGTCGTTCCGCCCGTCGCCATTATTGTAAAGCCAAGCTTGATAAGATCTTTCGCGAGATCTGCCATAAGCGGTTTGTGATGTTCGCGGACGGAAATAAAGACTTTACCCTTGCGCGGCAGGGTCACACCGCCTCCCAACTGGCTTTTGGCGAAGGCTTTACCAAAACTGGAAGACAATCCCATCACTTCACCCGTCGAACGCATTTCCGGCCCCAAGACAGTATCGACGCCCGGGAATCGCGCAAAGGGGAAGACGGCTTCTTTGACCGCTATATATTTTTGAGACTCCCGTTTGGCATTCATCGCGTCAACATCGAGGTCTTTGAGTTTGGCCCCCGCCATGACTTTGGCGGCGATATTGGCCACAGGTAAGCCTATCGCTTTAGCGACAAAAGGCACTGTGCGCGAGGCCCGCGGATTCACTTCAATCAAGTAAACCACATTATCCTTCACGGCGAATTGCGTGTTCATCAAGCCAACGACACCAAGTTCCAGAGCAAGGGCTTCAGCTTGACGACCTAACTCGGCAACAATCTCATCAGACAGAGTATAGGGCGGAAGTGAACAGGCAGAGTCACCGGAATGCACGCCCGCCTCTTCAATATGTTCCATAATGCCGGCAACAAAGACCTGCTCGCCATCACAAATCACATCCACGTCGACTTCGACCGCATCCCGCAAATATTGGTCAATCAAGAGCGGCGATTTACCAGAGACTTTCACAGCCTCGGAAATATACCGATTTAATTCCGTATCATTATCGACAATTTCCATACCCCTTCCCCCAAGGACATTGGAGGGGCGTAGGACAAGGGGATAGCCCACAATATTGGCCGCGGCTTGGGCTTCTTTAACGTTTCGGGCGATCGCATTATTGGGTTGTTTCAGACCCAATGTGTCAACCAAGTCTTTGAACCGTTCGCGATCTTCGGCACGGTCGAGGGCGTCACGCTTTGTGCCTAACAACGGTATGTTATTTTCTTCTAAGGCTTCCGCCAGTTTTAGCGGGGTCTGCCCACCAAATTGGACGATAACGCCTAGCAGCTCACCTTTTTCCATTTCAGTCGCGATGAGTTCCAACACATCTTCTTCGGTGAGAGGTTCGAAATAGAGGCGATCAGATGTGTCATAATCTGTCGAAACTGTTTCCGGGTTACAATTGACCATGATAGACTCAACCCCGATATCTGCCATGGCATAGGCGGCGTGACAGCAGCAATAATCAAACTCAATCCCCTGCCCGATACGGTTGGGGCCGCCACCAAGAATAATAACTTTTTTCTTGTCTGAAACGCGGGCTTCGTCTTCGACCTCGCCGCCAAAGCTCGGGTTTTCGTAAGTCGAATACATATAAGGCGTCTTGGCTTGGAATTCGGCTGCGCAGGTATCGACGCGTTTAAAGACCGGGCGTACACCTGCTTTTCGCCGGGCTTTGCGCACAGCTTTTTCCGACTTACCCGTTAATTCGCCAATGCGGGCATCTGAGAAGCCTTCAGCCTTAATCGCGCGCCATGTGGCGGCCTCTATTGGCAGACCCGTATCGCGGAGCCAGTCTTCCGCTTTCACAAGGCTTTCAATCTGGCGCAGGAACCACGGATCGATTTGCGTATATTGGAAAACCTTCTCGACCGTAAAGCCATGACGGAAGGCTTGTGCACAGACCAAGAGACGGTCCGGCGCTAAGACAGAGAGGCGCGCTTTTATGGCACTGCGTAGATCATCGTCTGACATCTCGCCCGACGGATCAATCGTGATTTCATTTAGTCCGGTCAGATCAGTCTCAAGCGACCGCAAAGCTTTTTGAAAGCTTTCAGCAAAGGTACGACCAATCGCCATCGCCTCCCCGACAGATTTCATAGCGGTTGTCAAAACAGAGTCAGAGCCCGGGAATTTTTCAAACGCAAAACGCGGTATTTTGGTCACGACATAATCAATGGTCGGTTCAAACGCTGCGGGGGTCGCGCCTGTGATATCATTATCAAGCTCGTCCAAGGTATAACCCACGGCCAGTTTTGCCGCGATTTTCGCAATTGGAAACCCTGTCGCTTTTGAGGCCAAGGCCGAAGAGCGAGAGACGCGCGGGTTCATCTCGATGACGACCATGCGTCCATCTTTGGGATTCACGCCAAATTGGACATTCGATCCCCCCGTTTCAACACCGATTTCACGCAAAACCGCAATCGAAGCGTCACGCATAATCTGATATTCTTTATCAGTCAGTGTGAGCGCTGGTGCGACGGTGATAGAATCTCCTGTATGTACACCCATCGGGTCGATATTCTCAATCGAACAAATAATGATGCAATTATCCGCTTTGTCGCGCACAACTTCCATCTCATATTCTTTCCATCCCAAGAGACTCTCATCAACGAGGACTTGATTGGTGGGGGACGCCATCAGGCCAGAGCGAATAATCTCTTCATATTCTTCGACATTATAGGCCACCCCGCCCCCTGTGCCGCCCATGGTAAATGCCGGACGAATAATCGCGGGCAGCCCGGTGAAATCGAGCGCTTCCATGGCTTTGGCGATACCCGCTTGAATATCGGCTTCACCATTATCATTTGTGGGCGCGGTGACAATTGTGGCGCGGGGGTTTTCAAGACCAATTTTAGTCATGGCTTCAGCAAAGCGTTCGCGATTTTCTGCCTTATCAATCACATCGGCTTTGGCACCGATCATCTCGACACCGTATTTTTCAAGGATACCCATTTCTTCGAGGGCCAAAGCTGTATTGAGCGCGGTCTGCCCCCCCATTGTCGGGAGCAAAGCATCCGGTTTTTCAATTGCGATGATTTTCTCAACCATCTCCGGCGTAATCGGCTCGATATAAGTTGCATCCGCCATACCGGGGTCGGTCATGATTGTGGCGGGGTTAGAGTTGACAAGAATGACGCGGTAGCCCTCATCCTTAAGCGCCTTACACGCCTGCACGCCGGAGTAATCAAACTCACAGGCCTGGCCGATAATAATCGGTCCCGCTCCAATAATGAGGATAGAGGAAATATCAGTACGTTTTGGCATAAGTCCCGACCCAAAGACAGCTATTCAAATCACGAATCTGGCCGAAAAGCCAAATTGCCCTCGTTTAAATAAACGCAAAGCGAGGTGCAACAGGTGAGTCAGTAAAGAGTGTGGTTAAATCGAGTGTTGATAGCACAGTCTATAACACTCATCTCAGTCCGGAGAATTTGTGTGTTAATTCTACGCCATTTGGTACTGAATTAACCGCTTTATCCCAAAGTAAAAACTCGTGCTCTTCCAAATGACTAACAAACGAATCAATCGAGTGGGATTTTTTATTGGAGAAATGATACGCATGCGCATAACCTGAAAGCTTAGATAACAAACTCTCTGGGTACTGAGGCAAAGAAAAACTTGGAGTCCTACCTCCAAAACGCATTTCAAATGATGGCCTATTTTGCAAGGCTTGATACCAGTTCAAGACAAAATATATGTGATATTCATCAACAGCTGGATTTAGTGCGGACGCTATGTTCCCATCAAATGTAATGGCGATGTCAGACAAGCTTTTCTGTAAAAACTGGTCCCAATAGGTAGGAATGTCTCTACCGATGTATTTAAGACAAACACAGACTTCTGCCAATAGATCCGCATCGTAGTCCAAAAGGCTTAATACCCCCATGTTTAAAAGGCATGGATAGACATCGTTTTTAAGTGGCATTTGCTGTGTGCCATTTTTGCTAAGGAAAAAGATAATATGAGTGAGTTCGTAAAATAGTGGTTTATTGAATTTCGTATACCAATTAGGGTCACTAATCATGTGATCCACAGATTGAAGAACACTCTGGTATACATCTGCATTTGTTGTTTTTAGGCCTGTAACGTCACTTAATAAAGTGAGTGTCTCAAGTCGTCTCGTGTCAGACGTATCGAACCTCACCAAGCTTTTCGCTTGGACATATTCGGCAATCTTTTGGCTCTCACTACCTAACATACCCGCTTTTTCAATATCCTTCGCAAGCGCTAAGGTGAAACGGTAGAATTGTGGATAGCATTCGGTGAATTTGAAAGCGTTTGTGTAAAAATCTTTGTATAGTTCCAAAGCTCTTGGCTCGACCAGAAAACCCGATTCAATACAAATTGCGACAAGCTCCCCATTCTCTTTCAAAAACGGGAAGCTTAAATTTGGGTTTCGTTTAACGGCGAACGCCTCAACGGTGTCATAAGATAGAAACATTTGCCAAAAGTATGATTAGTATCTCAAGCGTCGCATTGTCTTCATGAGAGAGGACCCCGAACCATCATATAACGACGCATTGGACACTTGTCTTGCAATAGCTTGAAAGTCACCTGTATGCAAATCAGTCGCAATGGAGCTTGTCTTTACGACTTCCAATAGGTGTGAAAACTCAGCATCAGTTATAGTATCAACTGAATTTGCCGCCGCTGAACTTGTGGCGCCTATGGAAGCTATAGAAACTACTGCAGAGGTTAAAAATAGTTTTTTCATGGTCTTACCTTTCCGTTTTAGGAGAAGGCAAGGCTTGGATAATTATGGTTAATTAAAGGTTAATCACGAACTAAATGTGAGATATGTCTTTAAAATTGGAAACTTATTTCGTTCAAGCTCTTTAGTTTTCTTAAAAACTCTCTATCATGTTTTACTGTACTAAAAACAGCCAGCCTACTCTCGACATCATCGACACTAGAAGCTTTTAAATTTGTTTCAGTGATTTTATACCAATTTTCATTTCGGAATTTTCTGGCACAAGCATTAACAAGAACATTTGTATAGACGGAGTTTTCTGAATAAAGTCTCGTACAATCTTTCATGGATGACGCATCCACATCCTGCATCAAAGCATATCCTGCATCAATTTCATAAGTTGACTGATCTCTCACGGAGTATATTTTTTTGACATTATCTGATGTAGATTTTGCTTTTTCCCAATCACCAAGCGTGTATCCATAGGTGGAAGCAATCATCAGCAAGACTTGTGGACTTGTTCTAAAGCGCGCTTCGGCATCAGTTAGAAAGGATACGAGCCGTTCTGCGTTATAGTCATCACGCTGTATTTCATAATAAATCATAGCGATTGTAAACTCTGAACTATTCATCCAATTAATTGCAGGGTTTCTTAAAACATTTACCGCCTTTTGGAATTCTGCCTGTTTATTTGACTCTGGTCCATTACGGGCCAAGTCCAAATAACTTGCAGCCAAAGCTCCATAATTATCATAAACACGCGTGTTCTGCTTAACCGACTCTTCAAGACACTGATGAACTTTTTCGATGTCCTTCTCCGAACCTCCAGAAAAAGAGTCGTACATCATTTGAAGGCACTGAAAATTTTCACGCGCCTCAGCCGAAGACCACTTATACTTAAGTGCTTGTCTAGCCAAAATTCCATCGGGCATCGATATAGCATTGGCCGTTTTGACAATTTTGTAGTACAAGGACGAACCGTCATATGCATCCTCTATGGTGCCGAAAACATGATAAGAATCTAGTAGTTCGTTGGTTTCTAAATTTGTTACGGAAATAACTAAATTAAACTTATCTTCTCGCTCAACCACGACGAAATCGATATGGAAACTTGGTGTCTCCCCCTTAAAACATGACAGTCCAGATTCAATGAGGTTGAAGCTTGTTTGGTTTGCGATTGTCGAACGTAATACTTGCTCAACATAACTGTATAAATCTGATGACTCATCTTCATAGCCAATGGCAACATTGGGGAGTGCTCTCGAGCAAGTCGCACTTTCTTTCACCGCAGGCGTATCAGTCCGAAAACCCGGTGCCGCATATCCAAGAAAAAAAGTCGACACTGCCAAAAACATGCTTCCCAAAAGCATTAACGGATTGCCAATCAATGCTTTTGTCAAAACACTTTTCTTCAATTTATAATTCACCCTAAAAGTTCCTCCCGGAACATTTAGGGTATACCGATTTCCTGCTGCGTTATATAAGTCTAAATTTGAACGCAAACGATGAAGTTCAACACGTACAATACTATCTGTATTCGCGTCGAAATCATCAGATCTATCCAACACATCAACCGCAATAGAGTATTGTGACACTTCAATTGTTTTTTGAGATAGTGATTTCAACAGGAGATACTCAAAGAGCTTTAACTGTCTCTTTGATTTTCCAAAGCACTGAGACTTAATCACATCACCTAGAATCTCATCGAAGATGGCTCTATCGGAATTAGTCAATTTTTTTTCTACGTTCATCGTAGCACAGCCCACTAAGCAGCAAAATTCGTATCGTTAACGTAATATTAACGTTTACATACGGGTTCGTTCTTACTCAACCCGTAAAAAGAATAATAATCTGCTCTGGGTATGTGGGTTGATTCTAGTTACTTGTAGAATTTGTATCAAACCGACTGTGAGCGCTTTTGTCATAATTCATATGACTAAAGGAAATATAATGAAATTCGGTCGAGGTCTAAAATCTGACGTGATGAAGGAGCCATTTTTCTCTAATTTCACAGATAAGATGAAAACAACAGGTATTACGAAGCTTACCTTACTGCAGGTTTCTTCAATGCACGAAAGTAGTGATGTAGTATCCTATAATTCGGGAACCGGCTATCCGCTATCCCAAACAACACTCACTGAACCTCAATCACGAGCTATAGCAAGATTACTCAATGACAACTTGCCCTCAAGTCACTCTGGTATTTTTTTATTAAACAAAAGCTTAGAAAAAATATTAGACATCTTACAAAACAACAACATATTTCATGCTTCAAAAGAAAAAATATTTTTAACACGCCATTACGGTCCTTGGCTGAATGTTAGTTATTGCCTTTTTACTGTAGACCCAGAAATCGAAGAGAATGCTGAAAACCATAAGCCAATATGGTTCATGTTGATCAACAATTTACAACAACAATTCCCTTACCATAAAGCTCAAGAATATATCGCTTCAAAAAAAATCTCCAAACGGGAAAAGCAAGTATTATCTTTGTTAACATTAGGGAAAACTTCAAGCGAAATTGCGAGCTATTTAAACATATCACCCTATACCGTTGGCTCGTACATAAGTATTTTAGGGTTAAAACTTGAGGAAAAAACAAGAATTGGAATAGCGTTAAAATCGCTTCAATTAGGAATAATTGACATCGAGATTGCATATCCTGAAAAATAGCTTACTGGTTCAGGTTTACTTCAGTAACTTTCTGCAACCCGACAATGAAAATAGTAAAATCACCAGATTTAGCCAGCTTCATTTCAAGCGCGAGCGCTATTGCTGAAAAGCTTCGAGAACATATAGCCCAAGGCAACTATGACGAAGCGGACAAAGCGTCAATTCCATACGAAGAAACCGTACAGAGTATTCTAAATTATCCCATATCTTCTCTCACAGAACTCAAACTAAAAATTAGCTTCATTTTTGAAAATCTATTAGTTGATGCTGACTCTGAAGAGAATTTGAAAAAATATAAAATTATTATCGAAAACGATCTCGCACTTTTTAATAAAACTCACGGGCCTGACCAATAATAATCGGTGCCGCCCTGATAATGAGGATGTAAGAGATATCAGTACGTTTTGGCATAAATCCCGACCCAATAGTTACAGTTTAACATCAAGAATCTGGCCGAAAAGCGAAATTGCCTTTCCTTAAGGAAACGCAAGGCGAGGTGCAATAAAAGAGTCAGAAAACAGTATAAGTTTATACGAAAGAGGCGTCCCAAAGATGAACGCCACATGAACAGATTTCACAAAATCGATTGAACCCTCAACCAAGATTAAACTCTCGTTAGGATTTTCAAACTTAAGCTAATCACCAAAAGTATGAAAAACAACATTGTCCAAGGTAGTGAGAGTTTAAAATGCAGACCGTGCATCTGGCTAAAACAAATCAATTACAGGCCCAAATGGGACAGCCACTTGGCATGTATCTTATTTGGCGGATGGAGAAAGAAATCTGGCTGGAAGGACATAAGGCGATGAAAAAATACGTAAAAGATGACGCCCTCATAATACCGCCAACGCCTCTATCGCCTGCACGATTTGAAACTATTTTTGAAGCCTTGAAGCGCGCCACGCCTTTTGACGAAATCATATTAGAACAAAGACACTTCCTTCAAATGCGGGATATTACAATTATCAACTATCTCGCTTCGGCCAAGCATCAACGATATAGAGGGCGTTATTATGCGCGATGCTCCACAACATATGTAAGAGATGAAGGCCTCTATAAGATAGCCGCCCATACGCATAATCGATTAACACGATCTGCGATTACCTAAAATCAAAAAGGCTTGGTTGAAATTTTGCAAGAGCTTGCTCAGATAATTAAATACTAACGGCAAGTTCCAAAATACTCTATCATCCAAACCTCTTTCCAAATTACACCCCTGCCACCCTAGGGTTATGCGTTACCGCAACTATTATTGTGCAAAATTTCAACGTCCTATCGAGTTAACAAGGTACGTTGAAATTATTCTACTCCGGCACTGGGAAGCCTCGGTCACGCATGAGGGCTGAGATATCGGCGTCGCGGCCGCGGAAGGCGCGATAAGCCTCTGCCGGGTCCATCGCATTACGGGGCTCAAACAGATATTTGACGAGCTTGTCTGCAATATCTTTGTCATAAAAACCGCCCGGCGAGTTTGCGAAATATTCGGCTGCGTCCGACGTCAAAACATCAGCCCACATATAACCGTAATAACCCGCGCTATAGCCTTCGCCTGAGAAGATATGCCCGAAATGCGGTGAGCGGTGACGCATGACGATTTCTTCCGGCATACCGAGCTCTTTGAGTGTTTCCCGCTCAAAGTTATCCGGATCTATGCCTTCCGGATCGGTTGTGTGATAGCGCATATCGACAAGGGCTGATGCGAGATATTCCGTCGTTGCAAAACCTTGATTAAAGGTCGCCGCATTTTTGATTTTCTGACGCAACTCAGCGGGCATAGGTTCGCCTGTTTCCACATGGACCAAGAAGTTATTCACGACTTCATCCGTTGAGAGCCAACGCTCCAAAAGCTGTGATTGAAACTCTGTATAATCACGCACACCGCCATTTAATGTCGGATAGACGGCGCGTCCTGCGAGGCTGTGAAGCGCGTGGCCAAATTCATGGAAGAATGTGTTGGCATCATCCCATGAAATCAAAACGGCTTCGCCGGGCGCGCCCTTGATAAAGTTGGAATTATTTGACGACAGAACATTCGTCGTCACGCCTTCGTAACTCGTGCGAGAGCGATAAGTTGTGGCCCACGCGCCCGAACGCTTTCCTGGACGCGCAAAGGGATCAAGATACCAGACCCCTATATTTTCGCCTGTTGTTTTGTCCGTAACCTCATAAACGCTGACATCAGGATGGAAGACCGGCACACTGCCTTCAGGGACAGGTTTAAACTCAAAATTAAATAATTCACCGGCCACATAAAACATAGCGTCTGTCAGTTTATCGAGCTGAAGATATTGCTTCACCTCATCACTATCGAGATCATATTTTGCTTTGCGAACTTTCTCGGCATAGAAACGATAATCCCAAGGCGCGATGGTGATGTTGGCGCCTTCAGCGTCTGCCAAGGCTTGCATATCCGCGACTTCTTCTTCTACACGCGCAATCGCAGCAGGCCAGACAGCCTCCATCAATTCAAGGGCCTGTTCCGGTGTGCCGGCCATACGGTTTTCGAGACGCCATTGCGCGTAATTATCATAGCCCAAAAGACCGACACGCTCGTCGCGAAGCTGAAGGATTTCGGCTATAATCGCATTATTATCATGCTCATCACCATTATCGCCACGCGAGTAATAGGTTTCCCAGACTTTCTGACGAAGCTCTCGCTCGGTCGAAAATGTTAGGAAGGGCGACATTGAGGAACGGGTATTGGTTATCGCATACTGCCCCTCTTTTCCTTTATCTTTGGCGATTGCGGCAGCGGCTCTGACAAAACTCTCCGACAAGCCCCCTAATTGATCCTCATTAATGAAGAGAACATAGCCTTCCTCATCGGCGAGAACATTATTCGCAAATTTGGTATGAAGCTCTGAGAGGCGCGCATTAATCTCAGCATAACGCGCTTTCTTCTCGGCATCGAGGGTCGCACCATTACGGGCAAAACCATCATAAACCAATGTCATCAAACGCTGTTGGTCAGGACGCATATCTTTAACGGCGTCACTCTCATAAACCGCCTTAACCCGATTAAAAAGTTTTTCGTTTTGCGTAATCTTAGAACTATAGGCAGAGATTTTTGGGCTCATTTCGCGTTGGATATTGCGAAATTTCGGCGAGGACATATTAGAGCTCCAAATACCCCAATAACGAAAGAGGCGATCTAATTCTTCACCGCTTTTTTCAAGTGTAAGAATAGTGTTTTCAAAGGTTGGCGGTGCCGGATTATTCGCAATCGCTTCGACCTCTTTCAGGCTCTTTTCCATGCCCCATTCAAGGGCCGGTTTCAAATTATCCAAATCCATTTTATCAAAGGCAGGTACGCCTTCATACGGTCCCTGAAATTCTGCTAAAAGCACATTGTCTGTACCCGGCATTTCAACCTTTAGAATGTCAAAGTTCGGCGCTTCAATTTTGGTGGTTTCAGACACAGAATTATCAGTTGACGGGTTTGCACACGCGATAAGTGCGAGAGCGGCAACACTGGCAGCTGAGAGTAGAAAATGACGCATAGATCCTCCTTTAATTAGGAGGTTTCATAGGCGGTTTAATCGATGGGGGCTAGGTCTTTTGATGTCACAACTCACGTCTCTTAAAACTTAAGCTGACAGTTTGACACGTGCCCCATAGTTTTGAGAAATTTTTTCAAAACTTCGATCAAAGGCGCTCAACAGATCTTCGCGTCGAACAGGCTTGGCAATTGAGTCATCCATACCAATATTTTTACAGATACGTTTTTGCTGATAATCCGGGTCTGCCGTCAGGGCTATAATTATGACATTCGCAAAAGGGGCTTTGGATTGTCGAATTTCCAACGTCGCTTCGATACCATCCATAACAGGCATATGGATATCCATAAGCACAACATCGATATGCACCGTATTCAACATATTAAGAGCGTCGCGTCCATTATTAGCAAAATAGAGTTTCGCTACGCGATTACCAATTAAGCGCTTCACGACACGTTGATTGACAACATTATCTTCGACACAAAGAACAGATAGCCCTTGGAAAGGTTTCTCTACGTCATTCGGCACTTCAGGAACACGTTGATCGGCTTGCGTTACTGTTGAAATGGGTTTTGATACATCCAAATCAGGATTTTGCTTCGACAAATCCACCGGAATGAGCATCATAAAGACGCTGCCCTTTTCAGGTTCAGAGCGCAGGTGAATTTCACCCCCCATTAATTCGCAGAGCTGTTTTGTGATACTCATGCCCAGACCGGTCCCGCCAAACTCACGGGAAATAGACCCATCGGCTTGTGTAAACGGATCGAATATTTTTTGAGACTGCTCCTTCGTCAGACCAATACCCGTATCTCGCACCGCGATAACAAGATGATCTTTACCTTGACGTTTGACCATATTTAAAACGAGTGAAATACGCCCCGCATGCGTAAATTTGGCCGCATTGGATAAGAGATTATTGATGCATTGCTGCAGACGAAACTCGTCCAAATTGAGCGTTTCTGGTACGCCAGCGTCCACGAAACTTTGAAACGCCAGCCCTTTGCGCTGAATTTGCGGCCGCCAGAGTTTAATACAGGTCTCAACAAATTTTGAAACTTCGACTTCTGTGCGGTCTATCTCGACTTTGTTCGAGACAAGCTTTGCGTGGTCCAATGTCGACGATAAAAGCGCATGTAAACCTTCAGCGGCATCTTCAATATCTTGAACGACGGCTCGCACATCGGGGGTGAGCTCTTCATCCGATAAAGAGTCGCTCATACCAATGATGGCATTGAGGGGTGTGCGTATTTCATGGCTCATGCGGGCCAGAAATTCACTTTTTGATTTAGAGAGTTCGCGTTCTTTCTGAAGGGCCTTATTTCGCTCAACATCATCTGTGATATCAATAACGAAAGCCGTGGCACCTATTTTTTTACCATTAGGACCATATTGAATTTTACCGCGAGAGCGTTGCCACATCAGACCGTCTTTTTCTGTAATCACGCGATAGGTCAGATCAAAATCTGCTTCGCCATCCAGTATTCTCTGCCACTTAGATATTATCTTAGGCAAATCATCCTTATGAATGATAGAGAACATGCCGTGTTTCTTCATACGGGATAATTCTTCAGGATTGAGGCGTTTTCTGACAGAGGCCGAGTAAGAATAGAGGCCAGTATCAAACTGAACAGACCAGAAACCGGCATCCGCCGCGTCCATAGACATATCCAAAAGGTCTTTGTAACGGTGCACTTCAGAAATATCTTTGACGCAAAAAATAAGGCGTCCGTGTTCCGTAACCAGATTCTTAAATTCTACAGTTTTTCCTGACTTTGTTGTCGCTGAAAATTTAATACGCTGGCGTTTCTTCTGCTGTAAAGATTTCAGCATGAGTTTCACAAACTCGAGCTGAGCGAAGTCATCCAAACTTTCATTTTCATAAATCAAGTCAATATCACGTATAGCAGTGGTCAGATTCTGCCCCGTCAGCTGTAGAGTTTGATCAAGTTCCAATGTGTCACAAAACTTTTGGGTTGCGAATAGTATCTGACCATCTTGATCTGCCATTGCCAGACCTATGCCCTGAACGTCACACAGCGTCGCGACGAACTCGCTTTCGGCTTCCATGTCTAATTCATGTGTCTTAGACGCAATAACGGACAGATCAGGCACAATTTGTGCCGCCTCTTGGCGCAATGTCTTTCCATTTTTCAGAGAAAGTCTTAACAAAATCCACATCATTATATCCGCTTTCACGGACATAATTCCCATTCACACAATATTAGGGTTAAGCCTAATTCGTTTACATCGTGTAAAATTCACTGCGCATAAATGTCTGCAGGGCAGTTCCGGCGTGTTTTAAGCTTACCAAGCGCCTAAATTGACTAGTTTAGTGCGTAATTCAGGCGGTAAATCTTCCCCACTCCCCACGCCTGATAAATCTTTTGGCGCATCATTGACTTGTAAGTAACGCCAGCCTTGAAAGGCACGTCGCGGTGTGGGCACAACGGGAATAATTTTGGGATTCATCAAAATCGCACAGGCCCGGTGACCATTTTTTGTTGTCTCTTCCAGAGCAACGATTTCATTTCGGCATTGTATCAAGCCCTTAATGACCCAATAGATTGATCCGCCGTCCAAAAGTTCATCCTTACGCTTTGGAAACATACGGGTGACATGAACATGGTGGGCAGAAAGACCTTTGGAAACACGACGACGGACAACGAGTTTTTGCCAGTCTCGCAAAGTTGCGATGGACTCAGATCCAACGGAAAGCTTTTGTAGATGTAACGTCACACGTATGTATAGCGCACAGAAAGACCCATTAGAAGCCTATGAGACGCGACAAAGCGCCAAAAGCTGTGTCTAAAAATTACGCTCGAAAGGCTCTGTATCGACGATATAACCTGGTGTGTCAGGGTCGATACGGAATGTTACAAGGTCAACACCGGATGTGTCCGGCACGAGTTTCGCTTTTTTAATCACACGACCAAAAACGGACTTCAACTGACGTGCAACCTGGCTATCATTTGTATAACTGGGGTTCATCCCGAAACGATGCCGTAGTGTCGCATTTGTAATCATAGCCGCATTCTTCATAGCGGATTCGCGCGTCGAATATTCGGTTGTGACAGAAACACAGAAAGCTTGGTTGTCCACGCGATGAGGTGAATTAAGAGGCCAAGCCGCTGCTTGATCTTCTTCAAAATCGATAATCGTCGCATGGTCTTCAAAATAATCGAAATAAGGCAAATCATCATCCAGATAATTCGTTAGCGTATTTTCATGCGATTCATCCGAAATAAACTCCGGTGTCATGGGATAAATATACATGCGTTTCTTCCCACGCACATGCCATAAAATCGTTTCCGTTTTATCGAAGTGATAGGGTACGCGCGCCATAGGTGAGCTAATTAATATACCACCATTCGCATTATAGACTGATTTTCCGGTGAGTTCAGACAAGTCTGCGTAGATTTTGTCCAAGGTCTCTTTATATTCAGCGTGAACATTCATGGCGCGGCGCAAATTAATCCAGACCGTTCCCGCCTTTGCCGCATTTAAGAGGGTTTCTCCGGATACATTTCTAAAATCACCCGTGCGGAATTTATTCGGATAATTCGGATCATCCGGTGTTCCCATGGTGCAGACATCCAACATATGGGAAGGATGGTTTTCTAATAAGGCAATCAAAGCCTCATCCGTAAACAACCCTGTCTCAGAGAGGCGATGCTTAAATGTTAGAATCTCTTTTTGGAATTGAGCCGTTTTTTCGTCAGTCCAATCCGTAATCATATTCGACATATTATTATGGCCCATTGTCATAGTTCCCTGAGCATGGTCGTGCACCATGCCTTTGAGCGCAGGCATAGGGGCTAAACCTTTACGTTCGATAAGTTTCTTCTCTCGAAATGCAAACATGGTTAACACCGCCTTAAAGTTATCTGAAAAGACGGCGGACAGCGTAATAGGCGGCTCCCAAAATCATGAGGCCTCCAATCATAAGTCCGGCCAATACCAGTACCGGACCCCACTGCCCCATGATCTCTTCGGCCCCCCTTAAACTCGCGGCAATAGACGCCCCCAGAAGGATAAAGCCTGTCAACATAATCATCCAAAAGCCTGTATTGCCTTCGTCCGGATCAGTATATTCGATAGGGTTATTTTCAATATATCGTGCAGCACTATCGCTCCGTTGGCGCATCGCATCGTCTTCCAGGAGGTTATCGATAATGAGATCGACTTCTTTTTTGGTTTCAGTCTCTTCAATAATGTCTGATGAAATTTGTTCGTCTTTTGGTGTCGCTAAAATCTGCGCTCTCTCTTCTTTACTATCTTCTTTCGTTGGAAGATCGGCGCCTGGGAAGACAACAAGGTTATCCTTTACATCTTCGGACTTCTCATCTGAAGTCGTAATGAGGCTTTCCGGCCATTCTTTCTCTTCTTTTTCCGTCTCTTCTTTCACATTTTCGATAAGAGCATCCAGGCGTTCTGAAATATCAGCGGCCGCTTCCGCGATAACAGTCCTGCCGGGCTCCAGATCGGTCTCAATTTTATTAGCTGCATCTTCCTCAATCCAGGGAGTTTCTTCCAAACGAGCCGTCTCAACGAGCTCATCCTCAAAAGGATCATTCTCATCAACGACTTCACTTAGCATGAGGATACCGGCCGGACCATCTTCACGGCGGCGGTTTTGCGCAGGCTGCGCATCAAATGGGGCTGTCGCCACAATTCCGGCCGCTTCGTCTTTGGTAAAAACAGGTAAAGCATCTTCGGTTGAGAGAACCGCGATAGCGTCATCTTCAACAGGCGGTAAATCTGCACCGGGTGCCGGTTGGGGAACATTTTCCGTTTTAAGAAACAATGCCTTTTCAGCGGTGCGACGACGCATAAGCGCATCGACCACATAGGTCTTACCATTGATCGTCGATTTCCGCCAAATATCTAGACCATTTGCGGCATCCAAAGGGCGGCCATTGTTCAGAGCGCGAAGTGTGTCTGACTCAAGAAAAGCCTTCGGTCCGATATTATATGCAAAGCTAACAAGCGCATCAAACTGACCTTGTGTCAGCGGCGCATGAACATTTTCATTGACCATATCCTCATAAGCTTGGAGGTCTGATTTCAAAAGGGCTTCCGCCTCAGACTTTGTGACATGCATCGGATTGTCGTTGAATAATCTATGGCCATAGCCGACAACGCGCTGTCCGTTGACCAAAATACGATCAACTGGACGGAAACCTTCATAGGCCTTGATCAATTTCAACCCGGTTTCAGACAATGTCAGACCGTGTGATGCCGTTAATATGCTCATTTTCGTCTCAAACTGTTACAGTTTACGCATTATTTCACGTGTAACTGTGCAAGTTTCAGGCCGAACTCGCCCTGACAGGGAAATTTATGAGCTTAATCCTATAAAAGCATCAATGCGGCAAAGCCGAGGAATGCAAAAAAGCCAACGATATCCGTCACAGTTGTCACAAAGACACTGGACGCCACTGCGGGGTCTGCACCGTAATGTTTGAGAATTAGAGGGATACTCACGCCTGCGACACCCGCAAAAAAGTGATTTATAATCATGGCGACAAACGCGACCAAAGCTAATTGCTTATCCCCAAACCATATATAGGCAATTAAGGTCAAAACAGTTGCAAAAATTATACCTATGAGTATTGCCGCAAGCGCTTCACGCCTTACCGCACGCCAAGCAGTTCTCGACGTCAAATCACGCTCGGTCAAAGCGCGAACAGCCACTGCCAGCGCTTGGGTTCCGGCATTTCCGCCCATAGAGGCGACAATCGGCATAAGCACGGCCAGAGCGACTATTTCAGAAATCGCATAATCGAATTGGGCAATGACAAGCGAGGCCAAAACAGCGGTGATTAAGTTCACAAACAACCAAGGGGCTCTGGCGCGAACCGTTGAATAGGCCGTATCCGTCAGACCTGCATCTGTTACCCCGGCCAAGGCTAAAATGTCTTCTTTGTTTTCGTCTTGAATAATCTCAATGACGTCATCCACAGTCATCATACCGACCATGCGGCCATCGGCATCAATTACGGGAGCTGAAATCAGATTATATTTTTCAAAGAGGTAAGCCGCTTCTTCTTGGTCCTTATCTTGTGCGATCGTCGCAACTAATTCCTCTTGAATATATTCCAACTTCACATTGCGCTCTGTGCGCATTAATTTTGATACCGGAATATAACCAATCGGTTTGAAGGTCGTATCAATAATATAAATATTGAAGAAAAGCTCCGGCAGCCCCTCACCTGTGGAACGCATATGATCGATTGTGTCACCCACCGTCCAAAAGGTTGGCGCCGCCACAAATTCGCGCTGCATGAGACGACCAATCGTCTCATCATCAAAAGCGAGTGAGGCTTCCAACGCAGCACGGTCTACGGGCTCTAGGGCTTCAAGAACATCTTCGCGCTGTGCGGGATCCATTTCTTCGACGATTTGCGTCGCATCATCATTATCAATATTTGTGATTGCATCAGCAATCTGGGACGCCGGCAAAAGAGGAAGAATGTCTTCTACGACTTCATCTTCCAATTCTGCGAGAATATCACCGGAAATAAGCTCAGGGGCTCGCTTGACGAGAGTCTCTCTTTCTTCCGAAGAGAGTTCTTCCAATTGGTCAGAAAAATCGGCCGGATGAAGACCATCGAGCTTTTCTTGCAAGCCTGAGTCAGTCTCTAAATAAAGCGCCTCTTTCAGGTCATCACCGGGGTGATCGTCGAGTTCAGTCTCTGTTTTGGAAGAAAGGTCAGTCTCGGTCATCATCATCTCCCTTCTGAATACAGTGTTCGCATCCGCATTTGCGTGAAAAAAATTCATTCGTCAAAGCGAAATCGGTTTCGCTGACCTTTTGTAAGCGTTAGCAAGATTTGTGAGCGATTTTTATCTCTATATCCTGTTTGGCTGCTTCCTTATGAGTCTGTGTGGTGCTTTAAGTTGGATTGATATCAGAAGCTTTCGTCTGCCTAATGCTCTGACATTTACGCTAATGGGTACAGGACTCCTACAGGCTTACCTCCTGCCATATCCAGATTTGAAGTCAGCTCTCTTAGGCCTCGTGATCGGTTATTTGGGCTTTGTCTTAATTGAGATACTTTTCCGAAGATTTTCAGGCAAAGACGGGCTAGGCCGGGGTGATGCCAAACTTCTGGCCGCTGGTGGCGCTTGGGTCGGCTGGTTTGGTCTGCCCTATATTATTTTACTCGCGAGCTTATGTGGTTTGGTTTTCTCGCAACTGCCTTCTCAAAAAAAGAAGCTTGAAAATGGCCAATCACAAATCCCATTTGGCCCATTTCTTTGTCTCGGCATTATTGTGGTCTGGGCCTCACAACTCTATTTCACTCTATGATTAAGCTACGAACGCGGGGCTTCTTCCGGCAAACAACTCAAAACCGCCACAACAGGTAATATGCGTTCCCAACCTTCATCTGTCTTTGACGTAAACCGACCGATAAAGCGTTGGCCTTCTGTTATATCCGTCTCTTTTCTAAGGGTCAGTTTGAGGGATTCATTTTCGCCAAAGCTATAAATCCGCTCTTCCGCTCCGAGGTCATTACCCTCTTGTCGAGAGGCATTCACGACCTGGCCATTATCCAAAAGCTTTACACCTTCTTGGCTTTCAAACCCGATGAAGCTTTGTCGTTCACCGCTGGTCCATATAAAAAGCCCACAGTCTCCAGGATTCAGATTTTGCGGCGGTAAAGAAGTCAGCTCCGTTATTTCTTTAACATTTGAAGCACCACTAGGCGACGGCGTCGAAGCGCAGGCCGATAGAAGAAAAGACAATATGAAAACACTGATATAACGCACGAGCACTGCTTAACGCCATTTGCCTTGTTCGACCAACCGAAATTCTACGCCTTCGGCACTGTCTCCACGTTCTTCAAACCCAAATAAGGGTAAAACCAAAGCTGCTTCAGGGTCACGCGTTACCACACGAATATCAGATTTATAATCGCCTAAGGCTGAAATAGA
Source organism: uncultured Algimonas sp. (assembly GCA_964435725.1). GTDB lineage: Bacteria > Pseudomonadota > Alphaproteobacteria > Caulobacterales > Maricaulaceae > Litorimonas. The sequence goes on from CAYTAJ010000014.1 coordinate 29,374, forward strand.
GATATCCGCGTCTATAGTTTGGTTACTATCTGTCCCGCTCATCAGGAATTGAAAGTCACCTGCGTCATTACACTGGACTGGCCCAGTCAGCCTTGGCCCCGTCCATGAAAACAGGGCTTGGTTACGCATCAGAATGTCGCTTTGAGCCGTTCCAGCTGCATCCTGACAGGCCCCTTGTTTGGACCACCTCACGTCATCTAATTGCGCTGTAATCTGCCCTAGTAAGCCCCGCAAACGCGGATCCGGCAGTGGCAAGCTCGCAACATTTATGCGCAAATTCACATCCTGCGCCTGACGAGATCCTAATAGCGCATTAGCCTCTAATCCGGTGGCCTTTAAGCGCGCCGTAACCGGAGAACCACCAAAAATGTTCAGCGGATTTATGTGAAAATTGACGGCATCCACATCCCTAAGGTTAGAAATTGCACCTTTCCAAACTGTCCCCTGATAAGTGGTATTTGTTCGAGTCATTGCATCAGGAATCAAGCGCGGCCCCACCCAGGACAAAGGCAAGAAAATCAAAAGCGCTATAATCGCACCGGGCAAAAGCCAGAATAACTTACGCATTACTGATTATCGTTTATCACATCGTCAATTTTGGAAAACTCACGACCGGATTGGTTCATTTCTTCCAGACGAATACGGCGCAGTCTTTCCTGAGTCAGCGGACGCGCATCATCCCCATTTCGAATGATTGTCGGACGTAAAAAGACCATCAGATTTGTTTTCACACGCGATGTATCTTTATTACGAAACAAATTCCCAATAACGGGGGCGTCACCCAGAACGGGCACTTTCTCTATCGTCACCTGCTCATCATCTTGAACCAGACCACCCAGAACAATGATCTCACCATCATTCGCCAATACGGTTGTTTCAATCTCACGCTTATTGGTTATGAAATCTTGTGACAAGCTCGTAACAGCCCCCGCAATTGAACTGACCTCTTGCGCAATTTCCAAACGCACAACATCACCCTCACTTATTTGAGGCAAGACATCTAATTTAATCCCAACCTCTTGGCGTTCAAAAGTTCGGAACGGATTAGCAAGATCAGATCCTATACTCTCACCTGTGGTAATTGGGATTTCCTGACCAACCAAAAAAGTTGCGGGTACATTATCTAATGTCGTTACAAAAGGAGTCGATAAAACATTGCTATCTTCATCCCGTTCGAGGGCGTTGATAATAGCCGAAAACACAGTATCGCCTTCTATGCCGCCAATACCGGCCGTAGCACCATTTAATCCCGTTATGGAACTAATGGCTGCGGTTTCCAAAGATTGCGTGGTATCATCTAACCCGATTGATGAACCCGCCAAGGCCCCTGCCAGGGCAAGCATATTCGGCCCGTCTGTAAAACTCGTCGAAAGCAAAGGCACTGAACTTCCATTAATGCCGCCAACAGCAAATTGCACACCCAATTCCTTTGCGGCAGTATCAGAAATTTCGACAATAATGGCTTCCACCAAAACTTGCGGGCGGCGCACATCTAGGCGGCGGATAATGCTTTCCAGCGCTTGCTGCGTTTCGCCATCAGCACTTATAACGAGCGTATTTGAAAAAGCTTCATAGGCGACCGTTGGTGAGGGCTGCCCTTCGACCGTATAAGATGGCAAGAGTGTGTTCAACAGCTCAACTAAGGTTGTCCCATCTGCAAAACGCAGAGGTATAACACTGACGGCACCGCGTGGTGCGATAGAGCCGACATCCATGCTGGAAATAACAGGCTTCAACCGCTCCACATCTGCTCTGGGGCCTTCGATAACAAGAGAGTTAGATGTGGGAATGGCCACGACTTTGACGCGCGGTTTGGTACCCGCCAATTTCTTAAGCGCTTCTTCCGCATCAATAGCGGAGAGTTGGCTTAATTGTATCGTTTCCGTCACCGAGCCATCAGTATCGAGCGCCGAAACTATCTCACGCGCTTTGCGTAAATTTTCAGGGAAGTCCGTAATGACCAAAACACTGCCGCCGGGATTAGCCGTAACTTGTCCCTGACTGTGCATAACAGGTTTAATCAGACGGGCGGCCTCTGCGGCATCTGAGTGATCCAGTTTAATGACCGTAGTGGCAAAACGGCCATTGATACCGTTTCCGGACACAAAAGGCGCATCTTGCGCCGCACCTTGCAACAAGGTCACGCGGTACTCGCCCGTCGCTGTGCGAATGACGGTATAGCCGTGGACGCGCATGACATCTTTGAAGACTTCAAAGACTTCAGCTTTACTAATTTGCTCATCAGAGCTGATGGTCACACGACCTTGCACGCGTGGATCAACAATGAATGTCTTGCCCGTCACCATGGCAACGTCATCAATAAAGGCACGTATATCGGCCTGTTGCATGGTGATTTGATGCACATTTTGGGCAAAGGCAGGAAGGGATAGTGGCGCCAATGATAGACAACCGGCGGCGAGTAATCCTTTTGAGAGTTTTGATAGGCGCTTCATCACTTATTGACCAATCTTTACAGTTTGGGGACGCCCGTCCCTGATAATATCTAATTGCACTTGCCGTGCATTTCTCAGCGTCTGAGTCAGCTCTTGCAAATCCAGACGTCCTTGTAAAAGGCTTTCCCCATTTACAGCTGTGACCATGTCACCGGGTTCCAGTCCAATATTCCTTAGAATAGCGACGTCACCGCGAGGTTGGATTTGATAGCCAACAAGCTGACCATTGTTAAAATTAGGATTTAATCGCACAGTCTTGAGTAATTCTGTTGCATTAAAACTGTTTTGAGCGGGAACGACTTGCGGCTGAAGCGTTTTGGAAGACACAGAGACTCTGTCAGCCATGGGCTCAACCTTTTGCTCAACAGACAACCCCAATGATGTTTGATTCTTTTTTGAAAATGTCAGTCGCTCCAATTCCCCGCGCACATCCAGAACAACAAAATCTGACGTCACGCTTTGTAAGGTAACGCCATTCATAATCTCATCCCCTTCTCGAAATGAGCCTTCTTTATTATCAGGCGTTTTTAAGACCGCAGAGCCGGGATTACCGACTGTTCGACCTGTGAGTTCAAGATTTAGCTGTGTTTCGGGAACATCAAATCCGGGATCTAAAAAGACAGGCGTTTCTGTCACTTCACTGACAGCTAACCGAAAAGGGTCGGTTGAAAAATCGTAATCTCGAACATCGACCTGCCCGCTGGCTGTACTGACAGTCGCAACATCTGGCAAAGGTGACCATGCACTCTCAGGATTGGAAAACAACAAAAGAGCCCGTGTCAAAAACCAACCGATAAAAATTAGCAAAAGGATCTTTGCCAAGCTGAAGAGCAAAGATACAGGGTCTAACGCGTTCATCGTTTTGGAAATAGCCGTCATAAGGTTCTAATAAGCGATTTTCTTAAAACGTCCAATTAGCGTTGTTTAATGTCAGTTTCTTGACACTATGCCTGTATTTGGCAGGCGCTCTATCGCGTCTACAAAGCGGGGCGTGATCCGATTACCACCGGCCTGCTCAAAAGCATAACCGATAGCCATAATGTCCTTGTCTTGCCCTGCCAAACCCATGAAGGAAACACCGACCGGCAGTCCTTTGACCTCTCCCATAGGTACCGTAATATGAGGATATCCTGCAATAGCTGCCATCCACCCAGCCCCAGTGCCCCCAGGATAGCTATCTCCATAGACATGATCGATCAGGAATGTCGGTGCCGTGCTTGGCGCGATAACAGCGTCCAAATTATTCTCGCCGATTATTTTGTCCAAACCGTCCTGGCGTGTGGCCGTCAGAACAAGGGATAAAGCCTCTTGATATTCGGGGCTATCAAGGTCACCCAAAGCCTCAGACATTTCCATAATGTCTTGATCAAAAACGGCCATTTCAGCCGTAATCGTTTTGTTTTCAGCGATGACCGCCGCCAAAGACCTCGACTTCACGGCAGGCGCTGCATTCGCCAGATATTCATCCAGCGTCGCCTTAAATTCATATTTTAGTACGTCAAACGCCGCACTCCAAAATCCGTCCGGCGTTTCATACTCATCGACCTCTACAAGCTCAGCCCCTTGTGATTTAAGCACGTCTAAGACGGCCTCAAAATTGGCTTGAACACCTGCATTTGGTCCCTTCGCAAAATTCAAAACACCGATGCGCTTTCCTTCTAGAGACCCTGAAAGAGTAGCGTCACGATAGGCGTTTCCACTCCCCGTCATTGCATCCATAAGAATGGCCGCGTCTTCAACAGTGAGGGTCATAGGTCCCGCAGTATCTTGCGTAGATGAAATTGGGACAATGAGGTCCTGCGGGATTATTCCGACAGTGGGCTTAAATCCAACAATGCCATTCATTGAGGCCGGACAAATAATAGAGCCATTGGTTTCCGTCCCGATTGCCGCTGGCACAATACCCGCCGCCACGGCGGCACCGCTACCTGAGCTGGACCCACAGGGAGAACGGTTCAACGCATGTGGATTCTTCGTTTGAGCCCCCATCGCGCTCCATCCACTCGTTGAATTTGTAGACCGAAAATTGGCCCATTGGGACAAGTTCGCCTTACCAATGATAACAGCTCCGGCTTCCCGCAAACCCGCTGTTAAGGGGGCATCGCGTCCTGTATCATTATTTTTGAGTGTATAACTCCCAGCTGTTGTTGGCATGTCCTTCGTTTCGATATTATCCTTTAGAAGGACCGGAACACCATGAAGTGGGCTTCGTTTTATTTCCTCCGCATCCAACGCTTTTGCAATATCACGCGCATTTGGATTAATAGCTAAAACGCTTTGGATATTTGGGCCATTATGGTCGATTTGTTTGATGCGCTCCAAAGCCCTATCGAGACGCTCTACCGCACTCATATCAGAGTCCACATATATGCCTCGATAAGCAGACGTATCAGAATAAATTTTTGATAGATTGGGGCTTTCTGTTTCATGTATGGGAGACGTTTCAGCGGGCTGGCAAGCTAACAACGCAGAGGCACTCAGTAAGAGCCCAAATTTCAAAACATGACGCGACATATATCTCTCCAAATCCACACTACCAGATAATCTGTAATAAAGCAGAGGCCAAGGCCTCAAATGGACTGAAATAATTATCCTCAAACGTCATAAATTGTAGTTTGGGGTGTCGCCTTATCTTAATCAAAAGACTATGAGAGGGTGTAAATGCAAAACAGAATCAACCCCAGCGATATGCCTTATGACCTCTAACATTATTGATGGAAAAGCGATTGCAGCGGACCTTAGAACAAAGGTTAAATCCGCCGTCACGTCTTTGCCCAGCCAACCAACATTGGCGGTCGTTTTGGTGGGTGATGATCCGGCCAGTCAGGTCTATGTGCGGTCTAAAATCAAATTTACTGAAGAGTGCGGTATGCGCTCTGTTGAACGTCGGCTTCCTGCCTCCGTCAGTCAAAGCGATGTTGTTGAAACAGTTCGTGCCTTAAACGCGGATGACAGTATTGATGGAATCTTGGTCCAGCTCCCCCTGCCTAAAGGCTTAGACAGTGATGCCGTGATCGAAGAAATTGATCCCGATAAAGATGTGGATGGCTTAACAGAAACATCTGCCGGGCGACTTTCACTTGGGAAACCCGGCCTGCGGCCCTGCACACCTACGGGATGCGTTATACTCGCCAAAGCGGCTTTGGGCGACCTTACAGGAAAACACTGCGTTGTTTTGGGGCGCTCCATATTAGTTGGAAAACCTGCGGCCTTATTATTCCTAGAACAGAATTGTACTGTGACGATTGCGCACTCTCGGACAGATAATTTACCCGCTGTTTGCCGTAGCGCAGATATTTTGGTGCCTGCGGTTGGACGCCCAGAAATGGTCAAGGCCGAGTGGGTCAAAGCAGGCGCTTGCGTTATCGATGTAGGGATTAACCGTGTGCCTAACCCTAAAAAGCCCGGCAAAACCAAATTGGTTGGCGATGTCTCCTATGACGAGGCGACAGCCGTCGCCGGTGCCATCACGCCGGTGCCCGGTGGTGTTGGGCCTATGACAATTGCTTGTCTATTACGCAATACGGTTTTAGCGGCTTGTGCAAGGCGTGATTGGTCTTTGCCGGACGTTATAGCCACACTCTAAGTCTCAGGGTCACCTCATGTCTGATACTCATTTTATTGACCCTAGCCTTTTAAGACAAAATTTCTCTGATGCGCTTTCGACGATGTATCGCGAAGAGGTACCCGCCTATGGCACGCTTTTAGATATTGTCGCCGAGACCAATGAGAGCATTGACGCCGACCTAGCCGTTGATGCCGCCCGCTTAGGGCAAGAACGCCACGGTGCCATTCGTGTCGGGACACCAAGAGATTTGAGCCTTTTGGCGCGGGGTTTCGCCGTTTTGGGCATGGAGCCTGTTGGTTACTATGATTTATCTGTCGCAGGACTACCTATTCACTCGACCGCTTTCAGACCAATCACTGCGGAGAGCTTAGCTAAAAGTCCCTTCCGCATGTTCTGTTCCTTACTGCGCCCGGAACTGATTGATGATGCAGCCTTAAGAGAGGAAGCCGAGAGTATCCTTGCAAAGCGGGATATTTTCGCGCCTGATTTTCTGCCTTTATTAGAAGAGGCTGAAAAAGCCGGCGGTGTCTCGCCAAATAACGCCGTGGCTTTCATTTCCGCCTTCCTAAAGACTTTTCAGTGGCATGACAAAGCGAATGTCTCTTTGGAAACTTATGAACGACTTCAAAAGCATCATACCCTGGTGGCTGATATCGTCAGTTTTCAAGGCCCCCATATCAACCATTTGACACCCCGAACTTTAGATATCGACCTGTGTCAGTCAAAAATGAAAGACTGGGGACTCGAGGCCAAAGATATCATCGAAGGTCCACCCCTTAGACAATGCCCGATATTATTACGACAAACAGCCTTTAAAGCGCTTAGCGAAACCATCCTATTCAAATCGAATGATGATTGGACAGAAGGTCACCACACGGCACGGTTTGGAGAAATAGAGCAACGCGGTGCAGCACTCACGCCAAAAGGCCGCGCACTTTACGATAAATGCCTAGCAGAAAAAGACTTCACTGACTTTCCGGATGATTGGAACGCTCTGCGTGAACAAGACCTGGCCTATTTCCGTCAAACGGACACCGGGTTTGAACCCTTGACCTATGAAGATTTCCTACCTGTGAGCGCTGCCGGAATTTTCAGGTCTAACCTCAGAGAAAGCGGAGAAGCGACAGCGCTTCAAGCGGAGTCCAATCAAGCCGCATTTGAGCAGGCACTCGGGTGTCCGGTTTGGGACATGTTCAGTTTATACGCAGAACAAGCCGCAAGCTAAACACCGATAAAATAAAACACCAATATAGTTTATTTAAAATATAACACCTGATTAAGAAATTATTAGGTTAACTCCCTTACGTGAGAGCAAGTCTGCGTGTTCGTGATTCACCGCCTCTTTATGGCCAATCAGAACACTGTCCAGTTTGTTATGCCATAAGGCGTGTAGGAGTTAAGAATGGAAAGCGTTGCATCGCCTCATTCCCTGACATTGGATGAAAATCTTACGATTGCTGCCGTCCCAAGCTTAGTTGAATCGCTCAAGTCCTCCGAAAACAAGCCCGTTAGCTTTGATGCCGGCGCCGTTAAACACTTAGACTGGCCCGTTGTTCAGTTGTTTCTGTCATCAGCGCGTGATTGGCGGAACAAAGAGCAAAGCTTTGTATTCAATAATATTTCTGAAAATTTCCAATTCGGTCTCGACACACTCGGGATTGATTTAGACGCTATAACTTCTTTGGAGACGGCCTAATGTCCCTTAATATTCTTGCCATTGATGACTCACGTACCATGCGTATGATGCTGCAAATGGCACTCAAAGACGCGGGATTTGAAGTCTGCCTTGCCGAAGACGGTCACCTGGGACTTGAAGCGCTGGAATCGTTTACCCCCGATGTGATTATCACAGATATCAATATGCCGGTTTTAGATGGGTTTGGCGTGATTGAAGGCGTTCGAAAGCATCCTGACCACGGCACTGTACCGGTTTTATGTCTTACAACCGAAAGTGCTCCAGAATTGAAACAACGCGCCCGTCAGGCAGGCGCTACAGGCTGGATTGTTAAGCCTTTTGACAAAGAAAAACTCGTCAACGCTATCCACCGCGTCGCAGCTTAGGATCTCATCATGGATGAAATGGAGAGCATCAAACAGACTTTCTTCCTGGAATGTGAAGACCTTCTAAGTGAGTTAGAAAGCGGTCTATTACTCCTGAATGATGGGGGCGGTGACCTCGAAACCGTTAACGCCGTATTTCGCGCTGTTCACTCCATCAAAGGGGGCGCCGGCGCCTTTAATTTATCCGATGTTGTAAGTTTTGCCCATACATTTGAAAATGTGTTGGATAATGTGCGTTCAGAAACGCTCGAAGCCACACCTGATGTCTTATCTTTACTCCTGCAATCCTCTGATATGCTCAATGATTTGGTCTGTGCGGCCAGAGACGGGACGAGTTGGGATGAAGCCCATGCCGAAGACCTTTTAGGACGCCTTAAAGTCTTATCTGGTGAAGATGATTCAGATAATCATGACGCCGAAATGACATCAGAGGACTTCGGGTTCCAACCTTTAGGCTTAGACCTTGATCTTGGCGGTGACTTTGGGGCACCTACATCAAAACCAAGCTACAAAATTGAATTTACGCCCCATCCTGCCTTATTTGCCAATGGCAATACGGTGACGCGTCTATTCAAAAACCTAGGTTTATTAGGAGAGATGTCTGTCTCTTGTGATTTCGAAGCCCTTCCCAATTTCGAAGCCTATGACCCGGATATGGTTTACGCAAAATGGGACATCACGCTCGCGACAGACTCTTCAGAAGAAGACATTCAAGAAGTTTTCGAATTTGCGATTGATGATTGCGACCTTACCGTTACCAAACAGATATCTGAGGAGGGTACACCCTCAGCCGCAGACCCTTTAGCGGCATTTGGCCTCCCTGATTTGGGTGACTTACCGCCTTTGACGCCGTCAAATGAAGCGGCTCCAGATACATCTGACAGTGAAACGCCGGAACCGCCGCAATTACCGGAATTATCTCAGAATTTAAGTGACCCTTCCCCTGCTCCTGTGCCTGAACCACCCGTTAGCCTAGACGCTATGGTGGCGTCGGTTGTGGCGAAGCCAGAAACAACGCCAGCGCCGGAAAACACGAAAGCTCCTACGAAACCTGATGCGGCAAAACCTGTTAAACGTGCGGCACCACCAGCCACAATTCGTATTAATCTCGAACGCGTTGACCGTCTTATCAACCAAGTCGGAGAATTAGTTATCAATCAAGCCATGCTGAATGAATGTGTGATGGATAGCGGATTAGGACGCGACCCGTCTGTTTTATCAGGCCTAGATGAGTTTAAGCAACTTACACGCGACATTCAGGAAAGCGTGATGGCCATTCGTGCGCAACCCGTACAGCCGTTATTCCAACGCATGTCACGTATCGTGCGCGAGGCCTCACAGGCCACACAAAAATCAGCCAAGCTGGTCATGGAAGGTGAATTTACCGAAGTTGACAAAACAATTGTCGAAAAGCTGGCAGATCCCCTTACCCATATGATTAGAAATGCCATTGATCATGGCTTAGAAACACCGGATGATCGCATTGCTGCGGGAAAAAATTCAGAGGGAACCGTTAAACTCTCCGCTTCGCACCGTTCTGGCAAAATTTTGATTGAAGTCTCCGATGACGGCGCTGGCATTAACCGTAAGCGTGTCAAAAGCATCGCCGTAAAAAAAGGATTGATTGCTGAGGATGCTCAACTCACAGATCAAGAAATTGATAACCTACTCTTCATGGCCGGTTTCTCGACCGCTGAATCCGTATCAACACTCTCAGGCCGCGGCGTAGGTATGGATGTTGTAAAACGCGCAATTCAAAGCATTGGCGGACGTATTTCAATTTCTTCCACACCGAGCAAAGGGTCTACTTTTACCATCACATTACCGCTGACCCTCGCCGTATTAGACGGCATGCTGATTAAAGTTGCCGATCAAACGATTGTCGTGCCTTTAACAACGATTGTTGAGACCCTACTGCCGAGCGCTGACGATATTCACCAAGTCAGTCCAGGATACCGGGTGATTAACATTCGTGGGAAATTTATTCCGCTCATCGACCTTCGGACAGCTTTGAATTTCAATACTGAAATGAAAGCCTCGAAATCCAGCGTTGTTCTTTGCATTGAAACAGAAGAAGGCCTTCAGTGCGCCATTTCTGTCGATAGCATTCAAGATCAACGCCAAGTCGTTATAAAAAGCCTGGAAGATAATTACGGCAATGTTCCCTGTATTGCGGCCGCAACGATTTTGGGTGATGGCAGTATTGCCCTTATCCTTGATGTTGATGACCTTGTAGAGCGTTCAAACGCCCCACAAAATCTCACGCCAAATCCCGCTGCAATAGCCTCACAAATGCCTACACAGGAGTCCGCTCATGTCTGATGCCCATATGAATGAAGCTAATGATGGTTCAGAGTTCGTCACCTTCTTCGTCGGCGAACAGGAATATTGTATTGATATTATGTCCTTGCGAGAAATTCGCGGCTGGACGCCGGCCACAGCTCTGCCTGACGCTCCACATTACGTCAGAGGCGTTATTAACTTACGGGGTTCTGTTTTACCGATTATTGACCTTGCTAAACGTTTAGACCTTGTACCGGAAGAACCGTCCGAGCGCAGCGTTGTCATGATTACGCAAATTGGAGAGCAAGTCGTCGGCCTGTTAGCGGATGCTGTATCTGATATTCTAACAATCGATCCTTCAACTATTCAGTCGACACCGGAAATGAGTCAGGACTCAAGCTTTTCGTTCGTAAAAGGCCTTTTGGCAATGGAAGACCGTATGATCAGCGTCATTGCTCTTGAAAGCATTATTGGCAATGTAACCAAGGTCGCTGCATGAGTTTAGCGCTCGACATAAACGCACCGGCTCCAAGAGCTAGTAAACCCAAAGCCGTTTTAGGTTTGCGGGAGTTTAATCGTATTCAAGCGATTATGAAAACGGATGCCGGAATTACGATTGGCGACGATAAAGTTAATCTGGTTCATTCCCGTCTACAAAAACGGATGCGTCAACTCGGTTTAACCGACTTTGCTGAGTTATGTGATATTGTCGAAAACCCCAAAGGCGCAGAGGAACGTCATCGACTCGTTAATTCCTTAACGACCAATCTCACTAATTTCTTCCGGGAAGCGCATCACTTTCAGCACTTATTAAAAGTCTCCCTACCGCCCCTCATTAAAAAAGCGAATAGTGGCCAACGCGTTCGCATTTGGTCAGCAGGATGCTCAACAGGTCAAGAGCCCTACTCCATAGCCGCCGTTTTGCTGTCAATGATGCCAGATGCCCCTAACAGAAACATCAAAATCCTGGCCTCAGATATCGACAGCAATGTCATAAAAAAAGCGCGTGAAGGTATTTATGAAGACCGTGAAATAAAAACTCTTCCCGGGAGATTGAAGGATAAACTCTTCGAAAAATTCGATGGCACAACAGGCGACATGTATATCGCTAAACCTGATATTAAATCGATTATCGCCTTTCGCCAGTTAAATCTCAACGCACCGACTTGGCCGATGAAAGGTGAGTTTGATATTATCTTTTGCCGAAATACGGTGATCTATTTTGACTTAGAAACGCAAGCAAAAATGTGGACGCGTTTCAGGCATCAAATGGCGCCCGATGGCTATCTTTATATCGGGCACTCAGAGCGTCTCTCAGGCAAAGACGCCAAAGCCTTTAAAAAAGTCGCGACAACAACTTACCAATTGGAAGGCCAGTAATCGTTAGGCCCTGTAGCTTAAGACGGAAAATGATATGTCATTAAAAGAACAAATCAGAGTTATGGTTGTAGACGACATGGCAACAAGCCGCGGTCTCATCATCAATGCCTTATCGGAAATTGGCATCAAGAATTATACCTTTGAAAATTCGGGAGATGCGGCGTATAAAGCGCTCGCAACAACTCCTGTACACCTCATTTTATCGGATCAGAACATGCCTGGCATGAGTGGATTGGAATTACTGAAAGCCGTTAGGAGTAATCAACCAACTGCGCGTACGGGGTTTATCCTCATCACAGGGAGCCCCGACCCTCAACTCGTTCAAACAGGTATTAAATTAGGCCTCAATAATTTCATTAAAAAACCATTTTCGACACCGCAATTGAAGCAGTGTATCGAGAAAGTTGTTGGTCGGTTGGGTTAATAAATACATGGCTCAATCTGTTTCAATAAACACCTTACTGAATGCGACCGTAAGTGAATTATCCGATCTAAAAAAGATATCAGAAGACTTGCAAGAAGCTATCTCTCTAAGCGCTCCCGCAACAAATGGATCGCTCCAGACGATGCAGCGTCTAGACTATTTGACACAGAGCTTGGAAGCTTTGTCAGAGTTTTGGAGTCAAACTAAATCTAGTGTCGAGGATAATTGGGAAATCAACTGCGGTGACGCATTGCAGAGTATTCCTCTTAAAGACCTTGCCTCTGCATTGCGTGGCGATACCGTTCTTAAATTTGAACCCAGAATTGAAAATGGCGTCCTAGAAGAGTTCTAAGTCTGATGAAACTGTCGTCACACGATTAGTTGGGCGTGGAGCGGAAACAGTTTTAACTTCTGACGCCGCGCCGACCACTTTCAATTGCGCACGTCCTGTGACTGGCCAGAATCGTACACGGCGTGCAGACGTTCCACCCAGGCTTCTAGACTCGCACTTGATACCTTCAAGCTCCAAGAACTCATCGATGAAGGCCGTATTTTGTGCACCAATATCCGTCAAACCTTCCCGCATACGGGCACCACCAAAAACCTTGGCTCTAAGGCGCCCACGGCGTGCGCCTTTTTTCAGCATGGTATTAATCAACAATTCCATAGCGTTAAGGCCATAGCTCATATTCTCACTGCGTCCCATATTCTCGCCCGGTAGCAAGAAGTGATTCATTCCGCCAACTTTCGCAACCGGGTCATATAAACACGCCGCCACACAAGAGCCGAGAACCGTTGTCAGGACTTCTTCTTCGTCTGTAGAAACGACGAACTCGCCTTGAACAACATTTATTGATTTTGGGTTTTTAAAACTCACTTTCGTCATGCCGTATCAAGCACCCTATTTTTAGCGTTACACAACGATATTAATTTCTGACCAATATGGTTCAGAGGTAATTGTTTTTGTACTGCACCTAATTCATGGGCAACCTTTGGCATGCCGTAGACAACAGATGTATCTGCATCCTGTCCTATTGTTCGCGCACCGGCTTGACGCATTTC
>CAYTAJ010000014.1:42704-46432 GCA_964435725.1 uncultured Algimonas sp.
ACCGATGGCTTAGGTCTTGCAGTCCCTTGGGGCTTATACTTTGCAGCGGCCTTAACAATATCTGGCAATCCTTTAAGGCCAGCCACGTAATCGCCCGATATGGGTTTTGCGACACATTCAAACGCACCAACACTCAAAGCTTCAATTGTATCAGCGGCGCCTTTTTGTGTCAGGCTCGACACCATAACGACCGGCATAGGCCGAAGCGCCATTATTTTTTTGAGGAAATCAAGACCACTCATCCGCGGCATCTCAATATCCAATGTGATGACATCCGGATTAAGTTCTTTGATTTTATCTCTGGCCTGGTAGGCATCCTCTGCCTCGCCAATAACTGTAATATGCGGATCTTGCCTCAGGACAGCCTTAACAATGGAGCGCATGGTCGGCGAGTCATCGACGACCAGAACTTTTATGAGTGACATTTAAAAATCCTGCCAATCATTATCGTCATCAATCTCGACGGACAAAGCCGCTCCACCTTGTCCCGCGGCAAAGAAAGCCGCAGCCCGGTCTTGTTGCTCACGAACGGGACTTCCTCCTCGCGGCGCTTGAACGAAACCATCATTCGCAGAAGCACCGCCGACTTTAAAGTGACGCACAAGCTGTGACAGATCGTTGGACTCATTGGTCAGAGCGTGACAGGCGGCCGTCGACTCTTCGACCATAGCAGCATTTTTCTGCGTCACACGGTCCATATCATTGACGGCGTTATTGACCTCGGCAAGACCTGTAGCCTGCTCATTCGCAGACGCCGCAATATCGGAAACGAGAGAGTCCACATTTGCGACTTGAGAGACAATCTTCTCAAGCGCTTCACCGGTTTGATCAACGAGGTTTACACCCGTTTGAACATGAGCCGCACTATCTGAAATCAGATCTTTAATATCTTTCGCCGCATCGGATGAGCGTTGCGCAAGAGCGCGAACTTCTGACGCCACGACAGCAAAGCCTCGACCGGCTTCACCGGCGCGTGCCGCCTCAACGCCGGCATTCAAAGCCAAGAGGTTTGTCTGGAACGCGATTTCATCGATGACGCCGATGATTTGTGAAATTTTCTCAGATGACTCTTTAATAGAGCCCATCGCTTCAACTGTATCACGGACAACATTACCGCCCGTTTCCGCATCATTGCGGGCTGAGGTCGCCACGTTTCTTGCCTCTTCGGCCGCTTTGGCCGTTTCTTTAACGGTGGCTGTGACTTCATCCAAAGCCGCAGCTGTTTCTTCAAGGGCGGCGGCTTGGTTCTCTGTCCGTTTGGAGAGATCATCAGACGCTTGGCTCATCTCTGTTGCCCCATTTTGAATACTGACAACAGTCGACGAAACCTTCTGAATCGTTCCATTTAATTGCTCGACAGCTGTATTAAAGTCAGCCCGTAACTGTTCATATTCTTGCGGGAACACGGTGTCTATTTTTGAAAGCAAGTCACCTTCTGACAATGTTTTCAGACCACTCGCCAGTTTAGCGACAACATCCGCTTGCGACTTGGACGTTTCTTCCAATAGCTTCGCTTGATTTAAACGCTCATTTTCCGCTGCTGTAATGTCACTTGCGATTTTGATAACTTTATAAACATTTCCATGTTTGTCTTTGATTGAATTATAAGCAGCATCTAACCAAAGCGTCTCACCCGCTTTATTTTTGCGCTTAACCTTACCAATTTGTGACTCGCCTGCAGCAAGTTTGGCCCAGAACTCTCTATAGTCGGCTGAGGATGTATAATCATCATAGCAGAACAATCTGTGATGTTTTCCTTGAATTTCTTCCAGTGAATAGCCTATCGCCTTTTGGAAATTTTCATTGGCCGTTATCACTTCACCATTGGGTTTAAACTCAATGACCGCTTGACTTGTATGAATAGCATTCAAGATACCTTCATTCGTCCGTTCAGCCGTTACGTTATCCCACTGTAAGACATTACCACGATATTCGCCGTCTCGGTCAAATACACCGCTTACACTCAGATGGAATTTCAAATCACCGATCGAAATGTCCGTGTTGAATGGGAGGTTTTTAGGGTCTGCCAATAATTGGCGTTGATGTGCAGGGGACTTATGGAACACATCAATACAGGTTCCAACAATGTCTTTCGGGTCGAAATGTGGAAATGCTTCTTTGAAAGCCTCAGCATTATCCTCGAATAATTGCTTAGTACCGCCATTGACAAATGTTACGATAAAATCGCGATCAACAATCATCATCGGCATTGATGAAAAGTCAAAGGCCGACCCTTTAAATAAGGATGTTTGATTGGCTTCAACAGCACTATCTAAGTCATCACGAAATGACGTCAGAGATTTAGACATTGCACCGATTTCATCGCCACGGTCAGAAAAAGGTATTGCCGATTTTGTATCGCCACCTTGGAGCTTTTTCATCGACTCGCCCAATTTAACAATCGGTTTTGCAAGACTTCTGGAAATTAGCCACCCCATTAAAGACAGGATAATTGCGGCAATTCCCAACACCATAAATATCTGTTGCGTTAGTGATTTTATGGGCGCGAAAGCTTCGTCCGTATCTTGCTTAGCAAGTGCGACCCATTGTGTATCATAAATCTCTATACGACTTACATTTTTAATAGAGTTTACGCCGCGATCATCTTCACCGACTAATTTGTTTACTTCTCCTGATGCAAAGACTTGCTTAATTGCGGGAAAATCTATTGTGCGCTTAAGTATTGTCGACTCTTCTGCGAATCGTGAGTCAGAACGCATTAAATAGTCAGGACCAATTAAAACAACCTCACCCGTTTCACCCAGACCTGTTTTGTCCGTCATCAACGCATTTATTTTCTCAACTGGCATTTGGAAAACCAAAACACCGACTTTTTCACCATTTGTATCAATGATGGGTGTCGATAAGAAACTGGCAGGCGCGTCCGCACTTGGAGCGTAAGGTTTGAAGTCAAAGAAGCTGACAGAGCCCGCTGCGGCATTAACGACCTGCTTAAAAGCATTGGCCAGATCCGTATCGGCCCATTGACCCGTATACATATTTGTTGCGTAATCTAATTCCTTATAAACAGAATAAATCAGATCGCCTTCAAGATCGAAAATGAAGATATCGTAATAGCCGTAGTCCCGGAGATAAGACCGCAAGTAAGGATGATATTGCGCATGAACTTGACTGTAGACACTCCCATCATTAGCTGCATCTAGTTCCTCTTTGCTCCCGGTCGGGAACGGATTAGATGTAATATATAAATCTTGTAGATATTGTGTTTGATTACTGCCTAACTCTTTCCAAGCGACTGTGAAATCTCTTGCTGCACTCACGATTGTCGGGCTTTTAGCTTGTCGAGTAAGCGAGGACTCTATGCGTTCAAATAGCGCCGTTAAATCATTTGATCTAGCAGAGCTAACAGCATCTAATTTATTTTGAATCTCCGTCTGTAAGGAATGGCTCGCATTCTTATAAGCCATCACTGACAAAATGAGCGCGGTGGTCACCCCAAGAAAAACAATTGCGCCAGTTACTTTCGCCACAATTGGCAGTCTATTAAGAAGTTTCATTACGAGCCCTTATATCAAGTATGCGTAATATGTTTTGGGGTCATATTACCTTTACACCATTTTGGTGTTTGTCTTGATTTGGTAAAGAAAGCGTTTCCATGCCGATAAAAGATGAAATTAATTTTATCTCGCAAGACCTTCAAAATAATAGGAGAAAAATTTTGAGCAGCTCAGCCAGGGGTTTAGGATGTGGAAAAAAGCTGAGCTACT
>CAYTAJ010000015.1:0-24489 GCA_964435725.1 uncultured Algimonas sp.
GACCCTTGGGATACGCCAAATCTTGATCGCACGAGCGAGGAAGATAAGGCTCGTTATCCTATTCAACACGAAGTCTATGCTTTTAATCAGAACACAAAACACTATTGGGTGGAAGATAACAAACATCCTTATGAAACGGCTAAAGGTACAAACTACAAATGGTTTAGAGGGTATCAGACGGGTGGTCGTTCCATCATGTGGGGACGTCAATCCTATCGGATGAGCGAGATTGACTTTGAAGCGAATAAAAAAGACGGTCATGGTGTCGATTGGCCGGTAAGGTATAAAGATATTGCGCCTTGGTACGACAAGGTAGAGTACTTCGCAGGTATTAGTGGCTCAAAAGAAGGCATTGATATTTTGCCTGATGGTGTGTTTCAGCCACCTCATGAGCTAACATGCGCTGAATTAGAGTTCAAAAAAAGGGTGGAAGCTGCTTTCCCAACGCGGAAAGTCATTCCCGGAAGGTGCGCGAATTTAACCCAGCCTACACCAGAACAAATCGCGCTAGGGCGCGGTCAATGCCAAGCGCGTGATTTGTGTTTCCGGGGCTGCTCATTTGGGGCTTATTTTAATTCTAATGTAGCGACACTACCAGCAGCAAAGAATACGGGTAACCTAACAATGATTACGGATACGGCTGTTTTGAAGGTGGATTATGATGCAGCTACGGGACGGGCAACAGGCGTTCAAACGGTTGATATTAAAACCAAGCAAATGAAAACCATAACAGCGCGTGTCGTATTCTTGAACGCGTCAACAATCGCAACGACGACAATCTTGTTGAACTCTGCCTCGGAGGCTATGCCAAATGGACTTGCTAATAGTTCAGGACAACTCGGTAAAAATTTGATGGATCATGTGGCTGGGGCTGGTGCCGCCGCTTACATGCCCGGTTTTGAAGAAAAATATCATTACGGTCGTCGCCCTAATGGGTTTTATATTCCGAGGTTTAGAAACCATACAGAAGACAGTGATGATTCCGTCCGAGGCTATGGCTATCAAGGCCGCATCTATCGTGAAAACTGGAAAAATGGGGCCTGGAAAGAAGGTATTGGCGCGGACTTTAAAAATAACAATCGCCAACCCGGACGTTGGAGTATTGGGATTGTCGCATTCTGTGAAATACTGCCTGATGAACGAAATACAGTGACAATTCATCCTTCAAGAACGGATGAGTGGGGCTTACCTGTGCCTGTGCTGGACCAAAAGCATCGCCAAAATGAAGTCAATCTCATGAAGCATGCAACGCGCGACACAAAGCGTATGTTAGAAGCGGCGGGTATGACAATTTTGGGTGTCGGTAATCCTGATGACATTACGGCCGAGAACATGTCCCCTCCTGGTCGCGGTATTCACGAAATGGGAACAGCCCGAATGGGGCGTGATCCAAAAACGAGTGTGCTGAATCAATGGAACCAGTCCTGGGATATTCCGAACCTCTTTATTACGGATGGTTCTTTCATGACGTCAGGAGGCTGCCAGAATCCATCACTCAGCTATATGGCCTTTTCTGCGCGTGCGGCTGATCATGCGGCTAAACTGATGAAAGACGGCGTAATCTAGGTGGCGCAGTTCGACGCCATCATCGTCGGCTCTGGTATGTCCGGCGGTTGGGTCGCAAAGGAACTCTGTGAAAGAGGGTTAAAAGTGCTCATGTTAGAGCGCAGTAAAGATACAAAACCCGAGAGAGATTATTCTGATCACCTGCATCCTTGGGAAAAAGATTATTTTGATGAAATTTCGCCAGAAGAAAAAAGGCGTAACTATTTTGTGCAGGGTGACACTTACGCCTTAAAAAATAGCAACAAGCATTTGTGGATGACGGATGCGGACCAGCCCTATGTGAACCGTTCAGGTCGTTTTAAATGGAGACGTGGTAATCGTGTTGGTGGAAAGTCACTAATGTGGGGGCGGGCGAGTTATCGTTTAGCGCCCCATGATTTTGAAGCCAATAAACGAGACGGGGAAGGGGTCGATTGGCCCGTCCGATATGATGATATTGCGCCTTGGTATGACCGGGTAGAAAAATTTGTCGGTATAGCTGGCAATAGAGACGGGCTAGATCAATTGCCTGACGGCCCTCACTATTTACCCGCTTATGAATATAATTGTGCAGAGACCGCCTTTAAGACAAAGCTGGAAAACCTCTACCCGAAACGCAATCTAATTATGGGGCGCACAGCGAATTTGAAACGCGTGACTGAAGAACAAATAGCTTTGGGACGTGGGCAGTGCCAAAGCCGACATTTATGTCATTATGGTTGCTCTTATGGCGCTTATTTTTCTTCAGTTTCGGCGACACTTCCGGCCGCAAAAAAGACAGGAAATCTTACGCTGCTAAGTGAATCTATTGTGACTAAGGTTCACTATGATCACGATACTAATCGCGTCACAGGGGTTAGCGTGAAAAATGCTTCTGACGGTTTGATAAGTAAGTACACTGCAAAAGTTGTCTTCCTAAATTCAGGTGCGATTGCAACGCCAATGCTTTTGCTCAATTCAGCGAATGAATATATGCCAAACGGCCTGGCTAATCGTTCTGATCAAGTCGGCCGCAATCTTATGGATCACGCGGGCGGTGTGATGATAGAAGCGCGTGTGCCTGGTTTGACTGATCGACACAGTTTTGGTCGTCGACCTATTGGAACTTATATCCCGCGATATAGAAATTTCCCTGAACAAGAAGAGCCCTATAAACGCGGCTGGGGTTATCAAGTCTATTCAGGAAGAATTCGGTGGGGTGGTTGGAAGCAAGGCGTTGGTCAAGCGTTTAAAGATGCCAATCGTCAACCGGGTGATTGGGTTGTTATTTTAGATGCGTTTATTGAAATTTTACCGCAATCAGAAAACCGTGTTTCCTTACATAAAACGAAAACAGATAAATGGGGACAACCTATTGCTGAGATTGATCTCAGATTAGGAAAAAATGAGCAAGCCTTACAGAATGCGGCTTATGAAGATGCGATTGATATTTTTACTGAGTCCGGTTTCACAAATATAAGAGATATTCAAAATCCTAAAAATAGTTCGGCAGATACAGGGGGGCGTAATCACGAAATGGGAACTGCCAGAATGGGACGTAATCCAAAAACGTCTGTTCTGAATGCTTGGAACCAATCGCATGATATTCCAAATTTGTTCATTACGGATGGGTCTTTTATGACCTCATCGGCCTGCCAAAACCCATCCCTGACTTACATGGCTTTCTCAGCACGAGCTGCCAATCATGCGGCTGACCTGCTTCAGGGAGGACAATTGTAATGCCTGATTTTGATGCCATCGTTGTGGGCTCAGGTATGTCCGGAGGGTGGTCTGCCAAAGAACTTTGTGAGCGTGGTCTGAAGACTTTAGTTTTGGAAAAAGGGCCGGATATTGATCCAGCAAAAGACTATACGGATATGATGGATCCGTGGGACAAGAAGTTTCTGGATCGTGTTCGTCCCGAAGAAGCCAATCGCGATTACAAAGTTCAGAAAGATGTTTATGTCTTTTTCGAAAGTACCAAGCATCTTTGGGCGAATGACCGGATTTACCCCTATACGACTGAACCCGGCACTGGATATGAGTGGTTGCGAGGGCATCATGTTGGTGGGCGAAGTTTATTATGGGCGCGAATGTCTTTTCGATTTTCTGACCATGATTTTGAAGCCAATAAAGCCGATGGTGTCGGTGTTGATTGGCCTATTCGATATAATGACCTCGAGCCTTGGTATGACAAGGTTGAAGAGTTTGTGGGTGTTTCAGGGTCTTATGAAGGTTTAGGCCAGTTGCCGGATGGAAAATTCCTACCGCCATTTGAAATGGATTGTGCTGAGAAACTACTCAAACAAAAATTGCTTGAAAATTATGATGATCGTACGCTTATGGTCGCGCGGGTTGCAAATTTAAAACGTGCCACGGACGAACATATCGCTTTGGGCAGAGGGCCCTGTCAGTCGCGAAATCACTGCTTTCGCGGGTGCTCATTTGGGGCCTATTTCAGTTCAAACTCAGCGACATTACCGGCCGCAAAACGCACAGGAAACCTAACCTTACGGCCAGACTCAATTGTTCATTCGCTCGTTTATGATGAAAAGACAAAGCGGGTGAGTGGTGTACGCGTCATTGATCGTGTTACAAAAGAAACCCAAACCTATACTGCGAAGGTCGTCTTTTTAAACGCATCGGCAATCCCGACATCGATGATTTTGTTAAACTCAAAATCAAAAGCTTTTCCAAATGGCTTGGCGAATAGCTCTGATCAGGTGGGACGTAATTTGATGGACCATGTAGCTGGTGCAAGAGTAAGTGCCGTTATTAAAGGGCTTGAAGACAAGTATTATTATGGGCGTCGACCAGCTTGCGGCTATATTCCGCGATATGTGAATTATCCTGAATATAATAAACCCTATAAGCGCGGTTTCGCTTTCCAAGTTTATACGCAAAGAGACAGTTGGACGGGAAGTCGTCCAGGTATTGGGGCTGATTTCAAACAGGCTAACCAAACGCCGGGCGACTGGCTCATTACGCTTGATGCTTATGCAGAGGTTTTACCTGATCCGGATAATCGTGTGACGCTTTCAAAAACAAAAGACCAATGGGGGCTCAATGTTCCACACATGGATGCGAAAATGGGCCCCAATGAAACAGCCTTGCTGGAAGCGGCTTCAAAGGACGGCATCGATATTCTAACAAAGGCAGGGTTTAGCAATATTAAGGCCTCTGAGGTGAAAGCCACGAAACCCGGCAATCGCATTCATGAAATGGGAACAGCGCGAATGGGACGAGACCCAAAAACTTCTGTTCTTAATAAATGGAATCAAGCTTGGGATGTCGACAATCTCTTTATCTCGGATGGGGCTGCGATGACATCCTCAGCCATACAGAATCCATCGATTACTTATATGGCGCTATCGGCGCGGGCTGCGAATTATGCGGCAGATCTTATTGAACAGGGAGTACTCTAATGTCCTTATCCAGACGTGATTTTTTTATCTGTACAGGGTCCGCCATTGCGTTAAGCGCTTGCAGAGGGGTAACGGCGCCAAGCCGCCAGATTTCAAATATTGGGATACAAACTTACACCTTCAGAGATATGCTGGGGCAAGATTTCCGTGGCACTTTCCAAATGTTAAAAGATATCGGCTATGATTACGTTGAATTGAACGAACGCAATTATGCCGAAAGAACGCCTGAACAATTGAAAGCCGTCCTTGATGATGTGGGTCTACCTTCACCCGCCACCCATATCAGCTACGGTAACCTTCGTGACAATGTGCCCGGACTAGTACAGACAGCGAAGACGCTTAATTGTGAGTATATGATTTTGCCTTATATAGCGGATCAAGAAAGAAGTCTTGAAGACTGGAAGCGTCATGCGGCTCTTATGAACGCATCAGGTGAACAACTGGCAGATGCAGGTATAAAATTTGCCTATCATAATCACCAATTCGAATTTGATGATCTCGGCGGTGGCACCACAGCTATGGAACTATTGATGAATGAAACAGACCCGCGGTTTGTTTGTTTTGAACTAGACTTTTTCTGGGCCTATTTGGCAAAGCAGGATATCCCAGCCTTGTTCAAAAAATATCCAGGCCGTTTTCATCTTAGCCATGTCAAAGATATGAAAGGTGATCCAGATTCGGCCATAGGAATGGCTTATGAAACCATCCATCAAGAACTCATGGTCGACGTTGGGCAGGGTGATATTCCTTTTAATGAATATCTCACTCTGAACGATGTGTCGGGTATGACCTATTTCATCGCGGAGCACGATGGGCCAAAGAAACCTTACGCACAGGCGGCTCGAAATATGTATCAAGGGATGAAAGATATTCGTTTCTAAGAGAGCCATACAACGGTTTTCATACGGTCATTCATATTATCATAGTGGCGTGGTTTGCTCCGCTACCTTATGTCCTGCGTAATAGAGTTAGATTTAGGCCCAGAGTGCTTTACCACTTGGCGACCAAATCAAATGAATAAGCAGATATTCGAGAGAGGGTAGATATGAGTGACTTGAATGCCTTTAAACTGGAAACACGGGCTTGGTTAGAAGAAAACTGCCCGCCTGAAATGCGCGAGCCTATAAAGTCTGATGCCGATGCCTGTTGGGGAGGACGCAATTGGACGTTCCAAAGTGAAGCCCAAAAGGTTTGGTTAGAGCGCATGGTCGCCAAAGGCTGGACTGTTCCGACTTGGCCGAAAGAATATGGCGGGGCAGGACTGTCTCGTGCGGAAGAAGCCGTGTTGTTAAAAGAAATGGCCCGTATTAATGCGCGCTCTCCGCTTTCCAGCTTCGGTATTTGGATGCTTGGGCCAGCTTTGCTGAAGTTCGGCAATGAGGCGCAAAAGGCAGAACATCTTCCAAAAATTGCCCGCGGAGAAATTCGTTGGTGCCAAGGCTATTCTGAACCGAATGCAGGGTCAGATTTGGCCTCTCTTGCGACAAAAGCCGAAGATAAAGGAGACCATTATTTGGTGAATGGTCAGAAAGTTTGGACGTCCTATGCCGATAAAGCGGATTGGATTTTCTGCCTTGTGCGGACGGATAATTCGGGGCGGAAACATGACGGTATTTCATTCGTTCTTTTCGATATGGAAACTGAAGGCGTGGAAGCGCGTCCTATCACGCTTATCTCCGGTAAATCGGCTTTCTGTGAAACATTCCTGACCGATGTGAAAGTGCCCAAGCAAAACCTTGTGGGTGTTGAGGGCAAAGGCTGGTCAATCGCGAAATATCTTCTGACGCATGAGCGTGAGATGATTGGCGGACAAGGTGAGGGTTTCGCGCGCCCTATGCACGAAGTTGCGGCAGGCATTCTTGGCCTTGAAAACGGTATGCTCGCAGACTCAATGCTACGTGCCAAAATTGCCGAAGCTGAAATCGATGAATGGGCCTTTAATCTGACAATGAAAAGAAAGCTGGCCGAAGCGAAAGCAGGGGCCTCTTTGGGCGCTGATAGCTCCATGCTGAAATATTACGGGACTGAGCTGAATAAGCGTCGTTACGAATTGATGATGGATGCCGCCGGCCACGATGGTCTTGAATGGGAAGGTGAGCGTTCTGACGATGGTAAACTTGCTCGTGATTGGCTGCGTACAAAAGCTAACTCAATTGAAGGCGGTACATCCGAAGTGCAGTTGAATATCATTTCGAAACATATTCTACAGCTTCCAGGGGCTTAACACATGGCATTGCTTTTAAATGATGATGAGAAAATGCTCAGCGAAACAGCTGAAGGTTTTTTCAAAGATAAAGCACCGGTATCTGAGCTAAGAAAACTTCGCGATATGCGTGATGAACATGGCTATTCGCAAAGTCTCTGGTCGGAAATGGCAGAGATGGGTTTTGCTGGTGTTCTTGTGCCGGAAGATCAAGGCGGCGTGGACATGGGTGTAACAGCCGCTGGTCTATTAGCCGAACAGATGGGGCGTAACTTAAGTGCATCGCCTTTCTTCTCGACATCAGTATTATCCGCCACAGCCTTGAAAAATAGCGGTGGTGATCTCGCTAAGGCGTGGCTAGAAAAAATCTCTGGGGGTGAGGCCGTCGTCTCTTTCGCCTTGGATGAAGGGCCAAAACATAATCCATTGGCCACCGATTCCCGCGCTACTCGGTCCGGCAATGGCTTTAAAATAAGCGGTAGCAAAGCCATGGTTTTAGATGCGCATATAGCCGATGCCCATATCGTGGTTGCGCGCACAAGCGGAGAACCAGGAGATCGTGAAGGTTTAAGTCTGTTCCTCGTAGAGAAGGATGCGAAAAACTTAGATGTTGAACGCACGATTATGGTGGATAGCCGAAACGCAGGTCGATTAGAGCTTGATGATGTCGAAGTCACGGCGGATGCTTTATTAGGTGAGCTCGATAAAGGAGCAGAAATCCTCGATCGCGTCTTGGGAGCAGGACGTGCGGTCTTGGCGGCTGAAATGCTGGGCGCTAGTTCACAAGCGTTTGAAGATACCGTGGCCTATATCAAAGAGCGCAAGCAGTTCGGTAAAATTATCGGCGAGTTCCAAGCTCTACAGCATAGAGCCTCACATTTATATTCAGAGATGGAGCTTTGTCGCTCCGCAGTCTTAGGCGCGTTAAGTGCAATAGATGAAGGCGATGAAAATGCCCTGTTGCTCGCGGGCATGGCGAAAGCAAAATTAGGCCAAGTTGCGAAACTTGCGGCGTTAGAAGGCATTCAAATGCACGGTGGTGTCGGGATGACCGACGAATATGATATTGGTCTCTTCTTGAAACGCATTCGTGTCTTGCAAGAATTACTAGGAGACGGTCATTTCCATCTCAATGATTTCGCAAAATCGAACGGTTATTAAGCTAATTCGTCTGTAGATTATATGTTGTTGCAACGCCCTCTAGGGGGCTTGCGACCAACATGGCCCAATAAGTTGAATAGGTCGTTGTCGGCTCATAAACCAAGGCTATACCGAAATCGACGACGTCATCGCGTAACAAATTTTCGTTATGGCCGGGGCTGTCTTTCCAAGCCTGAAACACTTTATCCCAGCTTTTCTGACCTGTGGCGACGTTCTCGCCTGCAATGGAGAAATAATACCCTTGTCTTTGGGTCCG
The DNA here is from genome assembly GCA_964435725.1 of uncultured Algimonas sp. GTDB lineage: Bacteria > Pseudomonadota > Alphaproteobacteria > Caulobacterales > Maricaulaceae > Litorimonas. The sequence continues at coordinate 8,570 of CAYTAJ010000015.1, forward strand.
TTCGCCATGACTGGAACCATCCGTTCCCGTATGTGAAATGATACCCGCTTGGGCGAGGTCTCTTGCGTGAAATTCGGAAGCCAGATTTAGACGCTGATTAAGACGAACAGGACCTAGGCCATATTCTGCGCGATAGGCGTTTAAGTCTGCGACAGCAATATTCAGATCAAGAGGCTCCGGCGGTTGATTGGGGAATACAGCATTTTCACCGAAACCATTATTGAGCCGACATTGTGCCTCGGGTTTTGTGACGTCCGGTTGATAAGTCACAGCGCCTCGACATTTTGTGTCAGCCTTACAAAGGGCAGAACATTCTTCGGGGGATGTTACGGGATGAATGGCATAGGTTCCATCATCCTCTTTAAACTCGCCTAACTTGCCTTCAACAGAATGGGCAACGGAGGCAATTCCAATAAAAGCGGATACAGAGAATAGGAATAGTCCTGACTTCATCGTCAATGCCATACCGACTCTCCTTCGTTCTAAAAAGGATAGATGGCAGTAAAATCCCTACTGAAAGGTTATCAGCGGCGTTAATAATCTGTCAGAATGTGTTAATTATTGACCTGATGAGGCACCGCTATTGCGGTTTGTGTTAATTCCGCTGGCGACATCACGCTCATTTTCAAAGGCTGAGGCAAGTCCATTGTAAAATGCAATCTGCGCCTGCGTTTCAGGGTCATCAGGATCGGCTTGCGGCGCCTTTAAGGGACGGAACTTATAGCCTTTATGCGCTTTGAGCATATAGGACTTCCAGAGGTCGACAGGTAATAAGCCGCCCGTGATTTTATTCATAGACGAGTTGTCGTCATTTCCCATCCAGACGCCTGTAGTGTATTGCGCCGTAAACCCAAAGAACCACCCGTCACGATAGTCTTGTGATGTCCCTGTTTTTCCAGCGACTTCACGCGAACCCATTTTGGCACCGTGACCTGTGCCGGATGCCACAACGTCTCTCAGCATTGATGTCATTTGACGGGCATAGGGCACGGGATAAACGCGCTGAGGTTTTGCCAATCGGCGCGTATATAGAGGCTTTTGGGCCGTATTTTTTATGTCCGTTATCAAATGCGCCCGTTGCAAAAGGCCTTCATTAGCGAAAACTGTATAAGCTGAGGTCATCTCCAATAAATTGACTTCGGATGTTCCCAACGAAATAGAATATTCCGGGCGGAGTTCTGTTTTGACACCAAACCGTTCAGCGAGGTTGACGATTTGAGTTGGTCCAATTTCCGTTCCGACTTGCGCGGCAATGGTGTTGATCGAATGTTTTAGAGCTTCTCTGATTGTCATCGGGCCGCGATAGCGTTTGGTGTAATTTTCAGGCTCCCATTCACCAATAGTTGTCGGTTGATCTATACGTACCGTTCCAGGGGTAAAGCCATCTTCTATGGCGGCGGCATAGACAAAAGCTTTAAAGGCTGACCCTGGCTGTCTTTGGGCCTGCGTCGCTCGGTTAAATTTTGAGAGAGCATAATCTCGGCCACCGACCAACGTCCGAATGGCACCTGTACCATTTTCAATACTGACGAGTGAGGCTTCACTCACTCTTTTTGATTTACCTGAAGCCTCTAGAATTTTTACGACAGAGTCATGAGCCATTTTCTGTCGTTTCGTATCAATCGTTGTTTTGACAATGAGGTCTTTTGATTGTCCTCCTACCAATTCTGCGGCACGCTCAGACACGAGATCAAAAACATATCCAATAACGTCTTGGTCGAGTAAGGGCTCAGCATCTGGAACAATATTGGGTTTATCCGCGCGCGCTTCAATCTCTTGTTGGGGGCTGATGAGGGCATTGGCTGTCATACGTTGTAATACGAGATGAGAACGGGTGAGGGCGCCATCATAATTGCGCGTGGGGTCATAACGACTGGGTGCCTTGGGTAAGGCGGCGAGCAATGCCGCTTGGGATAAGCTTAACTCTGTTGCAGAATGACCAAAATACTTTTGACTGGCGGCTTCGATGCCAAATACCTGCGGGCCAAGATTAATCCGGTTAAGGTAGAGTTCCAAAATCTCAGGTTTACTCAACATCGCTTCCATATCTCTGGCAAGCAACATTTCTTGAACTTTGCGCCGATAGGTCTTCTCTGGCGTCAGCACCATATTTTTGACGAGCTGCTGCGTGAGCGTAGACGCACCCTGGGTCTTCTCACCTGTTTTCGTATTCGTGAGGAGAGCGCGCATGATGGCTTTATTGTCGATGCCTGTATGATCGTAAAAGCGTTCATCTTCGATAGCAAGGAAGGCGTCGGCCACATATTGCGGTAGTTCTTCTATTTTTAGCGGTTTGCCAATATAGGGCCCGCGATGACCAATAACCTGTCCATCTTTGTCGAGAATAGTGATGTTAGGCTTTAGGTTCATTTCCCACATCGTCGCTTTATCTGGGAGATTTGGGAGGCCCTCCAAAAGGTAAGCTCTGGCTTGGTAATATCCCAAACAGAGTAAAGCGATGAGCGTCGCCAAAATAGCGAGCCATATCGTCCGCTTGCGGCGGCGATTATTGTCATTCGCAACGTCAATGTCTGCGCGATAGGTTGGCATATCGTCCATATCGTGTAAGTGGCCTGTTATGGTTGCTAAAACAAATCCTCCCTTTTGGAAAACCAAAAATATGGCTGAATTGAGTCAAGAGGAGTGGGAAAGCCTCTGTGATAGCTGTGGAAAGTGTTGTTGCATCCGTTTGGAAGACGAAGATGATGGTTCAATCTATATAACGGATGTGGCTTGCAAGCTTTTCAATCCTGAAACGTGTCGATGTGGCGATTATGAAAATCGCAGTAAATTGGTGCCGGATTGTGTGACTTTGACGCCTATTAATGTGGATCAATTGCACTGGATGCCACAAACCTGTGCTTATCGTCTTGTTTCTGAAGGAAAAGATCTGCCGGATCACCACCATCTTGTCTCCGGTTCCTACGATACCATCCATGATGTGGGTATGAGTGTCCAAAATGCTGTTGTGAGCGAAGAGCTTGTCGAGGAAGAAGAGGTCCATCGCCGAATCGTCATTTGGCCAGGCGAACCTGACATCAACAAATAGGGCTCACTTTGATTTTTCGTGGTTCGGTTGAGTGTTTTTACTCTTCTCGCGTCATAAATGTGTTACAATTCGTAATAAAGCGTGAGTCCCTGCATATTTTTGATGTGTTAGGAACTTATTTACGTCAAAGGGGCAATCCTTTAAGGGCAGTTATTTGACATGTGGGGAGGTGACGGGCTTACAAATTAAGCACGTTCAAGCGGGATAAAATATGACGAATATGTCTCCATCACAAATCGCGGCTAATGATGTATGTCCTACACGGACAGAGCGTGGCATTGCAGTAAGGCATAGTGATTTTGATACACTCTGTGAAGGCCTTGATTATGCGGCTTTGGGACAAACTGGTTTAAACTATTTTGACGGTAAAGCTCGCCTCAAAACATCTTTGTCTTACAAAGAGTTACGCGAGAAAGCTATTGATGTTGCCTATCGCCTTGTTGCGTTTGCACCAAAGGATTCTCGTATCGGCTTAGCTGCCGTCTCTACACCGGAATTTGCGATATTATTCTTCGCTTGTCAGTACGCAGGACTGGTGCCTGCACCTCTACCTTTGCCAGTTACGCTTGGCGGACGCGGGAGTTATGAGCGTCAATTAGAGCGCATGGCGGATACTGGCGATTTCCACGCTCTGTTCACGCCTGAGTCGATGGAGCCCATAATGAGCTCAGCGTTGAATGATCAAGCAATCCCAGTTTTGACGTTTGAGTCTGTCATGAATTTGCCTAAGGGCGACACGCTTCGTGAATTTGGAAAAGACGATTTGTGTTATATTCAGTACAGCTCAGGAAGTTCTAGCTCGCCTAAAGGCATTATTGGAACACAGCGTTCCGTAACAGCGAATTGTCATGCCATTACGAAACATGGTCTCAAGGTCAATGAAGACGACCGTTGCACGAGCTGGTTGCCGCTTTATCATGATATGGGGCTTATTGGTTTTCTGATCGCGCCTATGATGAGCCAAATGTCAGTCGATTATATCGATCCACAAGACTTTACCCGCCGACCAATAACTTGGTTGCAGTTAATCAATGACCACAAAGGGACCCTCTCTTATAGCCCAACATTTGGTTATGAGTTGTGTGTCCGTCGCTGGCGAGATGATCGAGAGCTAGATCTTTCGAGTTGGCGGGCTGCCGGTATTGGTGGTGACATGGTCCGTCCTGAACCTCTCACAGAATTTCAAGATTTGTTTGGGACTATGGGCTTTGCCCACGGCGCCTTCACACCGAGCTATGGTTTGGCAGAAACCACCCTTGCCGCTAGCTTTTCGCCATTAGGGCAGGGGCTTAAGAAACACACGATCGATATGGACCGTTATGAGCGCACGTCCGAAGCCGTGACAGCGTCAGATGTAACACCATCAGCCGCGAAGCGCACTTTCGTGGCTTGTGGTACGGTTTTACCTGATCATGAAATCGAAATTCGTGATTTTGACAATAATGTACTCAAAGGCAACAAAGTTGGTCGCATCTGTTTGAAGGGGCCAAGTGTGTCTCCGGGATATTTCCGCAATTCACAAGCAACGGAAGCGGCTTTCACCGCAGATGGCTGGTTAGACACAGGTGATTTGGGATACTGGTTAGATAATCAAATCGTCGTGACGGGTCGTTCAAAAGATCTGATTTTATGGCATGGACGCAATATTTGGCCCCAAGATATTGAATGGGCGGCGCAAGCGGCTGCGCCGCATCGTTGTGGCCGAGCTTGTGCTTTCTCGATTGGGGGTGCCGGGGATGAAAAGCAGATAATGCTTCTCTTGGAATGTCGTACCCGCAATGAGATTATGTTGGACGAAATTTTTAAGGCTGTTACAGCTGCTATTCGCCTGGAAGTGGGCGTGCCGGTTCGTCTTCAACTCGTCCCTAAATCAACAATGATTGTCACAAGTTCCGGTAAACTTTCTCGCGCCCGTGTGAAAGAGAAGTTCTTATCAGGCGGTATAATCGATTTACAAAATCCTGATTTAATTCAGGTGGTTAAGAGTAAAGCGTAAAGTCAATGCCTCAGACAATTGCGCTTACAGGCGCGACAGGTTTTCTGGGGCGTCATCTCCTTAATTTACTGCTTGAGCGGGGATGCTTTGTGACCGCCCTTGTGCGAAATCCAGAGGCTTTGTGCACGGTTTCGCATGAAAATTTAAAGCTATTCAAAGGTGACTTATCGTCTGACTTGTCAGAGTGGATGCAAGGGGCTGATTGTGTCATCCATCTCGCCGGACTTGTGAAAGCCAAGAATTGGCAACTCTATCAATCTGTCAATATCGATGGGGCGGGACGAGTGGCCGAAGCGGCCGAAGCAAATGGTGTTAAGCGATTTGTATTAATGTCATCAATGGCAGCTCGCGCACCTGAATTGAGCTATTATGCAAAATCAAAACTTTTAGGCGAAAAAGCGGTTTCTGAAGCCTTTACCGGAGAAATAGCTATTGTTCGAGCACCCGCTGTATTCGGGCCGGGCGACCAAGCAACAAAGCCTATTTTTGATCTTATAGCCAAAGGCCTTCTTCCTACCGTCGGGGGTAAAAACTGGCAGGATAGATCCGTTGCGATGGTTTATGCGCCAGATTTGGCCGCCGATTTGTGTGATAGAGCTATTATGGGTGAGTATGACGGTCAAACTGTCTCGCCATCAACGATTGGTGCCATGACAATGCCAGAGTTCGCGAGTTTGGGGGGGAAAGCTAATGGAAGGGTGGTGAAAGCTTTCGCTATACCTTTAGCTGTTATTTACCCGATTGCGGCCCTTACAACTGTGACATTGCGACTATTTTCTATCGGACACTTGAGTCTAGGCAAGTTAGCTGAGTTCCGTTATGAGCATTGGCAAAGTAATGACAGTGTAACGAATCCGACGTCTATGGTCGAAGCGATCAAAGCGACGGTTCAAAGTTACGAAAATTCGGACACGTAAAAATGGCCTCACCAACGCATGAAGAGATTTTTGATAAGGTTTGCGAGTTGCTCAAACCTTATAACCCGCAAAATCGTCCTATTTTAAAAGAGAGCGGGATCATGTCAGACCTAGAGGTCGACAGCGTAGCTGTCTTTGACCTCGTTATGGGATTAGAGGATCATTATGATATTTCCATTCCAATGGAGATGGTTTCAGATATCAAAACCGTCGGTGAGCTGGTCAATGCAGTCAAAGAATTGACGTCGGAATAGAGGCAAGAATGTCAACGTTATTTGATAAATATGCGCCCCTAAAAGCGCGCGTCGATATGATGATGAAAATCGGGCAAGACGCTTTAGGTGTTCAGTTCGACGACATTATGAGCGCAACACGCGGGCGTATTGGTAACCGTGAAATCCTTTTGGCAGGCACGAATAACTATTTGGGCCTTACTTTCGATGAAGACTGTATGGAAGCGGCCAAGAAAGCCGTTGATAATCATGGAACGGGGACAACGGGCAGTCGCGTTGCGAATGGCAGCTATGTTGAACATATCGAATTAGAGAAAGCTTTGGCAGACCATTTGGGCATGCCATCCTGCGTCGTGTTTACGACAGGCTATCAGACTAATCTTTCAGCTATCTCTGCTTTGGCAGGGGACAAAGATGTTATCTTTATGGATGCGGATGCTCATGCTTGCATTATTGACGGCACGCGCTTGACAGGCGCCTCTACCATCCGTTTCCGCCATAATTCACCCGAAGACTTGGATAAGCGTTTACGTCGTCAAGGCGAGATTGAAGGGGGGCACGCGCTCGTCGTGATCGAAGGCATGTATTCCATGTTTGGCGACATCGCCCCTGTTGATGAATTTGTTGATGTAACGCATCGCCATGGGGGTTATCTCTTTATTGATGAAGCCCATTCTTATGGCGTATTCGGCCCAACAGGCTGTGGTATTGCAGAGGAACAAGGCGTACTGGATAAGGTCGACTTTATATCCGGCACATTTTCTAAAAGCCTAGCCTCTGTTGGAGGGTTTTGTGCCTCCAAGCACCCCGAGTTTGAAATAACACGCAAGGTCATGCGCCCCTATATGTTCACGGCCTCAGCGACGCCATCCAATATCTCCGCGGCGCGCGCTGCTGTTGAGAAAGTCAAAACAGGCGGACATTTACGAACGAACCTTAAAGAACGCGCTCAACAGCTACATGCCGGGTTGAAAGAGCTGGATTATGATTTATGTGCCGAACCAAGCCCCGTGATTGCCGCGCGTCGCCCAAATGAGGGTATTGCGGCCATGGAATGGAATTGGTTGATAGAAAATGGGGTTTACGTAAACCTCGCTGTGCCGCCGGGAACACCACAAAGCTCTAGCCTCTTACGCATCAGCTTGTCCGCAGCGCATACAGAAGAAGATGTAAACGCGATCATCAAAGCTTTTGCTGACCTTAAAAATGCACAAGGTGAAATGATGGCCAATATGGCGGCAAAACTCGCGGCCGAATAATTAGCTGAAGGCCCCTAATCGCCAGAGCTTCCATCCCATGATGGGGGCAGTCAGGAGGGGGTGTTTTCTTTGAAATTTTGTGGGGGTGAAGTTTACACCCGAGTGGTTTTTCAGTTTTCGCAAAACATAATCTAAGCCCCCTTCAAAGGTGAGGGCACCGTGAGCTACACGTAGTATTGAACGTCCTTTACCTCTGATACGTCTCCAGAACCAAAGCTTCTGAAGGCGCTTAGAGTTCTCTTGGGGGAGTGAATAAACTCCCTCTCTATCGGCTTCACCATAAAGCGCCTCAGTCAAACGTTCGTATCGTTCAATAAACCGTTCTACGATTTCTGTGGAACGACCAACAGAGCTTTCCGGACGTAATTCCGTCCGGTAGCTTTCATAAAAACCTCGGCCCCAAATCTCCGCGGCCGTAGCTTTTGGTGCCACTAATGGAGCGGATTGACTTGCCATATATTCGACAGCCTTGGCACGGGCTTTATAGACGCGTTCGGCAATGTCTGTTGAGGTCGCACGCAGCAGGACACAAGGTTGCGAAAAACGCCCCCAAATTTGAGAGTGAAAGGCCTCTGCGCCAGAGCGTTTTTCAAATTCTTTCAATGACATAATGGAATATTTGCAAGTTGAAAGAACGCCTCCTTTTTCTTTCTCAATGTAATAGACAGCCGGGGGTATTGTGAGGTTTAACCAAGCACGTAGAGCGGATTTGTGAACTTTACGATAGCTGTCGACAAGAACGTAAAAGTCCAACATTTTGTCTGGATTTTCAATCTCTCGGAGCGAAGAACCGTAGTAGACAAACGCCTGAACTCGTCCCGGGTGCCGCGCTTCAATCGCGTCCATAATTCCGCTGACACGCTCTGGTGGCTCCAAAACCTCGGAGCGAATGATTTCAAGAACCTTCTTATTCATGACCGGGCTTGCCAAAATGTGACGGGTCGTGACGCCGAAATGCGTAGCTTTTGGCCAGCGACATCCAAAAAATCGCCATCGAGTGTGGCCGGAGCTTTGGTGCGCAAGTTCAATCTCTCAATATTATGGCTATAAAAACCATCATTTGCTCGATCTTTCTTCCGTCCTAACCATAAACCGGCAACATTACGCCCAAGCTTTTGACTGTCAGCTTCTGCCCAAGTCAAACGCAAAGGCGCGTCTTCTTTACCCCAAAAGGGATCGAGACCCAACATAAGTGTGGGAAGGGTGGTCATGACTGTACCTAAAGCAATGCCTTTCGCTTTTACGATTGTATCATCCCCAATTCTGCCTCGCATCTTATGTTTTTCTGGTGGCATTAATTCGGCTTTATCGCCTGTAACAGCTTTTAAGACCGCCCCGACAACGGCCGTACCACCGCCTACACCTTTGCTGTTGAGCTTGTCTTGTGCAAATCGACTGACATGGGGCAGGGCACCTGTCGAAAATAAAAACCCGTATAGTGGATTTGAAAGCCCTTGTGTGTGTCCTTTGAACCGTATTTTGACCAAGGGCATCTGAATAGATTTAATCTTGCCTGCTTTAATCGCGTTAACATCCGAAAATTTCTTGAGTCCTAAATTACGAGCGATTTGATTGGTCGTTCCACTTGGTAGGATTGATACTGCCGGTAAATCACCGTCATCGCTGTAAGTATTTAGAAGGGCTGTCATGACGGTTCTGACAGTGCCGTCCCCCCCTTCGATGAGTATATGTTTAATGCCATCACTCATGGCTTTTGAAAAAAGGGGTGGAAGGTCTGATTTGTCTTCACTGATATGATGCTCGCTGCCATTAGGTAAGGCGCTTAAGTCAATATTAGAGCCTTGTTTAGACACAGCACGTGCTTTGGCATTGGAAATAGCCAAAACCGGTGTAGGCGAAGGCATAGCTGAGCCTAAAGACTTTCGGTACGGACAAGCATAAAGGCCCCTAATAAGCCAAATAGGGCCAGTGGGAAGGCAATTGCCGTCGTGACCCCAATACCGCCTGATGTCGCGAAAGTCGCCATAGCGCCATCAATAATCAAGAAAACGAAACCCATTGTTATGCCGACAATCAGCGCTTTATCCCCTGTATCCTCTCGCCCTGTACGCTGCATGAGTGGGACACAGCATAAGAGAAGTATGAGAGCCGCGAGTGGACGTGTGAGCCTATGAGCATGCCAAAAACTATAAGCGAAGCGTGGCTTTGAACCGGAATTACCACGCTTTCTGAAATTACGCATTTCAGACAGTGATATGTCACGGGGTTCAGCGGCAAGACGCGCAATCGATTTTGGTGTTTGGTTTGTTTCCCACATACGTGGCGTTGTATCCCGAAGTGCGCTTCTTTTTTCGCCATCTGCCCCTGCGACTGTCAAAATTTTTACGCCTTCTAGCTGCCAGTTTGGTTCATTATATTTTGCGGTATCTGCCCATATAACGCTATTAACAACACCTCTTTCATTTCGTTCAAAAATTTGAATGTTTCCAAGCTGCGTATAGTCGAGGCGCTCTGTTGCACGCACTATATCTTGCCCATCTTCTAGCCATAACGGGTTTTCAGAGGTGATATTTTTGACTTTATATTCACCAATACCCCAAGCTTGGAGCGAACGTACGGCTGGCGCCATTGCAAAATCGATAAATGTAATGGAGACAGTGCTAGCAGCCAAAACGACAGGGGCCAGCAACATAATTTGCTTTGGCGCGGAAATACCAAACCCGAGGAGAGCAACGAGTTCGTGTTGGCGTATGAGCTTTACGAACGTCAAAAGAATGGCAACGACGAGCGTAAAGACAAAAATCCTGTCAAATATGACGGGGGCCCGTAATGCCATATACTTAAACGTTCCTTTAAAACCTTCGCCACTGGCAACAATGTCTCCACCATTAGCGAGGCTGTCCAAAAGGCCGATTAAGACCAAGAAGCCAAAGACAGTGGTAAACCAGGTGAATAAAAAGGTTTTTGACAGATATAGGCCAAATCTAAGCACGTTCGACCCCCGCCAGTTTCAAACGTAAGTCACTTATTCGCTTTTTAATCACCCCTTGGTAATGCGAGATTTGTTGCGCAAATGAGGTGAGGGGCGGTTGGCCCATTTTATAGGCGCTCTTCCAGAAAATATAGGCGGCAAAAATCGCGACGACAGCTATGATTGACCAAATACCTAACCAGGGTGCGACTTTCCCGGCGGCGCCTAAGCTTTGACCAAATTCAAGGGCTTTTTGCAGAGATACCAGAAAGACGACTCCGATAAATATGCCCGCAGAAGACGGGTTTCGTCCGTAATTCAAACCAAAAGGTACCGCAATGAAGGGTAAAATAAGTAAGAGCACCGCTCGCCCTGCGCGTAAATGAAGTGCAGCATTATTAGTGTCTTTGGAAATTGTATCGGTTTCGGTGCCTAAGCGGTTTTTGAAGAGCTCAACAGATGTCATTTCCCTTTCATCGTCACCACGTGGCCTAAAGTTTGAGACGGTAGCGGCCCCTGCAATTGCGGAGCTTCCAAAGCTCAAATCACCATCCAATTGCTTACCGTTTTCTATTTGGTAAGTTTGGCCTGATGCGAGCTGTAATACGGGGTCATTCGTTTCCTCTCTGACAATAAGGCGCCCTTCACTGGCCGTTGTCATGCGTATGCCGGTTTGTACGCCGTTTTCATCTTCTACTGATTCATAAATAAAAATTGGGCCGATTGCTGAACCGGGCAGGTCTGTTCCGGCGAAAAACGTTCTAGACCCTACTGTTGTGAATGTCCCTTCACGAAGGGCAGCGGTAAAGCTTTGTTGTTTCACGTCATTGACGAGTTGGCGGTAATTATATCGACCAACGGGCTGCATATAACCTTCGATAAATATCGTCAGCCCGGCCAGAAATATTGCCAGTAACAAAAATGGCTTTGTCATATGAAAGAGTGATATGCCGGCGCCCAGAGCGGCGGTAAGTTCGCTTGAACGTGAAAAACGATCTACTGTAATGATTATGCCTAGCAATAAAGCCATGGGAACCGCCATTCCCAAATAATGGGGCAGAAGGTTATATATCATATTACTGGCAACAGCGGCCGGATTTGTTGCATTAGAGACGATTTCAAAAATACGTAAAAGTCGTTCGAGCAGTAGTACGCAGCACGCAAAAACGACCAAACCGCCGATATTCACGGCGGCTTTTTTCATCAGGTATTGGTTCAGCCTGCCCATAGGTTCCTGTTGTTGTCCCTTTACACTTACGTAACCATGCCCATATTCAGTTCATATTCAGTGCGAATGTGTATATGAATCATGTATGGCTTAATAAGGGATGACCGTGAAAGCAAACCTAGTTCACAGAATTTTAGGCGAATTCTTTGTAATCTTTACAGTATTCGGCCTTTTTAGCTCTCAGGCATATGCGGAATCCAAGGGTGATGCCGCGGATGTTGAGCAAATCTCCGCTGTAGGTCTTGAGCGTGGATTAACGCTCTATGATAGTGATGCATCGGACTATTGTGTCGATGATGGACTTCAAATTCGTGTTACCGTGACGGGCGTATCCCGTGAAGGCATTTTGAAGCTGGAGCTCTTTGGCGAAGAAAATTTCATGCGTTCCAAAGGTAAGTTACGCCGTATTCGTGTGCCAGCCGAAGAAGGATCACAGCGCGTTTGCATAAATGTGCCGCTTCCAGGGTCTTACGCAGTGGTCGGTTACCATGACCGCGACGGAAACAGAAAGCTCAAGAAAGCTTGGAATTTTAAACCTCTTGAACCTTATGGGCTGTCCAATAATCCAGAGATCAAGTCTCTGCGTCTACCGAAATATTCCGAGACATCATTTGATGTGCCAATGACGGGCACAGACATTACGATTAATCTGGTTGACCTAAAGAAGAAAGATTAGCAAAGCCCATCGCAATGAAGCATATCGTTTCGATGAGTAGTCGAAACGCACGGGGGATTGGCTTTGAGTGAAACGCTCAATATCATAAAGGTTGGAACCAAAGCGCAAGAGCGGGCGTTTCTAAATCTGCCTTATCAAATCTACGCAGACGATCAGGCTTGGCGTGCGCCTCTAAGGTTCGAACGTGCCGAGCAATTATCCGTAAAGAAAAACCCAGGTGCACCCATAGAAAGAGCCCTGTTCCTATCTATTAGAAACGGCAACTATGTAGGACGCATCGCCGCTTTTACAAACTCAAGCCATGATAGGCATTATGACGATAATACAGGGTTTTTTGGCTATTTCGATTGTGTTGAGGACGATCAAATAGGTCGTGATTTGTTGGAGGCTGCAGAGCAGTGGCTGAGTGACAAAGGCCGCAGTCGTATGGTCGGGCCTTCGCAATGGAGCGTTAATGAGGAGTGCGGCTTGCTCATTGAGGGATTTGAAACGCCCCCCGTCATGATGATGCCCTATGGTCAGCCCTATTATCAGTCATTCGTTGAACAATTTGGCTTTGAAAAAGCAACAGATATGTTCGCCTTTCAAGCAGAACTGGCGGCCGGATACCCGCGTTCGAAATTCCTGCAGTCTCTTTTGAAATATTCGGAAAAAAATGACTCTATCACATGGCGTCCCTTGAACATGTCTAAGTTCCGAGAAGAGGTCGACCTTGTCATGGATATCTTCAATGACGCATGGTCAGATAATTGGGGCTTTATACCGTTCTCAGACTCCCAAATCAGCCATATGGCCAAAGAGATTAAGCCTATAATTTTTAAGGAAGGTTTGTGGATTGGTTATATTGATGATGAGCCTGCTGCGTACATCTGGATGGTGCCGGATCTGAATGAACTCACCCATGGACTGAATGGCAAGTTACTCCCATTCGGTTGGGCGAAACTTGTTTGGCGACTCAAGGTAAAATGCGCAAAGCAAGCGCGTATTCCCCTTATGGGATTACGTAAGAAGCATCAGAATACGCGCAAAGGTCTCGCTTTAGTTGCGCAGCTTTGTGAAACAGTCTTTGCAGCAGGCCGGGACAAAGGTTTTACGCATTGCGAACTCTCTTGGATATTAGAGGATAATGACGGCATGATTGGCATTTGTGAGCAAGCCTCCGCCAAGCGTTACAAAACCTATCGTATGTATGAAAAGGCCATCGGCTAATGTCTGTTTTGCCTCAGGTGCTCGTTTTAGCGGGACAGCGCGCAGGCGTCGTTGATCCTTTATGTTCTGAATTTGGTGTGGAATATAAAGTTGAGACACCGATTGCGAATAAGCCCATGCTAGGCTGGGTCAAAGAGGCATTGATAGGGGCAGACTTAGCTCAACCTTTTCTAATTTCCGGTTTTCCAAAAGCAGGGGAAGGGTGGGTAGATATGGGATCAGGTGACGGTCCGGCCGATAGCGCCCTCATCGCTTTAGAAAAGGGCGATATGCCGTGTCTGATGACAACAGGCGATCATCCCTTGCTGACGTCTGAAATGATCAAAGTTTTTATCAAGAAATCTGAAGAAACGAGGGCTGATTTTTGTGTGGGTTTAGCGTCGCAGCAAACAATTGAAGCGGATTACCCGGAAACGAAGCGCACTTATTTGAAGTTCTCTGATGTTTCAGTGTCAGGATGTAATTTATTCTATATAGCGAATAAAAAAGGCCTAGAGGCTTTGGAGTTTTGGCGTGAAGCGCAGCATCTCAGGAAACAACCTTTAAAACTGGCCAAGAAAATAGGGTTTGGTTTGGGCATAAAATATGCGGCCGGAAAACTATCTATAGGTGATGCTTTTGCGGAAGCAGGTAAAAAAATAGGTATTACAGCGGCGCCTGTTTTACTGCCTTTTTCAGAAGCGGCGATTGATGTTGATAAAGTTTCAGATCATGTGCTTGTTGAAAAGATACTGCTGCGGCGGTTTAATTCTGAAATCAGTTAGATTATAGCGCGTCCTGTGACAGCCAATCCAAAAACGCCGATACTGACGATTACCTGCGAGAAAACCGTTGGAAAGCGTGTGGCTGCCAATACAGGTTTATTGGTTGGGGCAAAGGCCCTTGGCGTTTTGATGGGCATTACGACACTCATTATTACCGAGCGGGCCTTAGATGATCAGGTCAGTTTTGGGACCATTATCTTTCTTCATGCTTATATGCTGTTTTTTGCAGAGGTTGCAACGTTTCAGAGCTGGCAATCCATTATTCGTTTTGGCACGGAAGATTTGCAAAAGAAGGACGCAAAACATCTCGGCGGCTTAATTAACTTCAGTGTGAAGATTGATGTTTTATCAGCTCTTTTTGCTTATGGCGGTGCTGTTTTTCTTTTTGGCTTATATGTAGTGATGATTAGGGCTTATCCCGATCTGGCGCCACAAACGGATGGTTTTAATGTAGAAGCGTTGAAGCCGCTCGTTATCGCTTATTCAACCGTTGTCCTGTTTCAGGTTACGGGTACGCCCATTGGTGTTTTGCGATTATTTGATAAGTTCCGAGGATTGGCTTTGGCCGCATTGGTCATGCCCATATTACGATTAGCGGGTGCAATTTTTGCGGCTGTAATGGGTTATGGCATGATAGGGTTTTTGTGCGTTTGGTGGTTTGCATCTGTTGCTGGTTACCTGTTCAAAGTTATCCTGGGTATTTACGAACTTTATTGGCGACATCTCTTGCGTTTGACCGTGAGCGCCAAAGAGAAGTTTACAGCGCCGCGCGAGGGGCTTTGGCCATTTGTGTGGAAGTCTAATATAGATTCAACGCTTGCCGCCGGCGTGTCGCACCTACCGGCATTGCTCGTTATGGCGGTATTTGGCCCCGCCTTTGTTGCTGTTTATCGCATAGCTGAAGAACTTGCGAAGCTATTGTCAGAGGGTGTCAAATTACTGGATCAAGTTATCTATCCCGAACTCGCGCGGATTATTAGTGAAGGCCGAGGCAATCAAATTTTGAAACTTGTGACTCGGGCTAGTCTTCTTTCTCTCGCGGTTGGACTCGTTCTTTCGCTTGCAACATTTATGGTTGGGCCCTTTATCATGACCTCAACGCTAGGCGCTGAATACAAAGCGTCTGTTCCGTTAGCCGTTATTTTAGTTTTTGGAGCCGCCTTATACGCAGCGGTCGCCCCATTATTCCCTGTGTTTTATGCCACCAATAAGCCCGAACGGGCTATTTATGCCCGACTTGCGGGACTGATCGTTTATATATTGGCCTTCTTTGTGCTGACCAAACTCATAGGCGAGTTTGGGGCCGCATTCGCCGTGGTTGTCGGCTATTTCATTGGGATGATTATTGCCGGTATTATGGTGAAGCGAACGCTAGATGGCCTGAATGATGCAACACGAAAAGCGATCGCTGAACAAAGCAAAAAACCGGACTGCCAAGATGCGTAAATCGACTACCATCGCGATTTTTGACCTCGATTATACCTTGACTAAAAGAGGGACTTGGGGACGATTTGTTTGGACAACGGTTAAACATAAGCCTCATCTTTGGCTGCCACTACTCATCAGCACGCTGAGCTTTCAGATTAGTTATAAGCGAGGGAAAATCGCGCGTGGTGCCGTTAAAAAAAACATGATGCGCTGGAGTATGCAAAAGTTA
>CAYTAJ010000015.1:24589-42377 GCA_964435725.1 uncultured Algimonas sp.
ATCGTGTTAAGGCGCTCCTCAAAGAAAAAGAGGAGCAACCGGAACGCATATATTTTTATTCTGATAGTCGGGCTGATTTGCCGGTATTAGACTTTGCTGACATTGCCGTTGTTGTAGACCCCAACGGCAAAACCCGAATGATGGCAGAAGAACGGCAAATGCCTATACAATCTTGGATGGACTCTAAGGACGGCTTTATTCCGTTAACATAATCAGAAGCAAGTAAGCTTAAATTTGCATTCTATTGAAACATTTAAGGATTTCAGACGTAAACATAGATGTGTCATGTGGGGAAACCACGTTGGAATTTGTTATGGAACCCATACGGCAACTCAAAATCGGCTTCATTTACAATCATGAAGTACCGCATCAAGTGGCGCATACAGCACCAATTTTGAAAGAGATGCTAATTCGGCATCCTCATCTAAAAATTGATGTTTTAACATCTACCGAAGATCAAAAGAAACTTGTTCGTTCCGGATTGGGGGAAGCCCTTTGTTTGAAGACAAATTTTGTTGATCTTGATACAACGAATATTGACCGAGGATTGGTAAAGGCCGTCAATGCCGTTGCGCCGGCGCGCCGAGTTATGGTTCTCAGAAATAATTTAGACTTATTGGCCTCGTATGATGTTTTCGTCGTCCCTGAGTCGACATCATTATTGTTGAAGACACAATTTGGCTTGCACCACCTTAAATTTGTGCTGACGCATCATGGTGCAGGAGACCGCTCTGTCGCCCAAAAAGCCTCTATTCGGGATTTTGATTTTGTTCTTGTTGCCGGTGAAAAAGACGAAAAGCGCCATAAAGAACATGGCCTCATTCGAAATGGTCATTATGCTATCGCAGGTTATCCGAAATTTGATTTCGTCCCACATGTTCCGGAAAACCTTGATTTATTCGGAAATGATAATCCAGTTGTAATATACAATCCGCATTTTGATCCATATTTGTCGTCTTGGTATGACATGGGCGTAGAAGTCTTGGACGCTTTTGCTAGCAACCCAGATTTGAACCTTATCTTCGCACCGCACATTATGCTGTTTGAACGGAAAGTGCACACATCTGTTGAATATAAGCGAGTTCGCGTTCGCAAGTCGCTGCCGAAACGCTTTGAGCGCTGTTCAAATATTCACATTGATGTGGGTTCAACGCGCAGTGTCGATATGACTTATACGCGTTATGCTGATATATATTTGGGTGATGTGAGTTCTCAGATCTATGAGTTTTTAGAAACGCGACGCCCGACAATTTTCTTGAATAGCCACGATGCTGACTGGGCCGGTAATCCGTTCTACACGAATTGGACAACAGGGCCTGTCCTAAGCACCACGGACAGTTTGATTGACATGGTGCGCCAAGCAAAAGAAACACATGCGGAGTATTTACCGGCTCAAAATGCGGCTTTTAACGATACATTTGAGTTTTCCGGTGGAAAATCATCCGTAAAAGCAGCGAATGCCATTGCTGATTTTGTGAAACAAGAGATGTATAGCGAGGTTCAGCTAGAAGCGGCTCAGTAAACCGGTTTTCAACCTCACAAAAGTTTTTCTTCTGTTTGATTGAGTTTTTACTTAGTTTTGTCGCATGAGACTTTTGAATTCTATGATGGCCCGCTTTGTTCAGGTGGGGCAATTAACGATAATTGATGTTGATGGCGGTCGACATATCCATGGATCTGGCGGAGAACCACAGGCCACGATTAGGCTAACAGACAAAAAGCTATACAGATCGTTATTTTTAAACCCGGAGCTCAAAGCCGGTGAAGCCTATATGGATGGTACTTTAATTTGCGAAGAGGGTGGTATCCACGGTTTGCTGGAGGTTTTCGCCCATAACCGAGATGGCTTAAGGGGGCATCCTCTTCAAAAAGTACTCAAAAAAACACTTAAGAAGCTTCGTAAGCTCCATCAACGCAATAGAAGGTCAGCGTCTCGGTCAAATGTTCAACACCACTATGATCTGTCGAACGACTTTTATCGTCTGTTTCTGGATAAAGACCTTCAATATTCATGTGCTTATTGGCTGAATAAAGATATGACCTTGGAAGAGGCACAGGAGGCCAAAAAGCGTCATATCGCCGAAAAGCTTCACCTCAAACCCGGTCAAAAAGTATTAGATATTGGTTGCGGGTGGGGCGGTATGGCTATCTATCTTGCGCAGAACTATGGCGTTAACGTAGTAGGCGTTACGCTCTCTGATGAGCAACACGCTTTGGCGAAAAAGCGTGTCGAAGAAGCGGCGCTGACTGATAGAGTTGATATCCGACTGACCGATTATCGCGATCTTGATGAGAGTTTTGACAGAGTCGTTAGCGTAGGGATGTTTGAGCATGTCGGTGTTGCGCACTATCTGGAATATTTTTCTAAAATCAGAGAGCTAATGACAGAAGATGGTGTTGCCCTGATACATTCAATTGGACGAAAAGGCGGTCCCGGGACAACAGGGGCTTGGATAAGAAAGTATATTTTTCCGGGGGGATATTCGCCTGCCTTGTCCGAAACATTTGCAGAGATAGAGAAGGCGAAGTTGTGGGTCACAGATTGCGAAATCCTACGTCTCCATTATGCTTACACACTTGCCGAATGGGATAAGCGGTTTCAAGCAAATCGACAAAAAGTTACAGAGATGTTCGATGAGAAATTCTGTCGTATGTGGGAATTTTATCTTGTTATTAGCGAATTCTCATTTCTTTACGGAAAACATATGAATTTCCAAATTCAGCTCACAAAAGATGTGCATGCAACGCCCGTAACACGGAATTACATGATGGACGAATTGCCTGTTTCAGGCTAACTGGCGCTCATTATGGTAGAAACTGTTGAAAAACCCGAACACTTAAAAAAGACTCGCCGCGCTTTTGTCAAAAGGAACGGTAAGAAACTCGTACGTAAAATTGCGAGTTTTCAATCAAAACAGTCCATTGTGCCGGATACGCCAAAAATCGATAATTCTTATTTTCCTTTCTTGAGCGAGTTCACAGATAATTGGGAAACCATTCAAGCCGAAGCGAAAGAAGTTCTAAAATTTCGCGAAGCTATTCCGGGTTTTCAAGAAATTTCGCCAGATCAGTATCGGCTCTCTAAAGGGCAAAACTGGAAAACATTTGTGATTTTTGGCTTTGGCCAACGTCTTGAGAAAAATGCGTCACTGGCTCCGAAAACGGCAGAGATACTTGAGAAAGTGCCTAATCTTCAAACGGCGATGTTTTCTATTCTAGCGCCTGGATATCATATTCCGGCCCATAAGGGTGTAACCAAGGGAATTTTGCGCTCGCATATTGGCCTGATTATTCCCAAAGACCGAGAAAAATGCCGAATTCGTGTCGAAGACACGATCACAGCCTGGAAAGAGGGCGAGATATTTGTGTTCGATGATACGTTTGAGCATGAAGTCTGGAACGATACGGACGAAGAACGTGTTATCCTGCTGTTTGATTTTGACCGCCCTATGAAGTTCTGGGGACGCTTTCTCAATAAAAGTTTCTTGTCGATTATGAAACTGACAGCCTTTTATCAGGACCCTAAAAAGAACCTTCAAACGGCTGAGGAAAGGCTGGAAGCTGCGATACGTCAGGCAGACGCCAATATGGAAGCGATGTCTGAGCCAGCGACTAAGTGATTTTAGTGGGCACGAATTGAATAAATCAGCCGTGCCATTGGGACCATGTCAGAGCCTTCAATCTCTGAAGCATGTGTTAGCCGGAGTATATTTTTATCACGCGCCAAAAATCGCGTATTGGCCGCCAATGTCCCATTTCTGTCGAAAATGAGTGTTGTTTTGGGCATTATATCGAAATCAACTAAACCCGATATTGCGAATATTTCTCTCTGCTGAATGGCCATGCTGATATATCTGATGGCATTTGCCTTGGAAAATGCACGTGCGTCATCTACCCACTCAAATACGGGGATATGACGTATGGGCGTACTTAAATGCTGAAATGAAGGCCCGCGATTGGCTGGCAGTTCACCAGATAAAAGCCAAACAGAGTCGACGCCCAAGCTTTCAGCGATTTTTTCTAGAGCGTCCGGGCGAGGGACATGATCACCGCGTTCCCAATTGGCGACAGTCGGTTGGCTGACACCACATTTTATGGCCAAATCGCTTTGCGACATACCAAGCTTTTTTCGGTTTTCTTTTATGCGGTTATGTATATTTGGCATGCATTTGTCGCTATATGACATTCATATGTATTTATAAGTTAAAGACATTTAATGTTGAAATCAACTCAAGCGATAATTTTTCGCGATTTCGTAGAAAAACAGCCCAAGATTCACTGTTAAGTACTTAAACACTGGCATATTTTCGTTAATTAGGCACTATCTGAACTAATGCTGAATTTCAGCCGTATCTTAGATGACAAATAATTTATAAGGAAAACCTATAAGTTTTCTTGAAACAAGAGAGTGGATGCTTATGTAGGGTCCACGGATGATGGACTTATAACCTTTGGTGACAGGCGAAACTGCCGCGTCCCAAATTTGATGTAAGAGGACACTATGAAAGGTGACTATTGTACGCGCGAAGGCGCAGAGAAATTAAAAGAGCAAATCGAAGCTTATTGGGCTGAACGTGGCCATGATGTGCGGATTAACCTGATCCAAGGTGGATTTTTGGCCTCTATGCGTTCTGCACGTACGGATGTCCGTTCAAACATGGTGAACGGTGTGCCGGTTAAATCAACTGAGAATTTCGCTTAGTTCTTTAAACCTATAACAACTTTGAAAGCCGTCCCGACCCCCGGGACGGCTTTTTTATGACTTTTCATAAATTTGCGACAGACAATGCGGAATATCTTTGAAATGATCCAAGGAAAGTGTGGGACGCAATTTATAGGGTTTTACTTGCGTGTAACCATAGCGCATTAAAATACTGGGTACGCGCGCATTATGTGCCGCTCTAATGTCGGGATAGCTATCACCGACCATTATAATGTGTTTGCGCGCACCTTCCGCCCCAACCGCCATAAAAATATGACGTGCATCGGGTTTTGCTTTCGGTGCTTCGTCACCTCCAATAATACGCTCAAAAAAATGGGTCATGCCAAGCTCTCGCAAAAGTGGTCGAGCAAGGTAGCCGGGCTTATTGGTGCAAACTGTTAGTCTCGCGCCGCCTTTTCGTAATGTATGCAGCGTGTCAATAACGCCTGGAAAAGGTAGGCTATGTTCCGCAATCGTCTCCGCATAGCGTTCAAGAAAGAAAGATTGCAGTTCATCCAATCGTGAATTGGATAGCTTTCTTCTAGCGCGTACGCAGGCATTCTTAATCAGTACACGGGAGCCATACCCAACTTCTGAACGGGCCGTTTTATAATGCGTCGGCTCTAGACCTTCTTTAGCGATTGTTTCATTCGTGACGCGCACCAAATCCGGGGCTGTATCAACCAGTGTGCCGTCTAAATCGAAGCAGAAAATAAGGTTCTCATAGGGCTTTGAATGGTGAAGCGGTCGTTTTTCTGACTTAATGTAGAACATAATGAAGGACGTTCGGTACTTTAAAGCAATTAGCAGGTGAACTTTGCTCTAACATTAGTTATGCCCAATACCAGTAGAAAATGACCATAGTCGCCAGAGCAGAATCGTCACATAAACTGAATATGTCTCAAAACCGTGCTGCCATAATTCTCGCTGCTGGAAAAAGCACGCGAATGAAATCCTCTAAGTCGAAGGTTTTACATCCTGTAGGGCATAGGCCGCTCATTGAGTGGGTTGGCGCTCTCGCGCAGTCTGCGGGCGTTAGTCGGACGATTTGCGTGGTAGGGCAGGACAACCAAGATGTTAGAACGGCCGCAGAAAATTTGGGGTTTGAAATAGCTATCCAAGAGCCGCAATTAGGCACGGCTCACGCCGTTAATGCCGCTAAAAATCTATTGGCCGGATTTGAGGGGCAAGTCGTTGTGCTTTATGCGGATACTCCGCTGATACGCCCTGAAACACTGCAACGCTGTTTTGAGAGGCTTGAAACGAGCGCTGACCTCGTTGTTATGGGCTTTAAGGCGGATGACCCGGCCGCTTATGGTCGATTGATACTATCGGGCGAGTGTAAACTAGAGGCCATTATTGAGGCCCGTGAGTGTAGTGAAGAGCAGCGCCTTATAGATATATGTAATAGCGGTGTGATGGCAGGTGATTGTCAGTCTATGTTCGCGGCTATTGATAAAGTTGGCAATGATAATGCTAAGGGCGAGTTCTATCTCACTGATATCGTGGAAATCATGAATGCTGATGGTAAGTGCTCAGAGGTTGTCATGGCCGATGAAGAAGAAGTCTTAGGTGTCAATGATAGGACTGATCTGGCCAATGCAGAGTCGGCTTTCCAAAAGCGAATGAGGGCGGCTTTCTTAGCTGAGGGCGTAAGCCTTAAACATCCGGACACTGTGTTCTTTTCGCATGATACTATGATTGAGACAGATGTTACCGTAGATGCAAATGTCGTTTTTGGTCCGGGCGTTACGGTGCGAACGGGCGCCATTATTCACAGTTTTTGTCACATTGAAGGGACCGAAATTGGGCATGCGGCGCAGATAGGACCATTTGCACGCTTACGACCCGGAACCGTTTTGGCTGAAAATACAAAGGTCGGAAACTTCGTTGAGACGAAAAAGGCTGTTATTGGAAAAAGCAGTAAAATCAATCATTTGTCGTATATTGGTGATGCGGAACTTGGTGATGATGTCAATATTGGTGCCGGCACAATCACGTGTAATTATGATGGGTTTAATAAACATAAGACCACGATTAATGACGGGGCCTTTATTGGAACCAATTCCTCGCTTGTTGCCCCTGTGACAATTGGCAAAGGGGCTTATCTTGGCTCAGGTGGTGTGATTACGGACGACGTTCCGGATGATGCTTTAGCCGTTGCACGTGCTAAACAATCTCACAAACTAGGTTGGGCTGCGCGCTACAGGTCGGCCATGTTGAAACGCAAGGCGGCAAAGAAAAAGGTCTAAGAGGGCTGTAAGACGATGAATGTTTCAAAAGAAAATGCAGCCTTGGCCGCGCTAGAATTTGTTCAAGACGGCATGACTTTGGGTTTAGGGTCCGGGTCGACGGCCGAGATATTTATCGAACACCTTGGTGAACGTGTTGCGGGTGGTCTGAAGGTTCAAGGCATACCGACATCTGATCGCACCGCATATTGCGCCAAAGAAGCGGGCGTTCCACTGGTGAGTGGCGAAATGGTTGAGAAAATTGACCTGACAATTGATGGCGCAGATGAAGTCGACCCTGCATTTTCCTTGATAAAAGGCGGCGGGGCCTGCTTATTGAGAGAGAAAATCATAGCGCATGCCTCGTCAAAAATGGTGGTCATTGTTGATGCGGGTAAAATGGTTGAAACGCTCGGAGCGTTTCCATTGCCGATTGAGGTCGATCCCTTTGCCATGGCATTAACCGCTAATAAAATTTACCAAGCCTTGAAAGATACAGGCTGTCGTGAGGCGCAAACTGTCTTGCGTCAGGCTAAAGATAATTCAGGTCCACTCGTTACCGATGGGGGGCATTGGATATTGGACAGTAAATGCGAACATATCCCTTCGCCGGTCGATACGGCTTTGGCTCTGTCACAAATTCCCGGGGTTATGGAGCACGGTCTCTTTATTGACTTGGCAGATGTCATTGTCGTTGGTGAAGTCGATCACGCCAAGGTGATGGAACTATCACGGGATTAGCTCTGTAAGTTAGAGAGTTCATGCTTATATGAGCCGCTTACGCAAAACCAAAAAGAAGACTGATTGTTATGGCTGAATACGATTTCGACTTATTTGTCATTGGTGCGGGCTCCGGGGGCGTAAGAGCAGGGCGTCTTGCGGCACAGCTAGGAAAGCGTGTCGGTGTAGCTGAGGAAAGTCTGCCGGGCGGAACCTGTGTGGTACGCGGCTGCGTGCCTAAGAAGTTTTTGGTCTATGGCGCTGACTTTGGCGGGGCCATAAAAGACGCGCAAAAATATGGTTGGAATGTTGAAAACGTCTCATTCGACTGGTCTGTTTTAAGAGACTCTATTCAGAAAGAAGTCACAAGACTTTCAGGTATTTATACAACAATCTTAGAGAAAAATGGGGCTGAGGTTTTCCGCGAAAGAGCCGAATTTGTTGATGCCCATACGGTTCGTCTTGTTGAGAGTGGAGAAACGAAAACCGCGGAAACAATTCTTATCGCTGTCGGTGGTCGCCCATGGGCGCCAGATTTTCCGGGTATCGAGCATGCCATCGTGTCTGATGACGCTTTCACGCTGGAAAGTTTGCCGGAACGTGTTGTGGTGATTGGGGGTGGTTATATTGCCTGCGAATTTGCGGGTATATATGCGGGCCTTGGCTGTAAAACCACACAAGTATATCGCGGCGGACGTCTGTTAAATGGATTTGACCCAGACGTACGGGACGAGGTGAGTGTCGCACAAGAACAGAACGGTATTTCTTGCAAGTTTAATGCGTCGCCAACTGAGATAAAGAAAACGAAGGGCGGTTATATCGTCACCTTTGATGATGGCTCAAAGATTGGGACGGACTTGGTATTCATGGCGACCGGCCGAAAGCCGCACACGAAAGGCTTAGGTCTTGAGAATGCCGGTGTAGAGGTCGATGACATAGGGGCCGTTAAAGTGGATGCCTATTCAAGAACGTCACAGAAAAACATTTTTGCCGTCGGTGATGTAACAAACCGCGTAAATCTGACACCTGTTGCTATTCGGGAAGGGGCAGCCTTTGTAGAGACAGCCTTTAAAGACAATCCTCAAGCCTATGATCATAGCCAAATTGCAAGCGCGGTCTTTACACGACCACCGGTCGGTGTCGTTGGCTTAACTGAAGGTGAGGCGAGAAAGAAATATGGCGAAGACGTCACGGTTTATTCTACCAAATTCCGCCCGATGAAAAACATACTTGCTGACAAGCCCCAAAAAGTTTTCATGAAACTCATTACAAAGGGTAAGGACGAGCAGGTTATTGGCATTCACATCGTTGGTGATGATAGCCCTGAAATGATTCAGCCTCTGGGCATCTGTGTAAAGGCGGGTCTGACTAAGGCTGATTTCGATAAGACTTGTGCTGTTCACCCGACAATTTCCGAAGAAATTGTGACCCTCAAGCCACGTGAAATTAACAAAACCACCGTTGTGCAATAAAACAGGTGTGCAAAGACAGTTAATCAAGAGTTAATCAGGTGTTTGTAGGAGTTGAGACTTTAAATCCTGTAAAGGCCTGACCAAACTGTGAGGAATTGGATGATTCGTTTGAGTCTGTCCAAATAAGGCCATAAACTCAGGGGAGAGGATCGATCATGACGATGAATAATGACCAATTTTCACCCGATATGGTGACAGAGGAAGAAACTTTAACACCCTTTGATGTGCGAGATAGCTCGGGGCAACAGGGCTTAATAAAGCTCTTCATCGGAACCGCGATTTTACTCGCTATCGCATTTTTTCTCCTTAAGTTTTACCAACCGGGTGTAAGAGACCGCGATACACCGCCACGCATCACGGCTGAAAATACACCGTTTAAAGTCAAACCAGATGATCCGGAGGGATTGCAAGTCCCAAATCAAGACCGGGGAGTTTTTGATGTTATGGATGGTAACGCGCCGGAAGAGACAGTGACAGATGTTAAAACGGCCGAGATTCCGATAAACATACCTAAACCCAATCCGGATGGAGCGAATATTCAAGTTGACCCGCCTGTGAACGCCACAGTCAAACCCGAAGACCGCGAGCCCATTGTTCCGCGTGCTGAACCCGTGGCAACGCCACCTTTGTCGACTGTAAAGACGCCTGCGCCCAGTCAAACAACGGCTCCCCGCAGCGGGAATAGTGATTTTGTGGTGCAGGTTGCCTCTGTTCGTTCGCAGGCTGATGCCCAAGCCACATGGTCCAGACTGGAAAGCCGTTTCTCAAACATCCTTGGAAATGGGCTCTATGCTGACATCAAACGCGTCGACCTCGAAGATAAGGGTATTTACTACCGCACGCGTGTTGCGGGTCTTGCAGATCGGGCGGCGGCTAATGAACTTTGCAATGCTTTCAAAGCCGCCAACCAAGCGTGTTTTGTAACACGACGGTAATATGAGCCTGCTTTCCGTCATTCTAGGTCTTTCAGGGCCTGTTCTGACAGAAAGCGAACGTGCCTTTTTTCGTGACGCTAATCCTTGGGCATTTATATTGTTCAAGCGCAATGTGGAGACACCCCAGCAGGTCAAGAAATTATGCCAAGACCTGCGAGACTGCGTGGGACGAAACTGTCTGATTTTTGTGGATCAAGAAGGGGGGCGTGTGCAGCGTCTACGCTCACCGCAATGGCCGAATTATCCAGCCGCTTCGAATTACGGTAAGCTCTACAGGATGGAAGCTGAGCTAGGCCGTCGTGCCAGCTATTTGGCCTATCGACTTATCGCGGATGATCTTAGAGACGTTGGCATAACAGCGGATTGCGCGCCCGTTCTTGATTTACCTCAGCCTGGCGCTGATCCCATTATTTCTGATCGGGCTTTTGCCACGCGAGTGGACGCAATCATTGATATGGCTCATAGCTGTATGGCTGGTTTAATGATGGGGGGTATTGCTCCCGTTGTGAAACATATACCCGGTCATGGCCGCGCCAAGGTTGATAGTCACAAAGCCCTGCCGGAAATAACGGAACCCAAACGCACCTTAGAGCACACTGACTTCAAACCATTCCAAGCCCTCAATGATGCGCCTATGGCGATGACGGCCCATGCGGTTTACGCCCACCACTCCAAAACAGCCGTAACGGTATCTAAAAAAGCCCTGACAGACTTAATCCGTAACGCCATTGGGTTCGATGGCTTAGTCATGAGTGACGATCTGGACATGAAGGCCTTGAACGGGACGTTGACAAGAAAAACAGAGAGAGCCTTAGCCGCCGGATGCGATATTGCTCTTCAGTGCTCCGGTAAGTTACCGGATATGGTGAAAGTCGTGAAGGGTGCAAAAGGGCTTTCCAAAGAAGCTTATCGCCGTGCCATTGTCGCAGAAACTTGCGCAGAACATGTCACTGAATTTGATCGCAAAAGTGCTGAACTTGAATTTGGTGCGCTTATGCAAAAGGTCATGTCATGACCGAAGAGTTTCAAGAAGATCTCGAATTCGAAGCGGCGACGGAAGCTTCTGATGAAGGTGAGGGGCTCATCCTCGATATTGACGGTTATGAGGGGCCTTTACACTTGTTGTTGGAGCTTGCGCGCAAGCAGAAAGTGGATCTAGCCAGACTATCTATACTTGAGCTGGCAGAGCAATATATTGCGTTCATCAAAACCGCGCAGGACCTTCGTATTGAGCTGGCGGCGGATTACCTCGTAATGGCCGCATGGTTGGCTTATCTAAAATCCAAACTTATTTTGCCTAAAGACGACCAAGGTGAAGTGGTTGTTGAAGCAGAAGAACTCGCCGCGCATTTCGCTTTCCGTTTGGAACGCTTAGCGGCCATGCGATCCGCCGCAGATGGATTGTTTCGATTACCGCAAATTGGCCAAGCCGTGCATAAACGGGGCATGCCCGAAGGACTGAGGTCTCGGACATCACCGCTTTATGAAGCAGAGATTTTTGATCTCTTGAAAGCCTATGGTCAGTCACGCTCTCGGTCTGCTTTTAAAAATCACAAATTGCCTAAACCGAAGGTTCTCAGCCTTGAGGATGCGCGTGAGCGTCTTCGGCGGGCTCTGAAAAACTCAGGCTCTTCGCTTGAGGAATGGACTGCGCTGGAGGGTTTGCTGCCGAAGGCTACGGAGATGGATGTCGACGTACCAACCGCGTCAATCAAAGCCAGCTCACTCTTGGCAGGGTTAGAGT
Source organism: uncultured Algimonas sp. (assembly GCA_964435725.1). Taxonomy (GTDB): domain Bacteria; phylum Pseudomonadota; class Alphaproteobacteria; order Caulobacterales; family Maricaulaceae; genus Litorimonas. Next base: position 36,394 of record CAYTAJ010000015.1, read on the forward strand.
TGGCAAAAGAAGGTGATATTGAATTGCGGCAGAGCGGGGTGTTTACACCCATTTTTGTCCGTGCTCGAAAGGAAGGGGCCTCATGACGAATTCTTCGGACAGAGTTAATCGGGCGAATGAAGCGATTGAAAGCGATGTTGTTCAATTATCCTCACGGTTGAATACGCCGAATGATGCAGAAATGTTGGATAAGGATTTACGTCTCTTAGAGGCTTTATTGTTTGCGGCTGTAGAACCTATTGATACGCAAACGCTAAGAGAGCGTATGCCGGAGGAAGCGGATGTCGGGGCCTTACTCGCGCGCTTGGCGCGTGATTATGCAGGGCGGGGTGTAAATCTCGTGCGTGTGGCCGATAAATGGCGCTTCCAAACGGCGTCTGATCTCGAACCAAACCTCGTTGATGTCAAAGAAGCGCCGCGCAAGTTATCCAATGCTGCCTTAGAAACTTTGGCGATTATTGCTTATCATCAACCTGTGACCCGGGCTGAAATCGAAGATGTTCGCGGCGTCGCCGTGAGTAAAGGCACGATTGATGTGTTGATGGAACTTAACTGGGTGCGCCTCAGGGGGCGTCGTCGAACGCCGGGGCGTCCTGTAACCTATGGCACAACAGACGGGTTTTTGGCACATTTTAATCTGGAAACAATCGCTGATCTGCCGGGGCGGGACGACCTCAAAGCCGCAGGACTTCTTGACCCGCGTCTGCCAAAAGACTTCGAGATGCCGGAACCGAAAATGGTAGATGATATCGACACGGATGAAGATCCGCTGGAAATGGAAACCGAAGATCCAAACTTCTTCGAAGACTTCCTCGAGGAAGACGATGAGGATAATACATAAACTATCTTCACATAAGTCATATTGACGTTGTGTGTGTGGCGGCGTTATTAGTCTGTCAAACTTAAGGAATTTCCCATGCCCCATTGGTCAGGTCTTGTTATTATTCTTATTATCGCGGTTCTCGTCTTTGGCGGTCGCGGTAAGATTAGCTCTATCATGGGGGATCTCGGTAAGGGGATTACCAGCTTTAAAAAAGGTCTGAAAGACACGACCGAAGACACCAAAGACGCTGTGGATGACGCCATTGATGTGACACCTAAAAAAGAGAAGACACCGAAATAGTCTTTGGCTTAACCGACCCATAAGGGGTTACCATGCTACCGCAGCTTGGCTTTGCAGAAATCATCGTCCTCGCACTTCTGGCCATTATCGTGGTGGGGCCAAAAGACCTGCCCAAACTTATGCGTCAAATGGGACAATTCATGGCCAAAGTCAGAGGCTTAGGGCAAGAATTTAAATCGGCGTTTGAAGAGATGGGGGCCGAAGAGGAAATTGCCGAGATGCGCAGAGAAATCGCTGAGTTAAAGAAAATGGGCTCAATGGGCGAGCTAAAGAATGATCTCGAAACCGAAATGCGGGCGCTCGATAGTGATATTCGCGATGCCACAGATTTGGACAAAGACTAATGTCTGAGACCAAAGCCATAGAGGTTGAAGATGAGGTAGAGGCGAGCCGTGCACCTCTCATGGAGCATTTGCTTGAATTACGCTCGCGGCTCATCAAATGCGTGCTGGCTTTAATCTTTGGCTGTATTGTGTGTATTCCATTTTTAAAGCAAATTATTCAAGGGCTTATGCTGCCTTTTGAACTTGCTCTTATTCGATTTAATGCGGGGCAAGTCGAAAAAGGATTGGAGGCGATTGATCTGGGATTGATTGCGACACACCCTCTGGAAACTTTTTTTGTGAAAATGAAAATCGCACTCTTCGGCGGTGTTATTTTAGCGTTTCCTGTCATCGCTTATCAGATCTATCGTTTTATTGCTCCCGGACTGTATAAAAATGAACGGGGTGCGTTCTTGCCTTATCTGATTTTATCGCCTGTGTTGTTTGTTTTAGGGGCTTCATTGGTTTTTGTGTTTGTTTTCCCATTCGTTATGGAATTTGCGCTGAACCAACAAGCGATAGGGGACGCGCAACAAATCGACCTTATGACAAAAATCAGTGATTATCTCAGTCTCGCCATGACCCTCTTCTTGGCCTTTGGTTTGTCTTTCCAGCTCCCCGTTATCCTGTCCCTTTTGGCTAGAGCCGGTATTGTGACCTCGAAAGCCCTTAAATCAGGCAGGAAATACGCGATTTTAGGGATCGCTGTTTTTGCAGCTTTCGCCACACCGCCGGACCCTTTCACACAGCTCGTTTTAGGGGCGGCCATCTATCTGCTTTACGAAATTTCGATTTTCTCTGTGCAGCTTTTAGAAAAGAAAGACGTTCCGCGAGACGTTTGATTTTTCAACGGATAGAAACGCTTCGTTAACTCTCCTTGTTCATAATTCGGCAATATTTAACGCTTTCGACAGGATAGTCCCATGCGCCAATCATTGCTTTTGACTTTATCTGCATCTTTGCTTTTTTCTGCGGCTCCGGCTTTTGCCCAGATTGAAACATCAGAGGATGACCGCTTTCAGCCCCGCGTCTACGGTAATCTAGGTGTGACGCAGGCGGTCTATACCGAGGGCGCTAAGCAACACCTTGAAAATGCCGGGCAAGTGATTGCTGCGCCTGTTGTTGCTGAAACGACGACAATTCGTGTGGATGAACCTGTCCCTGCCGGTAACTCTGCGGTCATTACCTATTCAGCGCCTGTGAAAATTGAAGCAGGTATAGTGAAGGCCCAACACATCAAACCCGGTGATGTGAGCGAAGAGGACTATCAGCGTCTTTTGGACGAAGCTGATCGCGTCCGAGCGTTTAAAGGCATTTCGGCTACACAGGCCGTACAGTCTGAAACTCCGCAACCGCTTTATGAAATTCAACTTTTTGAAGACCCTGTGACTGTAACAACGCAAAGCATTGATAATGTTTACGCGTCACTTACACATAATGTCGTAAAGGGTGATACGCTTTATAATATCTCAAAGCGTTATAATGTGAGTATCGAAGCCATTCAAAAGGCTAATGCGCTTTCAGGCAATGCCATTGCTTTAGGGCAAGCCATCACTATTCCTCAGCCTTCTGTAACAACATCCGAGATGCCTTTGTCTATCAATACGACTGTTGCGCAGCCTGTCATGGTCAGTACCGAAACAATCGTACAGGCACCCTCAACAATTAAGAGAGTTGTCTTACCCGTAGAAGCTTCAACAACTTCAATTTATGCGGTCTTACCCAAGGATACGCTCTACAGCATTTCCCGTCGCACGTGTACGAACGTCTCTGACATTATTGCGACAAATGGTATTGAAAACCCGAATGCACTGAAACCCGGTCAGCGTTTAACGCTACCTGCAGGACATTGTCTGACACAATAATTTTAATCGATATAATGATTAGTCGGGCGGTAAATTCAGTTTTGCCGCCCCTTTTCGTTGCAATCGCTTAAAGCCCCCCTATATAGCGTTAAATCGTAAAATTCCGCGTCCAGAGTCGGCGCTATAATAATGAGGGGCAACCTTATGTTCGCTTTAATTATGCAAGCTTCGCCAACAGCAGCCGGACCGGGGCTAGTGGCGAGTATTATGCCGTTTATTTTAATTGGCTTAATTTTCTACTTCCTCATTATTCGCCCTCAAAACAAACGCGTAAAAGAACATCGTCAATTGCTCTCAGAAATCACGCGCGGCGACACAGTTGTCACCAATGGTGGTCTTATCGGTAAAGTCAAAAAGGTTGCTGATGACGAATTAACCGTCACATTTGGAGACGCTGATATTAAAGTTGTTCGCACAATGATTGCTGATGTTCGTAACCGCACAGTCGCGGCAAACGACACATCGAAGAAAAAATAATTTATCGCGCCGTGGTTCGTCCGCGGCGTTTCTTTTTGGGCTCAAGTTAGGGTAAAAGCATGCTCTTTTTCTCCCGTTGGAAAATAATCTTTATTGTAGGGGCGGTTGTCCTTGGGCTTTTATTCGCTCTGCCCAATGCTATTCCCGCCGAGACGCGCGCAAAAATGCCGGCGCCTTTACAGCGGACGCTCAATTTAGGTCTGGACCTTCAGGGCGGGGCGCATTTGCTTTTAGAAGTTGATGTTTCCAGTGTTTTAGAGAAATCATTACAGAGTGAACGCGATGCGGTCGCGGATGGGCTTCGAAATGCTGGTCGCATAAGAGCAGAGTTTATTCGTGTCGAAGATAATGCCGTCGTCGGGCGTTTGCGTAATGCTGACGATATGCCAGCGACTTTAGAGGTTTTGCAGGGCTTATCGGTTTTAGTGGACCCTACATCATTATCGCAAGATCGCACGACGACTTTTGAACAGGTCGGAGAGAAGGGCTTTCGGGTAGAAGTCACAGAGGCCCAAATCGAAGCCATTAAAGCGAAAACAATCGATCAATCCATGAATGTTCTTCGCCGACGTATTGACCCTACCGGCACAACTGAGATGACAATTGCCAGAGAAGGGGATGACCGTATCCTTGTTCAAGTCCCCGGAGCAAAGAACATTGATGAAATTAAATCCCGTATTGACCAAACAGCGAACCTTTCATTTCATATGGTTCGCCAAGAGTCGAATAATGACGCTTTCCTTCGCGCCGCTGTTGAAGGGCGTTTGCCACCTGGGGCAGCTTTTTACTATCATCAAGATGGAAGCGGCGGTCTCATCGTTGAAAGACGGACGCGCATTACGGGGGAATGTTTAAAATCATCTTCGGAAGGTCTACATCCGACTCAAAATAATCCGATTGTAAATTTCAGCTTTAACATACGCTGTGCGCGCCTGTTTGGTGATTTGACAGCCAAAAATATTGGTAAGCGTTTTGCCGTTGTTTTGGACGAAGAGATTATCACAGCCCCGCGTATTAATGGTGTTATTCCTTCCGGTTCAGGTTTTATTGAGGGTGACTTTACAATCGAAAGCGCGCGCGAACTCTCCCTTCTTCTTAATGCAGGTGCGTTACCTGCCAAACTTGACATTGTGGAAGAACGCTCCGTCGGGGCGACACTTGGCCAAGACTCGATTGATGCGGGTAAGACGGCCTCTATCATTGGTCTTATGGGCGTGGCTTTGTTTATGTGGCTCTCTTATGGGCTGCGCTTTGGGACGATTGCCAATATTGCCTTGACGGTGAATATTATCTTGATTGCGGCGGCATTGTCTCTCTTTGGCTCGACACTGACCTTGCCGGGTATTGCCGGTATTATCCTGACCATTGGTATGGCCGTGGATGCGAACGTCCTAATCTTTGAGCGCATACGCGAGGAAACCCATAATGGACGACCACCAGTCAATGCGATTGAGACGGGCTATCGTCGTTCTTTGGCCCCGATTTTGGATGCCAACATCACAACATTGATTGCGGCTGTGACACTTTATTTTGTCGGGTCCGGCCCCATTCGAGGCTTCGCGGTCACATTGGCCATTGGTATTGTGATGTCTGTCTTTACCGCCGTTATTTTTGCGCGCTTACTCACAGCCACATGGCTGCGTAAGTCACGCCCGAAAACATTACCGATTTAAGGAGAGGATAAGACCATGAAAGATATTTCTCTCGTTCGTATTCTGCCAAAGGAACCACGCGTTCCCTTTATTAATTTGCGCGTCTTTGCCGGCATACTTTCTGTCTTGATGATTATTGCCTCTGTTTTCTTATTCACGACACGTGGTCTGAATTATGGTATCGATTTTACAGGCGGTACAGTTATCGAAATTGATACAGGTAGTGAGCCGGACCTTGCAAAAATTCGGACGGTCATCGCGGATGCCGGTTTTCCGGGCGCAACGATACAAGCGATTGCGCCGTCCTTAACGGCTGAAAACCCCCACGATTTGGTCCGTATTGGTATTCCTCTACAGCCAGAAACCGGAGAAGATGGGGCTCGCGCACAGCAAATTGCCATGCAAACGGCACAGATGGCTTTGGCGGAAAATATCGAAGGCTTTACAATTCCTGACAGTATTCGCAGCCAAGAAGCTGTGGGGTCTCAAGTGTCTGGCGAGCTCCGCACAAAAGGCGCATTGGCTGTTGGATTAGCACTCCTCA
>CAYTAJ010000016.1:0-21589 GCA_964435725.1 uncultured Algimonas sp.
AAAACCATGGTCGGGGTGGCAAGATTCGAACTTGCGACCCCCTGTTCCCAAAACAGGTGCGCTACCAGACTGCGCTACACCCCGACACACGGTGAGAGCCTATTATAGCGGCGTAAAAAAAATTCAAGCGCTTAAGGTGCAGAATTTCCAAAAAATGTGTGTTTTACTGTATCGCCCGGCTCAATACCCAAATCTTTGGATATTCCGCCCTTTAATTCCACGACTGCTGCAACGACCGCTTCGGACGAGGCACTGCGTAGCGTGTAAGGTTGCGCCATATGCTCGATCTTGAGAATCTTTCCGTCTTCTTTGACGAAAATAATGTCCAAAGAGATAGCCGTATTCTTCATCCAGATGGTGGCGACCTTGGGTTCAGCAAATTCAAAGATCATGCCTTCATTATCGCCCATAGAGTCGCGAAACATCATGCCACGTGCTTGCTGATCGATTGTTTTTGCTTCTTCAACCATGAAATTATGCTCTGTATCCTGTGTCACAATTACGAGTGGCTGAGGCGGACCAAAATTCACATCATCATCAGGGCCAGTCTGCGCAAAAACAGGCGTCACCATCAAAGCGATAAACAAAAAGCTAAACAGGAAATTTTTCATGGGGCTGACATAGCCAATAAGCGGAGCGACGTGAAGCGCTTAATCGCAGTAACATAACAATATGTTGGAAGAAAAACTGATGGCAGTCCCTAGGGGAATCGAACCCCTCTTTCCAGGTTGAAAACCTGGCGTCCTAACCGATAGACGAAGGGACCGCGTAATCAGTCCGCGCGATATAGAATTGAGTTTACGGAGGTGCAAGCCCTATTTTGCAAAAAAGTCAGCGAAATCGCTATTTTATCGTGTCCAAGCCTGCGACTTATTCGGCCATAGCCACGTCAATAATATGAAAGTCAGCGGAGACGCGCCCATTCCACTCATTCCGCTTGATGTAGCCCGCAATATGCAGGGCTTGATTCTGCCGACCCAAGAGGATCTCAGCAAGACCTGAGTCCTCGGCCCCAAAAGCCATAGCGCGGAGGGTCATACCATCCCTACTCTTGAGCGATGAGCGCACATGGACGGATTTGAGTCGTTCCGCGTAATCCACCTTCATATCGGACAAGACAAAGACGGGATTGGGGTTACCTGCGCCATAGGGGCCGACTGTTTCAATGATATTGAGTGTTTCGAGCGAAACGGCAGATGGATGTACGACGGCATCCACTTTCAACGCTTGAGATGTAAGAGCTATTTCAACGGATTCTGATAAGGTCTGCCGAATAAACTCTTTAAAAGACTCGATTTTTTCCGGGCCAATCGTAAGACCGCCTGCCATTTCATGCCCACCACCAGAAAGGAGCAACCCTTCGCCTTTGGCGGCAGAGAGTGCCTCGCCCAAATTGACGCCTTTGATGGAGCGTCCTGAGCCTTTACCAACATTTTTGTCATCAATACCAATGACGATAGCAGGCTTGTTGAAGCGGTCTTTGATTCGACCGGCCACGATACCGATAATGCCGGGATGCCAATCCCTCATCGCAACAATGATAACAGGGTCTGATTCGGCCGATTTGGCGGCTTCTTCAATAGCCTCGTTTTGGATGCGGTCTTGAATGGCGCGGCGTTCTGCATTTACGCGATTGAGTTCTGCCGCATGCGCATAGGCAAGCTGGGCATTTTCTGTCGAAAGAAGCTCTGCGCCCATATGGGAAACACCAATGCGGCCACCTGCGTTAATACGCGGACCAAATCCGAATCCTGCATCGCGCGTTGTAAAGGGCGGTTTTAAGTCGGCAATATCTGCCAAAGCTTGGATGCCCGGCTCTTTTTGCTGAGAGAGGACTTTGAGCCCTTGGGCAACTATGGCCCGGTTAAGCCCTTTAAGCGGCACGACATCGCAAATTGTGCCCAGAGAGGCCAGCCCCAATAAGTCCAGCGTTGGTATGGGGGGCTTTATACCTCGCTTTTTAGCCTCGCGGTTTAACGCAACGATTGTCATGAAGGTCACGCCGGCCGCCGCCAAATGCCCGAGGCCTGAGCTATCGTCATGGCGATTTGGATTGATGATAGCGAGCGCTTTAGGGCGAGTTTCGTCCATCAAATGATGATCTATGACGATAACATCAAGGCCAATATCCGTGGCATGTGAAAGCGCGTCATGGGCCGCTGCCCCGCAATCGACCGTAATAACAAGATCTGTACCGTCTGCTTGGATTGCCTCAAACGCTTTTGCTGACGGGCCGTACCCTTCCAAAAGGCGATCAGGCACATAGAGGGACCAGTCCTGTCCCATACCCCTCGCCCATCTTAGGAGCTGCGCCGCTGATGTGCCACCATCCACGTCATAATCGGCGAAAACTGTGATTTTCTTATTTTGCGCAATCGCTTCGAATATAAGCGCAACTGTCTTATCCATATCCTGCAAGGTCGAGGGATCTGGCAGGCAGTCTCTTAGTTTTGGCGAAAGAAACTGAATTATTTCAGAAGGTTCTACATCGCGCCCCGCCAAAAGCCTTGCCGCAAGGGGCGAAACATCATGGCTTTGCAATATCGCCTCAACACGGGCCTCGTCAGCCCGCTGAACCCAAGCCTGACCGCGAATAGACGTCTTTACATTAAGAAGCGGCGCTGTCGTCACGCGGTTGGGCGCGCCGAACGGAGTTTTTGCACCGCGCGATCAACGGAGTTCATGATCAAAGTGTGCGTATGCACAACGCCGCCGGCAATCTTCACGCCATCAAGCAAGGACCCTTGCGTGACACCGGTTGCTGAGAATATTGTTGGGCCTGAGGCCAGACCTTCGAGATCATATTTGGCATCAAGCTGATCAATACCAACACGGCGCGCACGGGCGACTTCGTCATCATTGCGGAAGTGTAGACGCCCTTGCATCTGCCCCCCCACACAGCGAAGGGCGGCTGCGGCCAATACACCTTCCGGTGCGCCGCCTTGCCCGATATACATATCAATTTGAGTATCTGGGTCCGTCGTTGCGATAACACCTTGCACATCACCGTCTGAGATGAGGCTGACTTTAGCATCCATATCACGCAGTGAATCTATTATTTTACCGTGGCGTGCGCGGTCCAGAACACATACGGTGATGTCCTTTGGCTTAACACCTTTAGCTTTGGCCAGAGCCTTAACATTATCTTCGACGCTCTTATCCAAATCGACAAGTCCTGCTTCATAGCCGGGGCCAATAGCGATTTTATCCATATATGTGTCAGGCGCGTAAAGCAGACCGCCACGCGGCGCAAATGCCATAACGGCTAAAGCATTGGCCATATTTTTCGCTGTCAGGGTTGTGCCTTCGAGGGGGTCAAGCGCGATATCGATTTCCGGGCCTTTGCCTTTTCCGACTTCCTCGCCGATGAAGAGCATAGGCGCTTCATCACGTTCACCTTCGCCGATAACGACGCGCCCTTTAATATCCATGTTATTGAGGTCTGTTCGCATGGCGTCGACAGCGGCTTGATCTGCGGCCTTCTCATCACCGCGCCCTGCAAGTTTTGATGCCGCAATAGCCGCTTTTTCAGTCACCAAAGCCGCTCTTAGAGCCAAGCCCGTATTAAACCCAATTTTCGTCACATCAGCCTCATTAGAAATTTGCGCACCCTCTATCACAGGCGCATGGAATTTATAGCCTTAATTCAGCTTATTCAGCGGCTATTTCTGCGTGATTAGATAAAAAGGCTTTAATATTTCGCGCAGCCTGCCGAATGCGTTGCTCATTCTCGACCAAAGCAATGCGGACATAGCCCTCGCCGTGGGGCCCAAAACCATTGCCAGGTGATACCGCAACAGCGGCCTCTTTCATCAATAGCTTACAAAATTCCACAGAGCCCAAAGCCTCGAACCCTTTAGGCAAAGGCGCCCATGTGAACATTGAGGCATCCGGAGACGGAATATCCCAGCCTGCGCGACTAAAGCTCTCGACCATCACATCACGGCGGCTTTTATAGATATTTCGGGCCTCTTCTACGACGTCCTGCGGTCCATCCAGAGCGGCGCAAGCGGCGACCTGTATGGGCGTAAAGGCCCCGTAATCGAGATATGATTTCACCCGAGTCAGCGCGGCTATTAATCGTTCAGAGCCCACAGCAAAGCCCATACGCCATCCGGCCATGGAATATGTTTTAGAGAGCGACGTCGTTTCAATTGCCAGAATATCTTCCTTAGCACCCTCCACCTGAAAGATAGAAGGTGGCGGATCACTGAAATAGATTTCTGAGTAAGCTAAGTCCGATAAAACTATGATATCATTCGCTTTTGCAATCGCGACAATCTCTTCATAGAAGCTCAAATCTGCGACATGCCCTGTTGGGTTGGATGGGAAACACACAACGATAGCCATGGGAGGCTTGTCAGCTTTGGCTAAAGCCTCTTTAACACCCGCCAGATATTCGTCTGCCGTAATTGCCGGTATGCCCTGAATTTTGGCACCCGCAATAATGAAGCCATAGGCATGAAGCGGATAGGATGGGTCAGGCGCATAAATCACATCGCCGGGCGCTGTTATGGCTTGCGCGAGATTTGCAAAACCCTCTTTCGAGCCAATCGTCGCGATGATTTCTTTCTCATAATCAAGCTCTACATCAAAGCGGCGTTTATAATATCGCGCACAGGCTTGGCGCAGCCCCTTAATCCCGCGTGAGGCCGAATAACCCGTCGTCTTGGGCTTCTGAACGGTCTCTATTAGCTTATCAATCACATGCTGAGGCGTTGGTAAATCGGGATTACCGAAGCCAAAGTCGATAATATCCATTCCGCCGGCACGCAGCTCAGCCTTTAACTTGTTGACCTCGGCAAACACATAAGGCGGTAAGCGCTTAATGCGGTAAAATTCTTCGCTTTCGACCATAGCCATCCCCTTTAAGACGCCCTTTTATTGAGGGTCGTCTTCCTTGTAAGCTTGGGCTTGAGATTTAAGTGACTCAAAACGCTCATCAAATTCTTGCTCAGAGACAGCTGGCTCAGGAGAGACAGGAACAGAAAAGCGATCTCTTAAATTTATCATCTCTCTTGCTGATTTGTCCCATTCTGCAGTCGTGCGAACACCTGTTGGAATATCTGGCGCTTCATCCACTGACGGTACGGTTTGATCGATATTGCGCGCATCTTCTTCAAATCCGGCATCTAAGAAGTCCAGATTAGGCATTTTCACAGTTGAACAGGCAGACAGGCTGAAAGCCGATATCAAAGCGAGTAATAATTTAGACGTCACAGTGGCCTCGATTCTTCTGTTACTTCTTAGTGTTACCAAATATGGGCTGGTTTATGTCAAAGGTCATCTAAAAATTGCCTCATATAAGGGGATTAAGCGACATTATGGGAACAATGCGAGGCCCGTTAAGCCCAAAGTTTCATCCCACCCTTGAGAAAGGTTGTAATTTTGAATGGCCTGACCCGATGATCCTTTGGTCAAATTATCAATCACGGCAATCACAACGGCCGTATTGGGCGTTCTGTTTTCAAACACATTGATATGGCAACGGTTTGACCCCCTCACATGGCGGGTTTGTGGGACGACACCGTCATCCAAAACAGACACGAACGGGCTATCTGCATAACGGCTCACAAGTGCATCTCTTAACTTTGATACGCTGGCACCGTTTTTCAATGTGACAACGGTCGTTGTAATCATGCCTCTGTTCATCGGCACAAGGTGCGGCGTCATGCTCACATGACTATCTTGCCCGGATACGCGTTTAATAATCTGATCAATTTCCGGCGCATGACGATGGTTCCCAACGCCATAAGCATGAGATCCTTCCGCTAACTCTGTGAAAGATAGACCTAAACTGGCTTTTCGTCCTGCCCCTGTCACGCCGGTTATGGCTGAAATAGGTAGCTTATCCGCTTCAACAAGGTCCGCCTCGAGAAGCGGTAAAAGCGGCAAAAGAGAACAAGTTGGGAAGCAGCCTGGGCAAGCGATAAGATTAGCCCCCTTAAGGTCCGCCCTCGCCCATTCGGTTAGACCATAAACAGCTTTATTCAGTAAGGTCGTGAAATTGTGTGGACGGTTATAGGTCGCCTCATATAATGCCGGATTACGCAGCCTGAAGTCGGCCGACAAATCAACAACCGTTTCGACATGAGGCATAATCTCTGCAATTGTTTCCTGACTGGCCCCATGTGGCAGGCACGCAAAAGCAACATCAATGTCTTTCCAATCCACACTGTCCCAAGTTTGGAGGTCCGGCAGATTAAGATGAGCGAGATTCGCAAAGACATTTCCCGCGCTTTCACCCGCTCGGCTATGACCTGTGAGAGCTGCAATCTCCAATAAAGAATGGTTTTCAATCAGACGGATGATTTCCACACCTGTATATCCCGAAGCCCCTAGGACAGCCGCCTTTTTAACTGTGCTCATTGTTTATATCCCAATAAAAAAGCGCCTCGGTTTCCCGAAGCGCCTGATACATAGCGATGATTCGCTGAATAAGGCTAACGCTTCGAGAACTGGAAGCTCTTACGGGCTTTCGCCTTACCGTATTTCTTACGCTCAACAACACGCGAGTCACGTGTAATAAAGCCAGCGGCCTTCAATGGCTTACGAAGCGCAGGCTCGTAGTAAGTCAGCGCTTTTGTGATGCCATGACGCACAGCACCGGCTTGACCGGACAGGCCGCCGCCTTTGACAGTGGCGACAACATCATAAGAGTCGACGCGGTCAGCGACTTGGAAAGCCTGTGCGATAATCAAACGAAGAACGGGACGCGCGAAGTAAACTTCCTGATCGCGGCCATTGATTGTGATTTTGCCGTTACCGGGCTTAATCCAGACGCGGGCAATAGAGTTTTTACGCTTACCTGTTGCGTATGAACGCCCTAATTCGTCAATCTTTGGCTCTGGAAGTGTTGCTGTATCGACAGCCGCAGCGTCTCCGCCTGCTGTTCCGTCCATGACGTCTTTAAGGTCTGCAAGTGTTTGGGTCTCAGCCATGGTCTTAGGCTCCCTTCACGTTTTTGGTGCTCATAGATTTAAAGTCGATGACTTCTGGGTTTTGAGCTTCATGTGGATGGTCTGAACCCGCGTAAACGCGAAGGTTAGACAATTGTTTGCGCGCCAATGGGCTTTCCTTTGGCAACATGCGCTGTACGGCTTTGCGAAGAACGCGGTCAGGGAAACGACCGTCTAAGATCTTATCCGCTGTGCGCTCTTTCAAACCACCCGGGTGGCCAGTATGCCAGTAATAAACTTTGTCCTTACGCTTATTGCCTGTGAAGGCGACTTTTTCAGCGTTGATGACGATAACATTATCACCACAATCAATATGCGGTGTGTATGTTGGTAAATGCTTGCCGCGAAGGCGCATAGCAATGAATGTTGCCAAACGACCTGTGACGACACCTTCCGCATCGATAAGAATCCATTTCTTCTCAACGTCAGCGGTTTTTAAAAACTTTGTCGTTTTCATAATATCCTCTGTGTTCAACGGCGAACCCGTTGTCTAAGCGCGGCTAACTAGAGGAAGGGACAAGACCCGTCAACATGATAATTCACGAACCTATATGAAATAATGACGTTATTTCAATGACTTATAAAATCGGTATTATATTACCGTATGAAATGCCGGCTTTTCCAAGCTAAGGCGAGGCTGATGATAAAGACAAAGATGGCAGAGAACTGATGCACTAAGGCGAGTTTGATGTGAAGCGGGTCAAAATTATCACCGGACAGGAGCGTCCAAATACCTAATCCGACCTGCCAGAGCAGGATTATCATCATCATATTGGCGATGCCCCGCATTTGCCGCGTCTTTCTAACGCTGAGCCAGACCCAAATACCAAAGGCAAACAGGATGTAAGCCAACATACGATGATTGAATTGAATAGCCGCCGTATTCTCGAAGAAATTTTTCCAAAACGGCTGCATCATTGCGTAACCTTGCGGCACAAAATCACCATCCATCAGTGGCCATTCATTATAGCTTCGCCCGGATTTTGTTCCTGCCACGAAGGCCCCGCCAATGATTTGAAGGTAGACTAAACCTGCAAACAATGTTGTCCGCTTCACATAGGCTGAAGCTGGAGAGCGTTTGGCAAAGTCATTTAAAACACTTTTCCGAAGCCAATAGAGGACACCCAAAATAAGGAAGGCCACACCTAAATGAGTGGCGAGGCGATATTGACTGACATCGACCATACCTTCTTGGAGGCCGCTATAGACCATCCACCACCCAATCGCGCCTTGAAAGCAGATCAAGAGGAATGGCGTTAGGAAGAGTAGGAATTTACCACGCGGCAGACGCTTTTTAATCGCGAAATAAGCAAAGGGAATAAGGTAAGCGAGGCCAATCAACCGCCCGAGCTGTCGATGGGCCCATTCCCAAAAATAGATGAATTTGAATCCGGCCATATCCATATCGGGATGTTCGGCCTCAAATTCCGGAATCTGTTTGTATTTCTCAAACTCAGAGAGCCATGCTTCATTACTGAGGGGCGGCAAAGCCCCCGTAATCGGATCCCATTCCGTAATGGATAGACCAGAATTCGTCAGGCGTGTCGCCCCGCCCACAACCACAATCGCGGCCACAAGCAACATTACAACTAATAGCCACAAAGAAATCGCGCGTTTATCACGTTCAGAGATAATCATGAGGTCGATATAATCCGTTATTGGAGAATTTCGCTGTGACATTTTCTCGAAAGACGTCTCAGCTTTTTAGGCCAAAGATGGTCGGAGTAGCAGGATTCGAACCTGCGACCCCTAAGCCCCCAGCTTAGTGCGCTACCGGACTGCGCTATACTCCGACAATCTTTGGTGAACGGGCGTATAATCATGCCCGGAAAATATAGCAATAGAGGATTGCGCTCAGGACGCTTTGTTTGTGAAGGATGACCAACGCGATTTAAGCGATTTGAGACGTTCCAAGGCCTCTTCCAAATCCTGCCTATGCTGTGCTTTTTCTGCCTCTGTCATGCCTGTCTCAATGACAGGCTTAACGATGGGTTCAGCAGGTTGCGGGGCTTCTGCCACGGGTTCCGGCACGTATACGGGCTCAGGTGTTGGTTCGACGACCGGTGGTGTTACCTCTTGAACGGGCTCTGGAACAGGAACAGGTTCGGGCGCGGATGTCGATTTAGACGGTCTAATAGGCGGGCTGGATTTACGAATACGCTCCGGCACGAGGACTGTGTCTTTGACTTCTTTATCCCGAGCCGCTTTTTCAACAGACTGCCCAAGCTCCATAACCCGCCCCGGTCCTTTGAGACGGATAAGCTTTTGAACATCTTTGATGGGATGACCTTCATCATGCAGCAGGATTTTGATACCGCGCAAAAATTCAATGTCTTCAGGACGATAAAAACGGCGACCACCACCGCGCTTAATCGGCTTAATTTGAGAAAATTTTGATTCCCAGAAACGCAGAACGTGAGGCTGTAAACCGAGTTCCTCACCCGCTTCACTGATTGTTCTAAACGCACGTGTCGTTTTAGATTGCATCTACCCTAGCCGAATCGTTGCCTAACGAATCAGACTCTATCACTTTTTCACTGTCAATGACGAGTCTACCCGTTCTCTGAGGACTTGTGATGGTTTAAAAACCAAAACACGACGGGATGTAATAGGAACTTCTTCGCCCGTTTTTGGATTACGGCCAATGCGTTCTTTCTTGTCTCGCAGTGAAAATGTACCAAATCCTGCGAGTTTTACATGTTCACCCTTGAGTAGAGCCTCACAAACGTAATCGATTACGGATTCGACAAGTTCGGCACTCTCGGACCGTGATAGTCCAATTTCTCTGTAGACCGCTTCTGCCAAATCGGCGCGCGTTACAGTCCCGGTATTGTGCGTTTCCGTTGCCATGTGCCCTTTAAGCAAATCTGTAGGGTTGGACGCAAGCAAATTCTAAAAAAAGCCTTAAATTACAGGCAAGTTTATGGTTAACGCGATCTTTATGCCTAGTACCGTAATAACGCGGCGCCCCAAGTAAAGCCGCCGCCAAAAGCCTCAAGCATCACCAAATCACCGCGCTTTATGCGACCATCTTCGACAGCACTTAACATGGCCAGCGGTACGGACGCCGCTGAGGTGTTCGCATGCTTGGCAACAGTAGAAACAACCTGCTCAGGTTGGATCTTTAATCGCTTAGCCACGCCATTTAGGATACGTTGGTTAGCCTGATGTGGGACGAACCAATCAATATCAGAAATTGGAACGCCTGCTTTGTCCGCGCAAGTTTTCATAGCATCCGCGATTTCAGTCACAGCATGTTTAAAGACTTGATTGCCCAACATGCGTAATTTCCCGACAGTTTGGGTCTTTGACGGCCCACCATCAACATAGAGCATATCCCGATGACGACCATCTGCGCGAATAAAGCAATCAATTACGCCATCATCTGTGTTGTCTTGGGCTTGCAATATCATCGCCCCTGCCCCGTCACCAAACAACACACAGGTCGAACGGTCATCCCAATCCAAAATACGAGAGAAAGTTTCGGCACCAATGAGCAGAACAGTCTTAGCGGCGCCGGACCGTATCATCGCATCCACAACACTGACGCCATATAAAAAGCCACTGCAGACGGCTTGCAAATCAAAAGCTGCGCCATGTGTCATGCCTAAGCGCTCTTGGATAATCGTCGCCGTTGACGGGAAGGTATAGTCAGGCGTCGATGTCGCCACGATAATAAGATCAATATCGTCAGCGCTAAGTCCTGCATGTGCGAGAGCCTTTAAAGCGGCCTCATAGCCTAAATCGGAGGTCGTTTGCCCCTCAGCGGCAATATGGCGTTGCTCTATGCCCGTTCTTTCGCGAATCCATGCGTCCGACGTGTCCAATTTGGCATCAAGGTCATCATTTTTGACAACGCGATCTGGCAGATACCCGCCAATCCCCTTAACAACGGCTCGGACCATTATGCTATGAACCCTATATTATCGTCTTCGTCATGAAGCGCTTCGACTTCTTTTTCAATTTCTTCCAAGAAGTTACTCTCGGCCAGACCAATCGCGATATTCAGAGCATTGGCATAGCCAACTTTATCTGTACCACCGTGACTTTTGATAACAGCGCCATTCACACCCAAAAGCACGCCCCCATTCACTTTTCGGGGGTCCATACGTTTTTTAGCTTTTTTGAGCGCCAGCGCGTTCAAAGCCGTTGTCACTTTTGACCAGATATTACCAAATAAGGCTTCGTTCAGAACATTATTGACCAGTTTAGCCGTGCCTTCCGCCGCCTTAATTGTGATGTTACCCGTAAAACCATCCGTCACAATCACATCGACATTACCGAGCGAAATATCATTGCCCTCAACAAAGCCGACATAGTTCAGACCGATATGCGATTGGCTCAGCCGCTCATGCGCATCTTTTACAGCAGCATTGCCTTTTTGCTCTTCAGAGCCGACATTCAAAAGACCAATGGACGGCTTCTCAACTTTGTATAGGGCTCGGTAAAACGCATCACCTAAAACAGCGAATTCCGTCAATTGAGACGCACTGGCCTCAACATTCGCACCCACGTCTAAAACCACGCATTGTCCATCAAGCCGAGGCCATCCCGCGATTAGCGCAGGGCGCTGGACGCCTTGCATACGACGTAAAATCATCATGGACATGGCCATAAGCGCGCCTGTATTGCCCGCAGAAAGCGCGATTTCAGCCCGTTTCTCTTTCACGGCTAATATCGCATTCCACATAGAACTGCCCTTCCCCTTGCGCAGGGCTTGGGACGGTTTCTCCTCCATAGAGATCGCGTGTTCTGTGTGACAAACTTCAGACCGCTCACGCGCCCGAGGATTTTTCTTGAGCAAGGCATCGATTTTGGCCTGATCACCATGAAGTAAAAAGCGCGCTTTACGCCCCTTCCCCTCATGTTTCAGAAAATATTCTATTCCGTTGATAACAATATCAGGGGCATGATCCCCTCCCATTGCATCAATCGAAACTACCAGACCATCAAGCATAGCGTCCCTTTAACTGTCATTAGACCCGCTATAAAGGAGGCAAAGCAGAAAGCCTATGCTTTAATGGAAAATTTGGACGGGATTTTTAGGGCATCCCTATTGATGGAAATTCGATTTGCGCTTGAGCCAGTTGGCCTAATGTCTTGCCAGCAAATTCGCCTTTCAATGATTGGGCATAATCGCCCAGCGCGGCCGTAAACTCAGGTGAAAAAGGACTATCACTTTCTTGATATAAGCTGGCAGAGACTTTCCCGAAACCACCTTCAGAGAGGGCCTGAGTGTAATCCTTAGCGCGCGTATAAAATAGCCGAATCATAGGTTTAATACGCTTCTTCACGCCGGTATCAGATATTCCTTCTTCTCTTAACGCGACTTCGAAATCATCTTTCATTTCATCAAAGATGGCTTGCGAAAGACGCGCACCTTGTTCCTCATGCGGCCTCAAAGCGTCTAACATCAACGCCATGTGGAGGGTCACAACATCAATACGACCGTCATAATTGTCAGGAAAGCGGGCATTGCCAAAGAATTCAGGCTGACGCGATTGTTTGAGAAGCGCATTATAAACAATGCGGGCATCACGTTTCGCAAAATCCTTTGCACCAAATAATCCGGAGAAAATCCCCATAATCTTACCTTTGTTTAACGCAGTATGTGTCTTGCCAGTCGTCATTGGTTTGGTTAGGTCATACATCGTTTCGATAGTAGTAAAAGCGGCTATATGACCTCTACGTTTGTAAAATCAATGTGTGTTCTCGGTGTGGCAATCAGTCTCTCTGCTTGTAACCCAATCCTTCGAACGCATGGTTATATTCCAACGTCTGCGGATAAACCTCAAGCCGTAAACCCTGACACAGATACAAAGGCCAGTGTTCTGGCCCGTCTGGGTAACCCTTCTGTCAAAGGCACGTTTGATGAAGATACTGATGCCGACACTTGGTTCTATATGAACAGCGTGCGTCAGCGTTACGCTTATCTACGTCCACAAATCGAGGAACGCTCGATTACAGCCATTACTTTTGACGTTGATGGGAAAGTAACTCAGGTAGCCGAATATGGCATCGAAGACGGACAATATGTCAATTATGTTGACCGTGAAACGCCTACGCGTGGTCGTGAACTGTCGGTACTTGAGCAGGTTTTTGGTACGATTGGGCGTATTCCAACAGACCGTATTGGCGGTCAACAAGACGTACCCGGCGGTGCAGGCGGCCCAAGTTAGTTAAAAGTGCGAATAGCCGGTGTTTGCAATTGAAACCGGCTGGCCTTCCAAGTCCAGACACGTCACGCCCTCGCCTTCTGACACAGACCCGATATTTGTAATTTCTAGGTTTAACTTGGATGCGGCCTCCACTAAGGCAGCCCTATCTTCTGACTTAGACGTGAAGAGCAATTCGTAATCATCGCCGCCCGTTACCAATTCGATTATGCGGTCTTGAACATTATCAGACTTACACCACTGTCTTGTAGATGGGCTCAAAGGTACAGACCTCAAATCAAGAGTGAGTTTCGTTCCACTTGCTTTTGAGATGTGACCCGCTTCTGACAAAAGGCCGTCTGATATATCGGCGCAAGACGTCGCATATTGTCTGAGCACCTTTCTAAAAAGGAGTCTTGGCTTGGGGTGGCGGAATGCTTCTTCCCAGGTCCAAATCGCTTGCCCGTCCGGTTCAGTTATCTGCTCACTCTTCTGTGCCAAAAGAAGTCCTAAATGCGCGTCGCCAATCGTACCCGTCACCCAAATATCATCACCGATGTGCGCGGCGGAGCGCTTTACCATTTCACCTTCGGGAACCGTACCGATAAAGGTTGCGGAAACCGTCATGGGACCTGATGTTCTGACAGTATCGCCACCAAAGAGTTTGAAACCAAAGGCATCCTGTTGGGCCCCTAGCCCTTTGGCAAAGCCTTGCATCCATTGTTTCAAATTCGCTTCATCCAAATGTTTTGGCCAAGCAATAGAGAGAAGATATCCCAAAGGACGCGCACCCTTTGCCGCCAAGTCAGAAAGATTGACGACCATTAAGCGCTCGGCTGTCCCTGCCCCATATTCACCTTTGAAGAAATGAACCCCTTCAACCAAAGTATCTTTTGTGAGTACCAAATCTTGTCCTTGTCGGGGCTTAAACAGCGCCGCGTCATCAAGAAGACCTAAACCTTCCGGTCCGGCCAGAGGTTTGAGATAGGTTTCAATCCAGTCAAATTCGTTCAAAACCGAGCCTTCTCTCGCACAGTTCGCAGTGCCTAAGTTTTTTCAGGTTCCGGTCCCGTTAATCCAAACTCAGCGGCGCGGACCTCTTTTGCCAGCTTATCCAGTATACCATTGACCATGCCGGGTTCTTTTCCGTCGAAAAAGTCCGAGGCGATAGAGACATATTCATTGATAATAACGAGAGCCGGAATATCCGGACGGCGCATAATCTCATATGAGCTGGCACGAAGGAGGCTGCGTAAGGTCAAATCAAGGCGTCGCAAGGGCCATTTTACTGGTAATAGCCCGCTAATTTTTTTGTCTATGGACTCTTGAGAGACAACCACACCCTCGACGACATCTTCAAAGAAGGGCTCGTCAACCTGAACCATGCCCGGTTCATCACTATAGCCGAAACGGTGATTTTGAAATTCACGTACGACCGTTTTGGACGGGGCTTGCGCGACATCCATCTGATAAAGCGCCTGAACAATAGACACGCGAGCGGCGCGGCGATGTTTAGGGTTAGCGCCGGCCATTATTTAGCAGGCTCAGACAGAGCTTTGCGGACGCTAATCATTTTTAGAACCGCATTCGCCGCAAAACCACCTTTGTCTTTTTGGTCGACCTTGGCGCGCGCCCAAGCTTGGTCTTCATTCTCAACTGTGATGATGCCGTTCCCAATGGCGAGGCATTTATTGACCGCCAAATCCATCAGAGCACGGGCTGATTCTTCACACACATAATCATAATGCGTTGTCTCGCCTCGAATAACACAGCCGAGTGCGACATATCCATCAAATGCTTGTTCTCCGGCTTCGGCAAACGCAATCGCATGGGGAATCTCTAGCGCGCCCGGCACGGTCAGCTTTGTGATTTTCGCGCCTGCTTTTTGTAAGGCGGCAATAGCACCGTCCAAAAGAGAGTCTGAAATCTCTTCGTAATAACGCGCTTCGATTATGAGAATATGCATTTATTGGCCCTTTTGCGAGCTAAGCGGCTGAATGCCAACCAATTCAAGATTATAGGCTTCCAACCCGATAAGCCTAGGCATTGTGTTGGTGATAAGACGCATTTTTTGAACACCTTGATCCACAAGGATTTGCGCACCCACACCATATTCACGAATGTTCTGCTCTTTGCGATCAATTACGGATTTATGAGCACCAAGACGTTCCAGAAGTGTATCAATTGAGCCTTCACGGATAAGCACGAGGACCGCATGACCGTGATGGGCCGCAAGGTCTTTCATCGCATCCCAAATCAAGCCTGAACGTGGACTATCTTCATAAAGTACATCACCAGCGAAATCGATTTTATGAACACGCACAAGTGTTTCTGTTTCGTCGCTTGGGGTGCCACGGCTAAGAGCGACATGTTCTTTGCCGTCGAGGAAATTCCGATAAACATGAATCTTGAATTCATCACCACGCTGGGAAGTAAAATCGGAACTCGCCACATGCTTGACGAAATGGTCTTTCTTCATGCGATAGGCAACGAGGTCTTCAATAGTACCAATCTTTAGCCCGTGAAATTGGGCGAATTTCACGAGGTCATCTAGGCGCGCCATGGTACCGTCATCATTCATAATCTCACAAATCACAGCAGAGGCGTTAAGCCCTGCCATACGAGAGATATCCACGGAGGCTTCGGTGTGACCTGTTCTCACCAAAACACCGCCATCCTTGGCGATTAACGGGAACATATGACCGGGAGAGACAATATCGTCAGCGCGACTTTCGGGGTCGATAGCGACCTGAATTGTGCGCGAGCGGTCCCCGGCACTAATGCCTGTTGTGACACCTTCGCGCGCTTCAATGGATTGTGTGAAGGCCGTTTCAAAACGCGACCCATTATTTTTGTTTTGTGGTTCTAGCCCAAGCTCTTCTGCGCGCTCACCCTCAATGGCCAGGCAGATTAAGCCACGACCAAACTTAGCCATAAAATTGATGGCATCTGGTGTTGCAAATTGCGCGGGTATAATGAGATCACCTTCATTCTCGCGGTCTTCGGCATCGACAAGGATATACATCCGGCCATTGCGGGCATCCTCGATAATCTCTTCGGGCGTAGCCAGATTATAGACGCTTTGAGATGTCGCTGTATTGAGGTCGCTCACGATTTATCTCTCATTTGTGATAGATAGCGCGCGACATAGCGGGCAATGAGGTCAATTTCCAGATTTACTTTGTCACCGGGCTGTAATTGCCCCAATGTCGTAACCTCGGCCGTGTGTGGGATGATATTGACGCTAAACTGCGTATCATCCACTGTATTGACGGTCAAAGATACGCCGTCGATTGTGATGGAGCCTTTCGGGGCGATCGTCGCCATCATTTCAGAGGGCGCTTTGAAGTCGAGTTTTAGCGACCCTGCCAAGGGTGTTCGCGAGACCAACTCGCCGATCTGATCCACGTGACCCGTGACCAAATGCCCGCCGAGTTCATCTTTGGCGGTCATAGCACGTTCTAGGTTCATTTGATGGCCGGCTTTCCAATCACTGAGTGTCGTTTTGTCTAAGCTCTCATCTGAGACATCAAAGGCATAGCGGCAGCCCTTCTCCGTCTCCTCTTTCTCAACGACGGTCATACAGGCCCCGGCATGAGCGATAGAGGCACCAATCGCGATGGTGTCACAATCATAATGACTGTCTATGACCATGCGCGTATCGCCCCATTCAGAGCGATTGCCGCTTTGGTCACGGTCCACACTGACCAATGTGCCGACATCTGTGATTATTCCTGTGAACATATCTATCTAATTCTTTGTTTTTGCTTAGCTAAATATGCGGTTGGAGCGCATAGCGTTCCCACATATCTTCACCGACGTCTTGGTAATCCATACGGTTAAACCGGTAGATTTGATTGATATCTTCCAGTAATAAATTCCCTATCCCGGGTCGGCCTTCGGCGCCCAGAATGATAGGGGCGCGGAACCATTCAATATAGTCCACCAATTCCCAAGTGATGAAGCTCGCCGTTAGCGTGCCACCCCCTTCAAGGAGTACAGTTTTTACACCCATATTCCATAAAATATTCAGGGCGGTTTGTGGATTTAAGCCCCCTTCATAGGTTTCAACGGCGAAGATCCTAACACCTAAGGCTTCCAACTCTTTTGCTTTTTCCGAATTGGCGGCTTCTTCGGTACAAAACACGATAACAGGCACATCATTCGCTGTTTGCGCTAGGTTTGACTGCACTGACAGTCTCAATTGGCTGTCAAATATTACACGTTGCGGGTCGGGCTTTCCGTCAATACGTGTGGTCAGTTGCGGATTATCCAGAACGACTGTGTTTGAACCAACAACAATTGCATCATGCGTGGCGCGAAGTTCTCGCCCCTGCTCCCGTGCAGCTTCGCCCGTAATCCATTCGGATTGACCATTCGCAAGCGCAATCTTGCCATCCAAGGAAGTCGCTAGTTTTAATGTCACACGAGGACGGTTCACCGCCGCTTATTCCTCTTCTGACTCAGGTTGCAGATTTTCTTTTTCAATGAAGTTTTCAAAATCCTGTGTCGCTCTGAAATCCTTATAAACCGACGCATATCGCACATAGGCGACACTATCGAGACTGGCTAAGCCTTCCATCACTAATTGCCCAATTTGATCGGACGTAATATCCGCCTGCCCTATGCTCTCAAGTTGTCGGACAACGCCACTTATCATTTGCTCAACGCGCTCATTGTCTACAGGGCGTTTTTGCAGGGCAATCATGACCGAACGCGCGAGCTTGTCTCGATCAAAAGGCGCCCGTCGACCTGACTTTTTAACCACGGTCAGTTCACGTAGCTGTACCCGCTCAAAGGTCGTAAAGCGTCCGCCACATTTCGCGCAGAGACGACGACGGCGCACGGCCGTATTATCTTCGGCTTGACGACTGTCTTTGACTTGAGTGTCTTCTGATGAACAAAATGGGCATCGCATCCATGCGGATTAACACAGTTTTATGCCGCCGCAAACACTGTAAAACCGCATGAGAGGAGTTTGAAATGACACAACTTTCTGCCGATGACATGAACGCCTTCTTCAAAAAAGCGTTTGAAGGCCGCCCTATACCCTGGCCGAAAATCGTAATAGCCGAACCTGACTTTGTGAGAATTGAATTAGAGGCAGGCCCGGCGCAATTACGCCCCGGTGGCTTTATCAATGGCCCCACACAAATGGGCCTAGCCGATCAAGTAGCCTATGCCGTTATTTTTACGCGCCTAGGGATTACCCCTATGGCGATGACATCCAATCTCAACATTGATTTCTTGAGACCCTGCCAAGGCGATAAATTGATAGCGGAAGGTAAAATGATAAAGCTCGGCCGTAGCCTCGCTCTCATAGAGGTCAATCTACGAGGCAATCAGAATGAAAAAGTCTCAAGCCGCGCGACAGTAACTTATGCCCTGCCTCGTGAATGACTTTCACATCAGCCGGAAGAGTTTTTTATAGACCTCATCCTCTATCATATGAGATAAAGGGCTATGGGCTATTCTAATCTATCAAATCACATTATACGCCCACCGAGCTCTGAACAAGATTGGCAATTTCTTATAAAGCTCTATGAAACAGCCTTTCCGGATTGGGAACGCGAGCCATCCGAAAACCTGCGGCACTCATCACGTGAGTACAAACGCGACGTTTCGATTCTTAAGGACGGTGAGACTGTCGAAGGCCTCTCAGTTGTCGACTATATATATTCTCAAGATTATGCCTTGTTCAGCTACCTCGCCATCCAGAATGATAAGCAAGGCAAAGGTTACGGCTCTACGCTATGCCTTGACGCGATAAGTCGATTTAAATCTGACAATAATGTTTCAATACTACTGATCGAAGCGGAAGACCGCCAAGCGAAACTCTATAATAAATTGGGGTTTTCCTACTTACCTCTGGATTACAATATACCGAAATATGGCTCTTCGGACTTTGTCAAAATGAACCTCTTATCTATTCCTGATTTGAATATGGCTGATCAATCAGATGTAAGCTTTTTGAAACGCTGTACATCTCATAACTTTTCCTTCGGTTACGGCCTGTCAAAAGATGATCCCCGTTACGTGAAACAAATGAATTCTTTTAAAAAATTCGAAGTAGATTAATGGAAACCGAGCTTACACATTTTTTAGAAGCTTTCGCTCAAGAAGAATTTGAGTCAGGCCGTCGATGGGCGCGAACCTATCTGGCCAAACAAAGTAAAGACGTATTATCATATGTTTTAAAGCTTGAAGATGACTCATCAAACTTAACGTCAGACTACATTGAAAAATTATCTCCCGAATTACGCTTAGTCGTCTTTGCTGATTTATATTTTGATGCCCGCATTCAGATTGAGACAAGTTACCATTATCGACAAGCTTGCCGCAAAATCGAAAATGCAAAGCCCCTTCTTGATTGCATGGAAGACGAAGCCTGCCCTATTTTAATGGGTGTTTTAAGGCATGTTTGTGACTTTCAGAAACATCTCTGCGATATTGACAGATCATTATATGCGGATGACCCGGACAAGCTCATCGCGCCTTGCGAAGCCCTTTCGCAAAGCGTTGAACAGGCAAAATCATCCGCAAATGGAATTTATTCTCCTTGGAAGGATTTGTACGAGGCCTATCTCTTGCCATCCATCCAAAGCAATTTATTGTTCTCACAGAATATGGTTTTACTCGCTAAAGCACATAGCTCAAAATGGGATAAGAATAATCACGCCGATAAAACTGAAGCTCTTATTGAAAAAGTATCGGATAATATTAAGGCTCTTCGTCAAAATGGCGCAGAGATACAAGCCTCAGAGATAATCCCAAGCCTAAGGTCTCTTGTTGAATTTCACAATAATAAGCAGGGACACAGCCCTCTCATCGTCAAGAACGGCGACGTAAAAACAATATTTTTTGCAATTATGGAACCCTGTCTAATGCCTGTTTTATCACAGGCCATTGAAGGTGAACTTTTTAATAAGGCGAAGCCCGCAATAAATCTGGGTAATATAAAATGTTCTCAGCCTGATCGGGAAAGCCTGTCCGACATTTGGAATTCAATCTTAAATGATGTGTCACCCCATGAATATAGATGGGCCTTATCTGATATCGTTTTAAATCAAGACGAAAACAATGTGACGTCCCAAGTTGATTTGGTCTACTCCAAATTAGGGTTTTGGCGCGTTGAAATAACAACCAACGTCAATGATCTACCGGCCTCTGATTTCAAGCAAATTGGCGTATTGGCCACGCCCTACTCACTCGATAGTGACTTACAATTACAAGCCAAATCAGGGGTAACCAAGAAATATGCGTTTTTGTCGGATTTTATCGAAGATGTTTTTTCTGAATTAGAATCCTGCCTAAGAGCTTATCAAGAGGATGAAAAGCTTTCGATTTACGGGGTCCGTACACTGGAATGGTCGCTAGACAGAAACTGGTTTGTTTTAGAGAATGTTCAACGTATTAGAGAAGCCAATAATAACACCCAAAGCTTAACAGCGGCGTCATTTACTAAATCTCTTTCCTTCAAAGAACTTGCTTTACCCTCTCGCGAAGTACGGGCTGCCCTGAGTGGTTGGATATTTAGAGAGCCACCCGCAAGCGATAAGAATCTTGCCCCCATCCGTTACAATAATGAAGAAGTCATATTCGTCATGCGCAACCACGCTTTTATTGGGCTTCTCGAGCAACCAGATTGGGTGAATTATCAAGCGAAAGATTCCATCTTATTGTGCGCCGCCATCGCACACATGGTTGATTTGACAGCGCAGAAAGTCACCTTGAATGAGACTGAATATGGCAAAAAGGTCAGCAAGCTCTCGAGCCAGAAATTGAAAGAAGATATTACCGCTATTGAGCTCTTAGAAACGCATATTGATAATATTCTATCCATTATAAAAGGTGGGCATATTATGACATATGCCGATCATTCACAGTTTATTGACGCGAGCCTCGATGAATTTGAACTGGGTAAAACCTATCAGCATCTTGAACATGTACTAGAGAGCTCGAAATCAAAACGTGAACTCAGAATTCTGGAAATTGAACGCCGCCATAAAATTTGGATTAAGCGCGCTATAACCGTCGGCACAGCATTTTTGACAATTGGCGCCGTTGGAGAAGTCTTCCAAATTGTTGATGATATGGACCTGATGGAATACTCTATTCCACCATTGGCGCAACTCGCCTTTCTAGGCGTTTGTTTTGTACTCGTTTTAATCGTCGGATTTATTAGCTCCGGAAAATCCGACCATTAAAAGAGTTAATCCACGTAAATCGGGAATCGCGCTGTGAGCGCTTTAACGCGTTCACGCACTGAGGCTTCGACTTCTGGATTGCCTTTGGGGTCTTCTGCAAGGGCATCCAACACTTCTGCCATCAACATCCCGATTTCACGGAATTCGGCGACGCCAAAGCCGCGTGTTGTTCCCGCCGGTGAGCCGACACGAATACCAGATGTAATGGTGAATTTCTCTTTGTCGAAGGGAATACCGTTTTTGTTACAGGTGATGTAAGCGCGGCCCA
>CAYTAJ010000016.1:21689-38377 GCA_964435725.1 uncultured Algimonas sp.
ACCTGATCGTAATCAATTAAGTGGTTATCTTCGCGGACGCCATAAGACACCGCATTAAACCATTTACCCGACATATTGGGCGGAGCCCCATGAGTCAGGTGACCGCCGGACGCCAAATCCATACCTAAAATCGTATCACCGGGCTTGAGCAATGCGAGGAAAACGCCTTGATTCGCTTGAGACCCTGAATTGGGCTGAACATTCGCAAAACCGCAATCAAACAGTTTACAAGCGCGTTCAATGGCCAGCTCTTCGGCCACATCCACATGCTGACACCCGCCATAATAGCGTTTACCCGGATAACCTTCGGCATATTTATTCGTCAGAACAGAGCCTTGCGCCTCTAAAACGGCTTGAGACACAATGTTTTCAGACGCGATCAGCTCAATTTCATGCTGCTGACGCTCCAGCTCGTCCTGCATAGACCTGAAAAGATCAGGATCGCGATCTTTCAGGCTTTGCGTGAAGTAATTTGAAAGGTGGGCTGAGGCCTGATCATTTGCAACGGCAGTCATTGGGAGTCTCCATAGCCAGAATTGCTGCGGTCATAAACAATGACCCGCTCACTCGCAATGGTAAGAACCGCCCGAAACTGTGTAAATTACGCGACTTTTTCGCGCTTTAGGTCAAATTCATCCCAAACAATGTCCAAAGCAGACATAAGGTCGTCCATCATCGCATCCGTATGCAGTGGGCCCGGTGTAAAACGCAGGCGTTCTTCGCCTTTGGGCACAGTTGGATAATTAATTGGCTGGGCGTAAATCCCATAGTCCTCGATCAGTCGATCTGAAATCGCTTGGCATTTAACGGGGTCACCAATCATAAGCGGTACAATATGGGTTGGACCGTCAACGAAATCATATCCGGCCGCACGGAAACGGGCTTTCAACGCATTCGCTCGCTCGTGAAGTTCTGTGCGCTTTTCCGGCGTCAGTTTGAGCACGCGGACACTACGCAAAGCCCCAGCTGCCGTGCTTGGCGGTATAGATGTCGTGAAGATGAAGCCGGAGGCCATAGAGCGAATAGCGTCGATAATTACGCTGTCACCCGCTACATAACCACCAATCATTCCATAGGCTTTGGCTAGTGTTCCTTGAATAATATCAAGGCGTTGCGTCAAGTTTCTTTCTTCCGATACGCCACCGCCCTGCGCGCCATACATGCCCACAGCATGGACTTCGTCGATATAGGTCAGTGCGTTATATTTATCAGCGAGGTCACAAATCTCTTCGATTGGTGCGATGTCCGCATCCATAGAGTAAACGCTCTCAAATGCGATGAGCTTGGGCTGGTCGATTGGAACGGATTTCAATTTGGCTTCAAGGTCGGCCAAGTCGTTATGGGCAAAAATATGCTTCTCACACCGCGCGCGCTGAATGCCTGAAATCATCGAGGCATGGTTCTTTTCATCTGAGAAAATAACCAATCCCGGAAGAATTTTGCTCATAACACCGAGTGTCGCCTCATTGGCAACATAACCGGATGTCAGAACCAATGCGGCATCTTTTTTGTGAAGTTGTGCTAACTCAGCCTCAAGCTGTACATGATAACGCGTGGTACCGGAGATATTGCGCGTCCCGCCGGAGCCTGTTCCCGCTTTATCAACAGCAGATTTTACGGCTTCGACAATGCATTCCATCTGGCCCATGCCGAGATAATCATTGGAGCACCAAACTGTGATTTCTTTTTCATCCAGACCTTCACGAAACCATGTGGCCTTAGGAAACTCGCCTTTCTTACGGCGAATATCACGGAAGATACGATAGCGGCCTTCATCCCGTACGCGCTGTACGGCATCAGCAAAAAATTGTTTATATTCAATTGCCATCAGGGCCTCCGTTGGAGGGTATATAGGTTAAGACGCAAACAATTGCTATGAATAAAGCAGACTGTTATGTCGCATATAATCACATGTAAGTTATTAAAATTTGACTTAGGGCAAAAAAATGCGGCAATTCCCAGAAACGCGCCTTAGACGCACTCGTCAATCGGACTGGATGCGCCGACTCGTTCGTGAAAACAGGCCATCGGTCAATGACTTGATTTGGACCCTCGTCGCGACTGATTCTAAGCAAAAACAAGAGCCAGTCCCAAGCCTACCCGGTGTGTCCCGTCTCAATATTGAGGCACTCGTTGAACACGCCAAAGAGGCGGAAAGCTTAGGTATTCCGGCGATTGCGCTCTTCCCGCACATTGACCCAAAGCTGAAGGATGCGGGTGCGACGGAAAGCCTGAATGCTGATGGGCTTATTCCAAGGGCCGTTCGCACTCTTAAAGCTGAGGTTCCAAATGTTGGCGTCATCGTCGATGTTGCCTTAGACCCCTACACTGATCATGGACATGATGGGCTTATGTCCGGTGAAACTATTGAAAATGACCGTACCTTGGACATGTTAGCTGAAACAGCTTTGATTTTGGCTGAGGCCGGCGCGGATATTGTTGCGCCTTCCGATATGATGGATGGTCGCGTGGGCGTCATTCGCATGGCTTTAGATGAGGCCGGACATTCTAACCTGCCGATTATGTCCTACGCAGCAAAATATGCGTCAGGATTTTACGGGCCTTACCGGGATGCAATAGGCACGAATTCTGCCCTTAAAGGTGACAAGCGTACCTATCAAATGGACCCGCTTAATCGCGATGAAGCCCTCCACGAAGTGGCTCTTGATGTTGCTGAAGGTGCGGACATGGTGATGGTCAAGCCGGGCTTACCTTATTTGGACATTATTCGGGATATCAAATCAGAATTCGCCATGCCCACTTTTGCTTTCCAAGTCAGCGGCGAATACGCCATGATTAAAGCAGCAGGCGCCAATGGCTGGATTGATGAGCAAAAAGTGATGATGGAAACACTTAGCAGTTTTAAACGGGCCGGTTGTGATGGCGTCCTGACCTATTTCGCAAAAGACATAGCCTTTCAATTAAATCAATAAGTTACACCCATTAACTTAAGACATAAGCAACAGACTCGCTTTCTACGGCAAGACGTGGTATCCTTATCGCATAGTGGGGAGTAACATTTGGCCAAGTTATGATCTTCGGGTCATTAAATTGGTCAAATGCCCTTAATATAGTGCTTTAATCAAAGCTGACGTATCCCAACGTCCTCCACCCATTTTCTGAACTTTTTCATAACGCGCTTGTACGTCTTCTGTGAGAGGGAGATTGACACCCTTCTCTTTCGCCGTTTCCAAAACTATGCCGAGATCTTTGCGCATCCAATCGACGGCAAAGCCAAAATCAAATTCGTCGCGTGACATCGTCATGGCGCGATTGTCCATTTGCCAGCTTTGGGCCGCGCCTTTCCCAATAGCTTTGAGAACAGTTTCCATATCGAGGCCCATTTTCTCGGCAAAATACACGCCTTCTGAGAGGCCTTGTAAAATACCGGCGATACAGACTTGGTTGATCATTTTGGCCGCCTGCCCGGCCCCGCTATCGCCAATAAGCGTGATAGCTTTTGCATAAGCGTCCATAATTGGCAGGGCTTTTTCATAATCTGAAAGATCACCGCCACACATGACACTCAATTGCCCATTAATGGCGCCTGCTTCTCCGCCGGATATGGGGGCGTCCACAAAGCCAATGCCTTTCTCTTTTGCATCCGCATAGCACTTATTCGCACATTTCGATGAGGCTGTTGTATGATCAACGATAACGGCCCCCTCTTTTACAGCGGGTAAGACCTCTTGCATGACGGAATAAACATCTTTGTCTTCCCCGACACAGAGAAACACAAAATCCACTCCGGATACGCATTCCGACACGCTCTCAAAAGCCTGCCCTTTATAGTCTTTAGCCCAATTATGCGCTTTGGCGGCATTACGATTCCAGACTTTCACGTGATGCCCGGCGGACACCAAATGCCCCGCCATCGGATAGCCCATGACGCCGAGCCCGATAAATGCACAATTCGCCATAAAAGCCTCACTCATAAGGAAAATTTCAAAGAAGTTATATTTTACACTTGCTTCTAAGGCCTAGTCTTTTCATGTAAAGCTGTGACACTTATTTCTCGAACCGATAAGCGATGCCAGTAATCGATAATAGCCTATCTCTGACTATGCCGATGATTGCGACCTTTATCATTGTCGCGATTGCTGTGTATTTCTATGTCAGAGAGACCTTCACCATCGAAGTCACATCTGTGGGCGTGATTGTGACGCTCATGCTGTTCTTTGCATTGCCGCAGGTAGAGATAAGCACCGACCTTCGAAATTCAGATATTTTATCAGGATTTGCCGCCCCGGCCCTCATTGCGATCATGGCGCTTCTGGTTGTTGGACAGGGCTTATTCCAAACCGGCGCTTTGGAAGGCCCCATTAGTTCCATCAACAAAGCCTTGGACAAACAACCGCGACAAACGCTTTTTGTCGTTTTCATCGGTGCGTTTGCCATTTCGATGTTTATGAACAACACGCCTGTGGTCGTTATGTTTATTCCGGTTCTGGCGGCTATGGCAGCAAGGCTTAAAACCTCAACATCTCGCTTTATGATGCCGTTGTCTTTCCTCTGTATTTTAGCGGGCATGACGACTCTCATCGGGTCATCAACCAATCTATTGGTCAACGATGTCCTGCAAAGAACAACGGATTTTTCTCTATCCTTCTTTACGCAATTTTGGCCCGGCATGGTGCTCGCCGCGATTGGCGCTGTATATATTATCCTCGCAGCACCGCTTCTTATTCCGGAACGCAAAGGGCTTGAAACAGAAATTACCGATACAGGCCACCAATATATTGCTCAAATTCAAGTGACCCCATCACATCCTCTTGTAGGCGCGGAACCCGTTGCTGGTCTCTATCCAAAGCTCAAAGATGTCACAGTGCGTATGATACAAAGAGGCGAGCAATCGCTTCTTCCGCCTTTTGAAACGACGCTTGAAGCCGGAGACGTCCTTATTGTGGCCGCTACAAGGCGGTCATTGTCAAAACTCCTCTCCTCTCGCCCTGCGTATCTTAAGGGCATGCTCAGCATTACAGGCTTTGATGAGAATGAAAAACTGACGGATGAACAAGGGTCTCTGGTGATAAGCGAAGCTGTTATCGCACCGGGTTCCAGAATGATTGGCCGTAATATCGAACAAATTGGTTTTCGTCGGCAAACAAACTGCCTTGTTCTTGGCATTCAAAGACGGTCCCGTATGATCCGCACACGCATGTTGGATATCCGTCTCGAAAGTGGCGATGTGTTGCTAATATTCGGATATGACAAAGATGTTCGTGCGCTTCGCAATAATCGTGACTTGCTCTTATTGGATTGGTCCCGCGTTGAACTACCGGACATCCGTAAATCTATCATCGCGCGCACTATCTTTGTGGCCACGATTGCCCTCGCCGCTTTGGGCATATTACCGATTGAAACAGCCGCATTGGGTGGTGCGCTGACAATGATTTTAACGGGGTGCCTGAACATACGCCAAGCGGTTCGCGCGCTTGATATGCGCATCTTCTTATTGATTGGGGCCGCATTCGCTATGGGACTTGCCTTGGATGCGACAGGGGGCGCCGCCTATATCGCGAACGGCGTTGTGTCGACATTTATGCCGTTTGGAGATCAGATTTTAATCTCGGCCATATTCCTGATTGTCGCACTCATGACGAATGTCATTAGTAATAGCGCAACGGCTCTGCTCTTCTCGCCCATTGCCATCTCGATAAGTGCGCAGACAGGTATTGATCCTATTGTCATGGTGCTGACCGTTATCTTCGCAGCAAATTGTTGCTTCGCGACTCCCATTGCTTATCAGACAAATCTGCTCGTTATGGGGCCGGGCCATTATAAATTTGCAGACTTTGCGCGATTTGGCGCGCCCTTAATCGTTTTGCTTTGGGTGGCCTATTCGCTTTTGCTCCCCCTACTTTTTCAATTGTAATCTCGAAAGAGTTTCATAAAGTCCCTTTATGAGTCACGTCTTTGACCCGAACCGCCTTCAGTTTTACCTGACGATACCAGGGCCGTGTCCCTATTTGCCGGGACGACTGGAACGCAAGATATTCACACAACTTGATCCGCTTGATGGGCCACACCTTAATAATTACCTGACTCATGCCGGGTTCCGACGCTCACAAAACGTTATCTATCGTCCGGCCTGTGAAAGCTGTCGCGAATGTCGATCTCTCCGCGTGTTGGTCGCCGACTTCAAACCCGGTAAGCGTTTCCGACGCATACTGAACAAGAACAAGGACCTCATTCGAGAGGTCAAAGGCCCTATTGCTACGCGCGAACAATTTGATCTATTGAAATTATATCTGACAACCCGACATGAAACAGGTGGCATGGCAGATATGGACTTTTACCGTTACGAGATGATGGTCGAAGATTGCGCCACAGAAACAGAAATCGTCGAATATAGAAATGAAGTCGGCGCGTTAAAAGCCGCCATTTTGATAGACCGACTAACAGATGGTCAGTCTTTGGTTTATAGCTTCTTTGATCCCGAAGAGAGCAAACGCTCGCTAGGCCTGTTGATGATACTTGATCAGATTAAACGCTGTGCCACTGAGAACCTCCCCTATCTCTATCTCGGTTATTGGGTGCCGCAGAGCCCCAAAATGCAATATAAATCAGACTTTACGCCTTGCGAGGTCCTCACTCATCGCGGATGGACCTCTCTCGAGAGTAAGTCATGAAAAGGCGTGACGTCATTGCCGGAGCCGCGGCTCTCACAATAGGTGCAGGCACAGTCGGCGCATTGAGCCGAACGAAAAGCAGACCGTCGCAAAATGCGGCGCCCGCAGCCTCTGATCTCGCCGCCCCGTCTTTGTCTCAAAATCGCCGTCAGCTAAAATTGGCGACATCTTGGCCAAAAGATTTCCCGGGCCTTGGCATTATGCCGGTCAATATAGCAAACTCTGTCAGAGAGATGACAGACGGACGACTGGATATAAAAGTCTATGCGGCCGGTGAACTCGTCGGCGCTCTCGAATGTTTTGGGGCCACATCCACAGGCGCGGCAGATATGTATCATGCCGCAGAATATTACTGGCAAGGCCGTTCCAAGGGGTTCAGTTTTTTCACGGCTGTCCCTATGGGCATGACCGCCACTGAAATCACGGGCTGGGTAGACCAAGGCGGCGGTCAGGAACTTTGGGATGACCTGTCTGGCGACTTTAACATCAAACCTTTTCAGGCCGGCAATACAGGTCATCAGACAGGCGGATGGTTTAAAAAGGAAATGCAATCCATTGAAGACTTCCGCGGCCTGAAAATTCGTATGCCCGGCTTGGGGGGTGATGTGATTAGAGAACTGGGTGGCGCCGCAGTGAACCTGCCCGGTGGCGAGATTTATCAATCCCTACAATCCGGCGCGATTGATGCCACAGAATGGGTCGGCCCTTGGAATGATCTGGCTTTTGGGTTTTACCGCGAAGCCCCGTTTTACTACGCCCCCGGTTTCCACGAACCCGGGGCCTCTTTGGCACTAGGCATTAACAAAGATGTCTGGAATAGCTTTTCAGCCAGCGATCAAGCCATCGTCAGACATGCCTGTCGCGCTGCAAATGATCTGAGTATTGGCGAGTACACCTATCGCAATGCACTCGCCCTTAAGACGCTCAAAGAAGAACATAATATTGAGTTGCGCCAGCTTCCGGATGACGCCCTCGCCGCCATGGCTGAGGCCAGTCAGGACGTTTTGGCCAAGGTCGGCAGGAGTGGTGGCAAGACAGGCGCCATTTACAAAAGCTTCTTTGAAAACCTATCAACGATGCAAGCTTGGACTGAAAAAAGCGAAGGGGCCTTTATTCGGGCACGCTCTTTGGCTGGCAGTCAATAGTCATGCCGGAGGCGATGCTCGACATATTGGGGCAGAGCCTCCATTTTATCGGTTGGGCCTTTTTACCCGCCCTTCTTCTGCCAGCCATCATACTCTTCACGGGCCGACTTATTGCGTTTTCCGAAACGCTTATCAGTCTGATTGATACTATCAGCATTTTCATTGGCGAAGTCGTGAAATGGTTTCTGCCTTTGATGGTCCTCTCTATCGTCTTAGCGGTCTTTGCCTTATCGATTTATGGTGTGTCTTCAATTTGGTGGGATGAAAGCGCCATATATCTTCATGCTTTAGGTATCTGTTTGGGCGTCGCCCCAACATATCTCGCGGGACAACACGTCAAGGTCGATATTTTCTATGATCGTATGAAAGCGGACACAAAGGCGCTCATCGAAATTTGCGGTTTCTATGCCCTGATGGTGCCCGTTTGTCTGGCCGTGATCTGGCGGTCCCAGAGCTTCGTCGCCTTTGCTTGGCAGAGTTTTGAAGGCTCGACCAATAGTGGCGGCATTCAAGGCGTATTTATTCTCAAGACAGCGCTCTCTGCGATGTTTATTTTGGTTTTAATTCAAGGGCTATCCGTCGCGATGCGCGCCGCCATTCAATTGAGAAGCAAAAAGGTTTTAGAGACGCCCAATCACGCCTCATTCCCCTTTATCGAGGGCAATATTCATAAGAGTGATCCGCTGTGAGTCTGCCTGAGATACTGGCCATCACCATGTTCATCTGCGCCTGCGGCGCTTTGATGAAAGGCTATAGTGTGGCTTTCACACTGGGCGGAGTCTCTTTGATATTTGCCGCCATTGGCGTTTTGACAAATCAGTTCGACACAGTGTTTTTACTCTCATTGCCCGGACGAATTTTTCCAATTCTCACGCGGGAAATCCTATTGGCTGTCCCTCTTTTTGTTTTCATGGGGGTCATGTTGGAAAAGTCCCGCATTGCAGAAGACCTCTTGGAGAGCATGGGCGAGCTATTAGGGCCTTTACGCGGCGGCATGGGAGTCTCGGTAATTGTTGTGGGCGCTCTCTTGGCCGCTTCAACAGGTATCGTTGGGGCCACAGTTGTGACTATGGGACTTATCTCGCTTCCGACACTTTTGCGGCGAGGTTATGACCCTGCCATAGCCTCAGGTGCAATCGCCGCCTCTGGTACTCTAGGCCAGATTATCCCTCCCTCAATCGTCCTTGTCATCCTCGGCGATCAAATTTCAAATGCCTATCAAGAGGCACAACGCTCTTACGGCCTCGAACAAACGGGCGTCATTTCGGTCGGCGATCTTTTTGCGGGTGCCCTTTTACCAGGCCTTATACTGGTTGCGTGTTATGCGATATATATTGTTTTTGTGGCCATAACGTCACCTAGTCGTGCACCTGCTTATCGAAGCGATAATGTCGATTTAAAACAGGCCTTCGCTAAGTCGCTTAAATCAATGCTGCCGCCCATTTTACTGATTGTTGCTGTCTTGGGGTCAATTCTTTCAGGCTATGCAACACCCACACGCGGCGCGGCGCTCGGCGCGTTAGGCGCTGTTCTCTTGGCCGCCTATAAAACAACGGATAGCACCTTTATAAAACGCGCCGTCATTACAGGAACACTCAGCCTCGCTGGCTTGATTGTTATGGACCTATCCGGTGTTGATTTGCGTTTAAACATTGAAGGGCGCTCTGGCCTTCAAACTATATTACTTTTTGTCTCATTCGTTTTAGCAGGATTAGGAGCAATGGCGGCACTGCTTAGCTTTGCTTCATTACAGAAACAAAAAGACCTTGCCGCTGTCTCACGGTCAACCATGCACATAACGTCAATGGTCTTTCTCATTCTGATTTGCGCGACAATTTTCAGCCTGATCTTTCGCGGTTTCGGCGGTGAAGAAATGGTCGCGCATTGGCTAGGTGCGGCACCCGGCGGCGTTTGGGGTGCCTTCGCCCTCGTTATGATAGTGATGTTTATTTTAGGGTTCTTCCTCGATTTCATCGAAATCACTTTTGTTGTCGTCCCCTTGGTGGCGCCGCCTTTATTGGCGGCCGGGATTGATCCGATTTGGCTGGGCGTCGTCATGGCGCTTAATCTCCAAACAAGCTTCCTCACCCCCCCGTTTGGCTTCGCCCTCTTTTACTTGCGCGGTGTTGCACCGCCTGAAGTTACGACTCCTAAAATCTATCGCGGCGTTTTACCCTTTATCGGCATCCAACTCTTTGTGATCGGACTTGTTATTCTTATGCCGAAAATCGCCACAGCCCTGCCACAGCAATTTTATGGATAAGCAGATTCACTCTTGCAACACTCTCCGATTAACGGCACATATATCTAAGATTATTTTGGGGATTTAAACATGACTACTTTACTCGTCATCCTAGGCATCATTGTCGTTATCGGCTTTATCATTGTTGGAATTTACAACCGCTTGGTTGCCTTGCGTCAGACAACAAACCAAGCGTGGTCTGACATCGAAGTGCAACTCAAGCAACGCCAAGACCTTGTCCCCCAACTCGTTAGTACGGTCAAAGGCTACGCCGCACACGAAAAAGAAACATTTGAAGAAGTGGTTCAAGCCAGAAGCGCCGCAGTGAATGCCGATACAGTTCAAGGTCAAGCCCAAGCCGAGGGCATGTTATCAGCAGCGCTTGGAAAGCTATTCGCCCTTGCAGAGGCTTATCCTGAGTTGAAAGCCAATACGAATTTCTTACAGCTCCAAGATGAGCTTTCAGATGTTGAAAATAAAATCGCCGCGTCGCGTCGCTTCTATAACAACGCTGTTCAAGAGTATAATACAGGTCGTGAACAATTCCCGGCTGTTCTTATTGCCGGACCGTTTGGCTTTAATGAGCGTGATTTCTTTGAGGCCCCAGAAGGTCGCGAAGCGCTTCAGACACCACCCACCGTTGACTTTAGCTAATCGTCTGGAGTCGCCGTGCTAAGATCCTACGGCCTAAAGTCTCATATTTGGAATAATAATTTGCGCAGCTTACTGCTGCTCATCTTTTTTCCAATTCTGCTTTTGTTTCTCGCCTACGCGCTTATCTTACTTTGGGTCGGCTTCACCTCAGATGGCAGTGCCGCAGATGGTTTGTATTTTGCGGCTGAGACCATCCCAACCGCTATTCCCGTAACACTCGGCATAGCTGGGGCTTGGTTCAGCGTCGCCTTTTTTTCTCATCAAGCAATTATTGATGCAGCGACAAAAGCACGATCACTCACACAGAGTGAAGAACCACGGGCTTATAAATTATTAGAGAACCTCTCTATTTCGCGCGGTGAAACCATGCCGAAGCTGAAGGTTATAGAGACACCCGTTCTGAATGCTTATGCCAGTGGAATTCGTGATAAGAATTATACGGTGACCTTAACACGTGGCCTTTTAAACGAGTTAGATGATGAGGAATTAGAAGCCGTCATCGCGCATGAACTTTGCCATATACGTAACCGTGATGTCCGAATGCTTATTATCGCCGTTATCTTCGTCGGCATATTCGCCTTTGTGGGTGAGAGCGTTGTGAGAGGCGTATTTCGCACGAACTTACCCCGTGCTGATCATCATCGCCGTAGCGGCGGGGGAAATGCCGGCGCCCTTATCTTCTTTGCTCTGGCCATCATCGCCGTCACTTACCTCATAGCCATTTTGATACGGTTCTCGCTGTCTCGCAAAAGAGAATATTTGGCGGATGCCGGCGCGATAGAACTGACCAAAAACCCAGACGCCATGATCCGTGTTCTCCAAAAGCTTTCCGGTAATGCTGAGCTTAAAAATGTGCCGGATGAGATTCGGGAAATGGCACTTCACAATCCACGTGTTGGATTAGCAGGCGCTTTTGCGACACATCCACCCATTGAGAAACGGATCGAAGCCATTGTCAAATATGCGGGTGGACGCGTTGGAACAGAAAGTCGGAGTCACGATACAACGTCGGAAAGCTATTCCTCTCAGTCACGCAAACGTGAAACGAAACCCTTGGGGCGTCGTAATCCTTGGAAGCCTAGGAGATAGACTTTTCTTAATGCGACTGTTACGTCTCCAATACACAAATTCGGGAGATATCTAAGTGCCACAATTTAAACCCTCAACTCTTCTTGCAAGCGCTGCGCTTGCTTTGGCTTTAGCCGCCTGTCAGCCAAGCGGCGAAACACAGTCAACAGCCTATGATTTGGTCAATGCCGCCGCTGAGATAAACATTCCAGAAGGGGTTAAAATCGTTGATGTTGTTTCAAAATCATCAGCCGATGAAGTCGTTATCCCTTATAAAAAATTTCAACTCGATAATGGACTGACAGTCGTTCTCCACGAGGATAAATCTGACCCCCTCGTCCATGTCGATGTCACCTATCATGTTGGTTCAGGACGCGAAGAGCCCGGCCGTTCCGGTTTCGCCCATTTTTTTGAACATATGATGTTCCAAGGCTCAGAAAACGTGGCCGATGAAGAACACTTCAAAATCATTACGGAAGCCGGCGGAACACTCAATGGGACAACCAATTCTGATCGTACAAATTACTTCCAGACTGTACCAAGCAATCAATTAGAGAAAATGCTTTGGCTTGAAGCCGATCGTATGGGCTTCTTCCTCGATGCCGTAACACAAAAGAAATTTGAAGTTCAGCGCGAAACTGTGAAGAACGAGCGCGGTCAACGGGTCGATAATCGTCCTTATGGTCTGTTGTGGGAACGTGTCGGCGAAGCCATGTATCCCGAAGGCCACCCCTATAGCTGGTCGACTATCGGTTATCTCGAAGATTTGGACCGTGCGAGCCTGAATGACCTTAAGAAATTCTTCTTAGAGTGGTACGGCCCTAACAATGCTGTCATCACGATTGGTGGCGATTTCGATGCAGAACAAACACTAGAGTGGGTAAAGACCTATTTCGGCACGATTCCTGCCGGACCAGAACAAGCCGACCCGGTTTATGAAGAGATTAAATTAGACGCGGATCGCTATATTTCTCTCGAAGACAATATTCAAAACCCTCTGCTCTATATGTCTTGGCCGACGGTTCATGCCAATCATCCCGATGAAGCTCCCTTAGATGTGTTGCAAAACATTATGGGACAAGGCCAAACATCTATCCTTTATAAAAACCTGCAAAAACCCGGCCTGACTGTTCAAGCTGCAGCCGGTCATGGCTGTCGTGAAATCGGTTGTACCTTCACCATGTTTGCGCTCGCCAATCCCAGAAAAGTCCAAAAATTGGCAGATCTGGAAACCACCATTCGTGACTCTTTAGTCGAATTTGAAGAGCGGGGTGTTCTGGATGATGATCTGACACGCGTGAAAGCGGATATTGTTTCAGGGCTTATTTATGGTCTTGAGAGTGTATCGGGCAAAGTCTCACAACTCGCCGCTTATGAGACTTATCGTGATAATCCAAACGGTATTGGTGACGACATAGCCCGCTATGAAAACGTCACAAAAGAAGACGTTCTGCGTGTCTATAATCAATACATCAAAGATCAACACGCCGTTATCATGAGCATCGTCCCTAAAGGGAAATTGGACATGATTGCGCGTGAAGACACATGGCAGCGTTATGAGCGCACTATTCCTGACACATCTGGCGAGTCCGATGATTTTGAATGGACTCGACCGGAAGACCCAGAAGGACTGGACCGTAGCCAAGTCCCACCGGCTGGTCCAAACCCAACCATCAAAGTGCCGGATACTTACACCTTCTCTGTCGGTGATGGCATTGAGGTCCTAGGCGCACAGAACACAGAAGTGCCAACCACAACCATTAGCTTGCGCATTAAAGCCGCTCAAAGTCATGAGCCACTTGATAAGCTCGGCCTCGCCAGTCTAACGGCTGGCCTCATGAACGAAGCAACAACTGAGCGGACGGCGGAAGAAATTTCGAATGAGTTAGATAAGCTCGGCTCTTCTGTTTCATTCTCTTCCGGTGATACCTACACGACCATGCGTGTGCGGACTTTGACCGAGAACTTGGACGCGACAATGGCCATTGCCATGGAACGCCTCTTATCGCCAAAATTTGACGAAGCCGATTTTGAGCGTGACAAAGCTAACGCAATCCAAGGCATTAAAGCCAATAAGAAAGAAGCGAGCGTCACAGCGAGTAATCTCTTTAACAAGCTCATGTATGGTACCGATAATTCAACGGCTTTTGCCTCTATAGGTACAGAAGAAACCGTCGACGCAATCACTTTGGATGATGTGAAAGCCTTCTATGCTGAACATTATTCACCCAAGATTGCAGATATTATCGCTGTGAGTGACCTCAGTGAAAGTGCTATGAAAAAGGCCCTTACACCTCTCTCAGATTGGGCAGGTGGTGATGTTGCTGTTTCAGAAATGAAGCCATTCCCGGCACTCGAATCTGGTACGCTTTACTTCGTTGATAAGCCGAATGCAGCACAAAGCGAAATCCGCATTGGTAAGCGCGCTCTGCCCTATGATGCGACAGGCGAATATTACCGCGCCGGCTTGATGAACTACACACTCGGTGGGGCGTTTAATAGTCGGATCAATCTGAACCTGCGCGAAGATAAGGGGTACACTTATGGTGCCCGGTCATTCTTCAATGGTGACGAAACAGCCGGATGGTTCCGTGCGGGTGCCGGTGTTCGCGCTGATGCGACGGCGGCCTCCATTGTCGAATTTGTGAAAGAAATCGAGCAATACCAAGCCGATGGCATCACGCAAGACGAGTTAGCCTTTACAAAATCTGCGATTGGTCAAAGAGATGCACGCGCCTATGAAACACCGGGCCAGAAACTCGGTTTCTTATCGCGTATGGCAACCTATAATCTCGACCCAAGCTTCATCGATGAACAGTCAGATATTCTGGCCGGCATGTCAGAAGTTGAAATTGATGCGCTTGCTGACAAGCACTTAAAACTCGACGAAATGATTATGGTTGTCGTTGGTGATAAAGCCAAAGTTTACGATGAAGTCGTTGAACTCGGCTATAATGTCGTCGAAATTGATGCGGATGGTAATCCCGTTAATTAAATCAGACTAAAACAACAAAAAAGCCCCGTTTGAAACGGGGCTTTTTATATCTTCTAGAGATTTCTATCGGGGTCGAAGACTCCTTTACGAGAAAATCCGCGTGGCGCCATACGTCCGGCCTGCGCCCGCTTGCCTTCTAATAAATGCCAGTCAGGAACTTCCGTGCGACGTCCTGCACTATCGCGGAAGTAAAGCCCCTCATCCGCTTTGAACGTCGTCAAATCTGCGAGACCGCCATCCTTGTAATTCTGGAGACGCACACCCTTACCGCGCGCCATCTCCGGCAATTCATCAACATTATAAACGAGAATCTTACGGTTTTCGCCAATGACAGCAATCTTCTCGCCATTGATAGAGACACAACGTACGGCCTCAGAGTCACCTTTGACATTGAGCGTCTTACGCCCCCCACGCGTTGACGCGACGATATCTTTTTCTGCGACGCGGAACCCATAGCCGTCCGAACTCGCGACGAGTAACTGACGGTTTTCATCATGAACAAACATACCCACTGGCAAATGGTCATTTTCCAAATCCACCATAAGGCGGATAGGTTCCCCATTCCCGCGGCCGCCCGGGAGCTTATCTGCGCCAAGCGTGTAGAACTTACCATTAGACGCGAAGACAATGATTTTATCGGTTGTATGCGCCTTAGCCGCAAAGCCGAGCTTGTCACCGTCTTTAAATTTGAGGCTCTTAAGGTCATCCATGTGACCCTTCATAGCCCTAATCCAGCCTTTGGCAGAGAGGACCACCGTAATAGGCTCTTTGGTAATAAAGGCCGTCGTCAAATCAACGTCGATTTCGGGTTGGTCCTCGAAATGCGTCCGACGCGCGCCAAGTTCCGTTTTCAAACTATAGATATTTCTAAGCTCTTTGACTTGGTCAGCAACAACAGACCATTGCTTCGCTTCTGACCCCAACAGCGCTTCAATCTCTGCCTTTTCAGCCGCGAGCTTGTCATATTCAGTTTTGATCTCGATTTCTTGCAGCTTGTTGAGCGCCCGCAATCGCATATTTAAAATCGCATCGGCTTGACGTTCTGTGAGATTGAACGTCGCGATCAATTCGTCTTTGGGTTTATCTTCATAACGGATAATCCGAATGACCTCGTCCAGATTTAGGAAGGCAATCATATAGCCATCCAGAACTTCCATGCGGAGATCTATTTTGCCAAGGCGTTGCGCAGAACGGCGCTGTAAGACTTCACGACGATGGTCGAGCCAACATTGAATGACTTCGCGTAAGTTCATCACGCGCGGTGTACGAGTCGCATCCAACACATTCATATTAAGGCTGACACGGCTCTCAAGCTCTGACACCTTGAAGAGGCTTTCCATCAATAAAGCGGGGTCAATATTCTTACTGCGCGGCTCGAGGATAATGCGAACGTCTTCGGCGCTTTCATCTCGCACATCAGCGAGGCCCGGTGCTTTTTTCGTCTCGATAATTTCGGCCAGTTTCTCAATCAAACGTGACTTTTGAACCTGATAAGGAATTTCAGTGACAACGATTTGGTACGTGCCCCGCCCCGTATCTTCGACTTCCCATCTTGCTCGAACTTTAAAGCTACCCTTACCTGTCGCATAGGCTTCGAGCATTGAGGCTTTTGGCTCAACAATGATACCACCTGTCGGTAAATCAGGGCCAAGGATATGGTCCATCAATGTCTCAATACGTGCGCGTGGCGTCTTAATCAGGTGAAGTGCCGCGCCGCAAATCTCGGCGACATTATGCGGCGGGATGGACGTTGCCATACCGACGGCGATACCTTGTGACCCATTAGCTAAGAGATTGGGAAACCCTGCCGGAAGAACCTGCGGCTCCTCATCTTCTTCATTATAGGTCGGGATAAAATCAACGGCGTCTTCGTCAATACCTTCTAGCAAGGCAAGCCCCGCCGCCGTCATCTTGGCCTCGGTGTAACGCATAGCCGCCGGGCTATCGCCGTC
>CAYTAJ010000016.1:38477-39789 GCA_964435725.1 uncultured Algimonas sp.
GCCAAATAACGCGTCGATAATGCATCATCGATATGTTCGCTAATCACCGCGCTTTCAGAAAGCGTGTCATTTCCATCTGAAGTGTCGTTCG
Source organism: uncultured Algimonas sp. (assembly GCA_964435725.1). Lineage (GTDB taxonomy): Bacteria > Pseudomonadota > Alphaproteobacteria > Caulobacterales > Maricaulaceae > Litorimonas. The sequence goes on from CAYTAJ010000016.1 coordinate 38,569, forward strand.
CCATAAGTCCTTCGTCCCGAATCAAATTCAACAATAGCGCAGAACGACATAGAGGCTATGGAAATAGGCAAAAATATTGACCTATTCAGTACGCGAACTAGCAATATCTGAGGCTAGTAAACGTTCAATAAGCTGATGACGTGCCTCGGGAAGCGTGCGGTTTAAGTTCCACTGAATACGGGTTTCCAAAAAATGCCCGGTGAGTTTTAATCCGTCCAAAATATCTTCAGGTGTTGCAAAGGCCTCACCTCGCATAAAGGGCGGTAAGCGAAGCAGTTTATCCAAATAGGGTTCAGCCGCGCTGGCACTGACGGCACGCCCTGAACGGGGGGATATATGGGTCAAATTATCATTCGTTCCAGTCGCGGCACAACGTGTAAAATCCAAGCCATAGCCTAAGGCCGACAAAAGGCCTGCCTCCCAGCGAATGTAAAGCGCCGGCCAAACATTAATGTCATGAAGGTTGGCTAAGACGATCTCAAAGACATCAAAAATTTCCGTATGGCTTTCCCGTTCGGGCAACATTTCACGACATATCGCCGTCATTGCGTTTAGCCCTGATAGAGACAGGCGATCATCCATAAGTTCCGCAGCGCGCGAGTCGATGCTCTCTACCGTGTAATAGCCAAGATGTTCAGACAGCCGCCCCCGCCATTCAACCCGCACATGATTGCCCGGTTGTAGGACAGGCCGCATACGGCGACTTATTCCGCCACGCACAAGACCTTGGTGACGCCCTTTGTCTCGGGTGAATACATCTATGATGGCTGAGGTTTCACCGTGCTTGCGCGTCGATAAGATATAGCCCTGACCTGCCCAATCCATGTCAGACTGTGCCTCTCATTAGACGTCAAATTCGAGGCCGCTCTCTGAGTAGCGGGCTTTATCATTTTGCCAGTTATCTCTGACTTTGACGAATAAAAACAAATGAACCTTACGTCCTAGCCATTCGATCATATCTTTTCGTGCCGCGGCCCCGATATCTTTTATCGTGCGGCCGTTCTTACCCAAGACGATTGGCTTTTGACTGGCGCGCTTCACATAGATGACTTGCTGAACACGAATGTCGCCGCTCTTAAGATCTTTCCAACTCTCAGTCTCAACAGTCGACGCATAAGGCAATTCATCGTGAAGGCGCAGGAAAAGCTTCTCACGGGTGATTTCCGCCGCCATAAGTCGCATAGGAATGTCAGCCGCTTGATCCGGTGAATAGAGATAAGG
>CAYTAJ010000017.1:0-36531 GCA_964435725.1 uncultured Algimonas sp.
CAATCGTGCCGATATTCGCATGAGGCTTAGTACGCTCAAACTTCTCTTTTGCCATGTCTACTTCTCACATGTTGTGGCCGCAGACATTAAATCTGCTAGCCGGTTTCAATTCTTTCACCCCAAATGGGACATATTACACCTTTTACAAGGCTTTAACTGGAGCGGGCGGCGGGAATCGAACCCGCGTCATCAGCTTGGAAGGCTGAGGTCTTACCACTACACAACGCCCGCGCTCTATTTTTATTGGTGGTGGAGAGGGTTGGATTCGAACCAACGTACACATAGTGATCAGATTTACAGTCTGACGCCTTTAACCACTCGGCCACCTCTCCTACCGAAGATTTTGTTCTGGCCGCAGAACAAAATCGGATTTTCGTTGCCTCCAACAAAAAATGCTCTGTCAGTCAGGCGGCAAGCATGTTAGCCGCTTCATGTACAGAGACAGTACCTACAATTGGCGGGACGTATAGAGACCATGACAGCATCACGCAATAGCAGATTTCAAAGAAAAACAGGTCGAAAAGGTCGTTCGGGGACTGATTCTTCTGACTCTCGCCCTTCCCGCCCCAAAAAGGCCTATGGAATGCGCCAGCATGGTGCCACAGCCAAGCCAAGGTCACCCAAATCGGGTCAAAAAAATGACTCGCCGGCCGCGACTCGTAAATCTCGTCGCCCGGGCGCAGGGCGCGAGGGTGGTGCCGGTTGGATTTGGGGCACGCATGCGGCCCTTGCCGTTCTCTCAAACCCAAAACGCACTATTCATGAAGTGGTGATAACCGAAGCCGCGCAGGCACGCCTTCGCTTACCGCAAGGGACACCTCCGCCGCAAATCGTGGCACCAAACATTATTCAGAAAATCGTTGGCGCAGATACAGCGCATCAAGGCATTGCCGTCAAAGCTGCGCCACTGGAATGGCCCCATCTAGAATTGCTGGCTGATTCAGATTTTGAAGACGCTGACGGTAATGGCCTTATCCTCGTGCTTGACCAAATAACGGACCCTCATAATGTGGGGGCTATGTTAAGACTGGCGTCTGCCTTCGGTGTCACTGCCATTGTCATGCAAACACGTAAAGCCCCTCCGCTCTCAGGTGCGCTGGCCAAAGTCGCCGTCGGCTGTCTGGAAACCGTGCCTGTCTGCTTGGAAACGAACATCACAACCGCCCTTCAAAATCTGAAACGCATAGGCTGGATGGTGACGGGTCTCGCAGGTGAAACAGATCTCCCCCTCGCAAAAGCCCTGACTGGGGGTGGGCGAAATGTCATTGTGATGGGGGCCGAAGGACCGGGCCTAAGAGATCGCGTCAGGAAGACATGTGATCAATTGGCAAAAATCCCTATGATGAGTGGAAATGCTCTAGGACAAGCTGAGAGCTTAAATGTCGCTACTGCGGCGGGCATTGCGCTTTACGAAGCCAGAAGAGCAGAATGATTGCAAAGAATATTAATCAAACAAAGCCCACTCATCCTCATCAGAAATATGACCAAAGCGGTTTTCATGAGGGGTACTTTCTCGAAACATCAAAAACAGTAAGATAAATGGGCCTAAGGGCACAAATATTAGCAAGACCCAAAAACCGGACATGTCTGAGTCATGTAAACGCCGCACCGTAAGTGAGAGCAGGCAAACAAGCCCTCCAATATAGACGAGCGTCCACAAAATACTGACAATATTATAGAGGGCGAGATATTTAGTCCCGCCCATGAATACACTCTCATCGACGATTACAGCCAAAACAATCCAACCAAAGAAGACGAAAAGAAACCACCAGAACTCTTTAGGGGTCGCACGGGATTTATAATCGAATGCGCGTTTCACTGAAAGTTTTAAGGTCTCAAAAACAGCCATTTAGTCAAACACATCTGAAAGATTGGGGTCTTTGGGGTTCGGTCCATATCGGTTGTTACCCGGCTGACTATCCTTAATTAAGTTGAGTAAAATCCAAATTGAATAGACGGCATAAACAATTAAGAGAACCAACTCTGCTCCGCCACGCTCCGCGCCGTTGAAAATAAAATCCTCATAACCCGGAATATAAGTAATATATGTCAGGTATAACGGAACTTGGGCCCACCCCGTTAAGCCAACATCATGTAAGCGTCTCGCCGTTAAGGCCGCCATTGGCACAAGGACAATGAGTTCAAAAGCCGTTGTGGCAGGTGTCAGATTGCTGTCTGCATCATATCCTAACGCCCCATCAATTCCAAAAACAACGAACAGTAAAAGCGTATAAACGAGCTGAACCCACCAAAATTCTGATCGCATTGACCGAGAATGGAAATCTAGCGATTTATCTCGAAACGCGCCTATGGCTTGCATTAAATCCATATGTCTACTTAACAGGCTTAAAACCGAAAACACCAATAAAAAACCCGCCTCTAAAGGACGGGCTTGTTTATAATCTGTTCTGGTAAACCTTAAGCGGCTTCGACGTCTGCCTGGCTTTTCAGAATGGCTTTCTTAATCTTCTTCGCTTTATCTGTAAGTTTATGATTTTTTGTGCCAAGCAAAAATCCGTCAAGGCCACCTTTGAAGTCCACGGTGCGGAGTGTTTTGGCCGCAATACGTAATTTATAATTCTGACCCAGCGTATCTGACATCAAGGTCACATTACAAAGGTTCACAGCAAAACGACGACGTGTCTTAATATTAGAGTGGGACACGTTATTTCCGGACATTGGGCCGGTATCAAGTAAATCACAACGACGGGACATAATTGCACCTAAAAAACATAAAAGGCCCGCGCAAACTAGGCTGCGGGCGGAATGGAGGGCGAATTAGAGGCGAAGACCGATAACGTCAACCCCTTATCCACTCTTATTCCTGTTAACTTACAGCTTTCGCTTTAAAGATGGTTAACTGAAGTGTGACTGAATTGTCACGCTCATGAACACAATGCTGCCTCATACGTTCAGTCTCTGGCCATGTAAAATATGTCATGGCAGATAAAGAAACTGAACGGAGTAAACATGACGCCCAAGCACCGCATAAAAACATGTCTGGCTTCAACGCTCATGGCAAGCAGCATTGCTTTTGGCGCTGCGGGCGTGAGCCTCATTGATGGGGAACGCAACATTGCAGCGCTTAACGATCAGAATTTAAGCGAAAAAACTTATATATTAGACGCACCAGGCTCCGACGCCACGCAATTCAAATTTGAACTTAAAGGTTATGTGTTCGGACTCCGTATGATTCGTGCAAATTATGCGGGGTGGTACGATCAAACACGTTATTCTTTGTACTCAGACATCAAAACCTCCGGCTTAGGCGCCTTATTAAAGAAGCTCGAAATTTGGGCGGTGACAAAGGGCCGACATGACGATATCGGACTCCATCCAGAATTTCACGTTCAACAAAATTTGGATAAAAAGAATCGCCGAGTTGAGATGAATTACAGTGACACGCGGAAGGCTGTTGATGTCGCTATTGTACCGCGTTTAGGAAGCCAAGGCGTACCACCTGCCAGCCCGGCTGAACGCTATGCTGCAGACGATACGCTGTCTGCTATCCTGAATATGATGATGCGAGGATGGGGAGACAAAGGTGACGTCTGTGATGGAACCGTTAAAGTCTTTGACTCCAAGCAACATTATGGCCTGCGCATGGAGCCTGCCGGCACGAAACGCCTGAAATTTGATGGCGAGAAGTTCGAGGCCTTGCGCTGTCACGTCTATTATGAACCCATATCGGGTTTTGATCCGGAAGACCTCCCCGAGGTCGAAGAAAGCACAACGCCTGTTAAAGTTTATTTTCAACATCGACCAGAGTTAGGGCTCTATATCCCCATCCGATTCACCTATAAAATCAGTGCGATCAAAGCGACAATAAAAGTCGACGAAGCGTTTATTGTTCTGCCGGGCCAGGACACCCCCATCAAGCTTGACGATTAAACGGCTTAAAGCGCTTCTGATTATATTGTATTTAAAAAGTGAATCGGCCAAAAGCTATTTATGGCCCCTTCCCTCAATCCTGCCAAAATCGTTGCCGTTCTTGGTCCAACAAATACGGGCAAGACGCATTATGCTGTTGAGCGCATGTTGGCGCGCTCAAGTGGCGTCATCGGCTTGCCATTACGACTTCTCGCCAGAGAGATTTATGACCGGATAGTGGCTATTAAAGGCCCCGCGCAATGTGCACTGATAACAGGCGAAGAAAAGATTGTTCCGTCAACAGCACGCTTCTTTGTCTGCACCGTAGAGGCAATGCCAATCGGACGAAATTTCGCCTTTCTTGCTGTCGATGAAGTACAGCTTATGGCCAATCATGAACGCGGCCATATCTTTACAGACCGCGTTTTGCACGCGAGAGGCATGGAAGAGACCCTCTTCCTTGGTGCTGAGACAGCACGACCCGTTTTAAAAACACTTGTTCCGGACATCCGTTTTGAACATCGTGAACGCTTTTCTACTCTCGTTTATGACGGCCCGAAGAAACTCACTCGCCTGCCCAAACGCTCTGTTATCGTCGCATTTTCTGCCGCAGAGGTTTATTCCATTGCGGAACTTATTAGGCGTTATCGCGGCGGGGCCGCTGTCGTCATGGGGGGGCTGTCACCGCGAACCCGGAATGCCCAAGCCGAAATGTTCCAAAATGGCGATGTTGACTTCTTAGTAGCCACAGATGCGGTCGGTATGGGCCTGAACCTTGATACGGATCACGTCGCCTTCGCCAGCCTGACTAAATATGATGGTCGCAGACGACGATATTTAACGCCCATGGAGGCCGGACAAATCGCCGGACGCGCCGGACGTTTTAGAAATGATGGTACTTTTGGCACAACAGGCGAATGCCCTGTCATGGAAGAAGAACTCGTTCAGCGGATCGAAAATCACGAGTTTGAGCCTTTGGATTATGCTGAATGGCGGAATTCTGATCTGCAGTTTTCATCGCTGGGAGCGCTTGTAGACAGTTTAAATGCACCGCGTCCGACAAAACGTCTCCGCCGCATTAAAGGTGCTGAGGACGAAGCTGTCTTAGAAAGATTTATGGCTATTGATGAAGTCTCAAACGCCATCAAGGTCCCGGCTCAAGTCAAGCAGTTATGGGATGTCTGCCAAATTCCTGATTTCCGTAACCTAACCATCGATACGCATTTCAAGCTCTTGCAGGATATTTACCGCATGCTCGTAAAGGGTGGCGGCAAAATTTCGGCTGAGTTTATGACTCAAAGGATTGATCGTTTGGACAATATGAGTGGGGGTGTTGACCAACTTTCTTCACGTTTAGCTCATATTCGAACTTGGACATATTGCGCCTCAAAACCGAATTGGATGCCAAATAGTGAAAGAATGGGCGGAAAAACACTCTCTAACCACGCGCGTGAGGTTGAAGACCGCCTATCAGATGCGCTACATGAGAGCCTCATTGCGCGTTTCGTAGATAAGCGTACAAGCAAGCTATTAAAAGGCATAGGAGCCGACGCCTATATGAGCGCGACAATTAAAGATAATGGTGACGTTTTCGTCGATGACCACCTCATTGGTCAATTAGAAGGCCTGACTTTCAAACCCGATGTGAGCGGGTCAGGTCTTGAAGCAAAAGCTTTGGACGCTGCCGCAGCTAAAGTCGTGGGGCCTGAAATTGACCGGCGTCTTACAAGCCTGTGTGGCGGCACTCACGCTATCTTTACGCTGTCCGACCGTGGAGAAATCCTCTGGGGTGGTATGACGGTTGGACGTGTCGCCGCCAGCGGCTCGATTTTTACACCCGACGCAGAAGTGATATGTAGCGATTTGGGCAATGCTAATCTGCGTAATCTCGCGGCGGACCGTATGCGCGAATTCTTGCGCGCCGAAGTCACCACGCATCTGACACCGCTTAAAGGCCTAAAAGAATTTGGTGCAAAAGAAGACGCCCTCCCGGAAGCTAAAGGCTTTGCCTTCACGCTTTTGGAGAATAACGGCAATGTTGAGCGGCGAGAGCATCTTAAAACAGTGCAAAACCTAAACCAAGATTCGCGACGTCAATTACGCGAGCTTGGTGTCCAATTTGGGTTTTACAATATCTATATGCCGGATATGTTAAAGCCTAAACCGGCACGGCTTTTGAGCCTTTTAAATGCCTATGGTGCGGGTGGAGATAGAAAACCTTTCATTCCCTTCGCCGGGATGACCTCTTTGGCCAATGAAGGCGATTTGGCGAGTGAGAATTTCGGCCCGTCCGCCCTATCATTGGCGGGCTATCGTGCTGTCGGGCCACGTATCGTCCGTTTAGATATTCTAAATCGTCTAAGCTTGATGATTAGACAGGCGCAGGAACAATTCGCTGCAATACCCGGCGTCGAAACAAAAGGACGACCCTTTCAGATCATGCAGGAGATGTTATCTTTGTTGGGTGGAACTTATGAAGATACACAGAACGTCTTAAAGGCCTTGGGATATCATACGGAAACGCGCGAAAGCTTGCCGGATGTTGAACAAAACATAGCTGAAGAGCTCTCTGTCGAGAAAGTGCAAGAGCCGAATCCTGATAGTACGGCCACAGTGGCTGACACGCCTGAGGTCGCCAAAGAAACACCGGTAGACACTCCAACAACCAGTAAAGAAACCCCTACCCCAAATCCGGTCCTAACTCCGGCCCCTAAAAAGCAAACCAAATCCAAATCGCTTCAGCTTTACAATAGTCGTGTTCAAAATGAGGACGGAACAACAACGGAAGTGCCCAATAAAGACGTCTGGTTTATTCCCGTCAGAGGACAAAAAGGGTTTAAGCCCAAAGGCCAACACCGAGGCCGGGACAATTTCAAAGGTCGCAAAAACCACAATAAGCGTAAATCACAAAATGAATACTCTGCCGGCCGATCCTCAAATAAAGGCAAAGGCAAGGCGTCTGTTCAAAATTCACCGTTCGCAGCCCTCGCAGCACTCAAAACGAATGGGACAAATGATAAGAAATCAGGTGATGACAATTGAGCCGAAGAGCACAGGCGTCCCAATCCGAAAAAACCACCGACGACGCCTGCCGTCTTGATATATGGCTATACCGCACACGCTTGCTAAAAACACGGGGTCTAGCCGCTAAATTGATCGCCAAAGGCAAAATCCGTTTGCGCAGAAATGGGCAAATGGAACGAGTCAAAAAACCTCATGCCCTTATTCGTCCGGGAGACCATGTCACCTTTATGCGCGGGACTGAATTGATTAGTGTTGAGATGGTGGCCGTCGGGACACGACGTGGGCCAGCTCCAGAGGCGCAAAAACTGTATATTCGGGCTGACGAAGTCGAAATGACACGCTAAAGCGCCTAACGATTGACATTTTGCCAACACATCGGCAGATGCACTCACAAACCGACACTGGAGACCTGATACGTGACCTACATCGTCAAAGACGAATGCGTTAAATGTAAATTTATGGACTGCGTAGAAGTCTGTCCTGTTGATTGCTTCTATGAAGGTGAAAACATGCTCGTTATCCACCCTGATGAATGTATCGACTGTGGCGTTTGTGAACCTGAGTGCCCTGTGGATGCGATTGTACCTGACACAGAAGATGATCCAGATGGCAAATGGCTCGCCATTAACGCAAAATACGCTGAGCTTTGGCCGGTCATCACTGTTAAGAAAGCCCCACCGGCAGATCGTGAGAAATACGAGTCGGAAACAGGAAAATTTGAAAAATATTTCTCTGAAAAACCCGGTACAGGTGACGCATAAACGCCTGTAAATAATAGTTTTTTTAGCCCTCGCGTTATTTTCAGTGCGAGAGTCGCTTTTTACGAAATTTTGTGTTATATTATTGTCATAACAACGGTGCGGCCTCGTGAGGTGCGCGCCGTTTCTTTGTAAATGAAAGTGTTATGCCGGGGATAAAGGGCGACACGATGAATAGGGCTATAAAATAAATGGCAGCAGAAAAGAAAAAAACGACTAAGAAGTCGTCTAAGAAATCATTCCGAGCAGGACAGCATATCGTCTACCCGGCCCATGGTGTTGGTGAAGTCATTGGTGTCGAACAAGAAGTGATCGCTGGTTTCGATATCGAAGTTTACGTCGTCAAATTCGAACAAGATAAAATGACGCTCCGCGTGCCTACGGTCAAAGCAGCCACTTCAGGTATGCGTGCTCTATCCAATGAGCTTGTTCTGAAAGATGCTTTTACAACGCTCAAAGGCCGCGCACGGATTAAACGCACCATGTGGTCACGTCGTGCGCAAGAATATGAAGCAAAAATCAACTCAGGGGACCTTATCTTGGTTGCTGAAGTCGTACGCGATCTTCACCGTACCGATGCTCAACCCGAGCAAAGCTATTCAGAAAGACAGCTTTATGAAGCTGCTATAGACCGGATGGTACGTGAGGTTGCAGCCATTAAAAAATCATCAAGAGACGCCGCACTCGGGGATGTTTTGGAAACTCTTACGGCAGCACGTAACCGTCAGGCGGCTAAGGCCGCCAAAGAAGCAGAGGCGAAAGCCGATAATGATGACAATGGAGAAGATACCGAAGCCGCTTAGCGTCATCTTACAGTAAGGTTTAATATTAAGCCGCACTTTTCAAGGTGCGGCTTTTTCTTCACTTTTACGGTGTTACTGACATCGTGACTTGTCAGCGCATCGATTAAATTCCAAACATAACATACACCTTATGGATGGAATTATGTTCTCAAAGTCACAACGAAATCTTTTTCTAACGTCCGCGACATTTGTTTTAGTTGCATGTGGTGGTGGTAGCAGTTCCGAAGGTGGAACGAGTATCCCAACACCTATCAGTCAAACCCCCACATATACGCCCGGCGTATTTCAAGCGTCCAGCACGTTCAAGGACCGGTGTGAGGTCGTCCGTACCGGTACAGACTCCGAAGGCAATACGTTCCCAGACAGAGCGGGTTCAACATTACTAGAGAATTTTTGGCTCCGCTCTTGGTCCAATGAAACCTATCTTTGGAACCGCGAGATTCAAGATCAAAACCCGGGAAACTTTGACAGCCCTGTTGCCTATTTCGCAGAGTTGAGAACTTTCGCTACAACTGCCTCGGGCGAGGATAAAGACGATTTTCATTTCAGCCAGCCAACTGCTGAGTTTTTGGAGCGGCGTAATAATACAGCTTCATCAGGTTATGGTGTACGATTTACGGCAATAAGCAGTACGCCTCCGCGTGACTTTCGTGTTTTATATACCGAAAGCAATTCTCCTGCGTCTGAAGTTGTAAATGGCCAAGTGCAGTTACCGCGAGGCGCAAGAATTCTTAGTGTGGACGGTGTCGATCTCGTAAATGGAAATGATGTGGACACTTTAAACGCTGGTCTTTTTCCTGAAACAGATGGTGAAACTCATACATTCGTTGTGAGAGACCCTGGCGCAACAACGGACCGAACTATTACACTCGTCTCCGAAAGTATTGCAGCTGAACCCGTCAACAGAACTGAAATTATCAATACGAGTAGCGGCCCCGTCGGTTATATGCTGTTTAATACCTTCAGCCCTTTTGCTTCAGAAGAATCTTTGGCCAATGCAATTTCCGACATGGCCCAGCAAAACGTCAATGATCTGATTCTTGACTTACGATATAATGGTGGCGGTCTTTTGGCCGTTGCGGCGCAACTCGGTTACCAAATTGCTGGCCCACAAAGGACAGATGGTAAAACTTTCAGCCTTTTGCAATATAATGAAGACGCGAATGGAACGGACCCAACGAGCGGCAGCAATGACCCCGTAGAACCCATTCCTTTCATCGACACAGGTGTTGGGTTTTCGGTGCCAAATGGTCAGGCGCTTTCGACACTTAACCTGCCGCGCGTGTTTATCCTCTCAACTGAAGGAACCTGTTCTGCCAGCGAAGCTGTCATTAATGCTCTGAACGGTATTGATGTTGAAGTTATCCTGATTGGTGACATCACATGTGGTAAACCATTCGGCTTTTTGCCAACAGGCAATTGTGGAGAAACTTACTTCACTATTCAATTCCGCGGTGTAAATGACAAAGGTTTCGGTGATTATTCAGATGGATTTGTACCGGAAGACAACGCCTTTACCTTCGGTGAGCGGTTAAAGGGCTGCACAATCCCGGATGACATTAACAATGAATTGGGTGATCCCAATGAAGCTAAATTGAGGGCGGCCTTATTTTATCGGGATAACGGCACATGCCCAACTGTGACGTCCAAAACGACGCCAACAGTATCATTTGCTAAGGGATCAATTGATTACGACTCAGCGTTTGCAGTTATCCCACCGGAAACGTTACCCGAAAACAGTGTCGTTCTTAATAATATGGATGCCACCATGCCAGAGGGCTTTAAATAAGGTTCTTCAGACAGTCGATTAAATCAAACGGCTGTCTAAAAACTCAAGGGCTTCGGGGTGGTCGATCCATATAACAGGACCATTGAACAGCTCGACCCAACCTCTAACGCGCACACGCGCTCCTTCTAGGTCGCTTAAATCTACACCCGCTTTTTCAAAGCGCCTTCGGTTACGGCGCGCAATCGAAACCGTGAAGTCTGTTAAATAATCAGAGCCAAAATTAAGATAAGTTTGCCCTTTAATTTGCGCCGAAGAAATAATCAGACCTTCAACAAGTTGAAAACTATCCACGTCCTGCGCCAATATATTTGGTGCGGGAGAACGAACAGAAAATCTTTCTGATTGCCAAAGCCCCCTCCCCGCATCTCTGGCAATGACTTCCTCTGCCATTAACTCGCTTATTTGAAACGCGCTTTCCGAATAAGAACGTACACGCGCAAAACCCGCTCGTATCATTTCATTTTGTATCCATTGGTCCGGACGACCATCGGGCCTTAGCGTGTAGACTTGTGCCACGGCGCGTTCGAAACGATCTCTTTTGGGCCCCGCATAATGCAATCCGATTTGTCGTCCACTGAGAAGGTTTTTCAAGGCTGAGCGCGCTTCTTCGTAAAAGGGTTCTGATTTTTGCGGAGCAAAGATATTCGCTAAACGGACTTTCAATCCCGATGAGAGCACAAAGCTATCCCCATCGATAACCCGCACTAATTTACCAAAGTCTTCAAATTCGAAATCGTTATTCGCGTGCGCAATTCGTGGCAAACAAGCGAGTGATAACCCTGATACCATCATAGTGCGGCGTGAAAATTTTGGATGTAAATCCCGAGCCATAACATCTTTTAGGTCAAAGAAAGGCTTGAGTCGAATCGCGAGAAACTTAGCTTTGGCGTTTTATAAATGGCACCATACGCGCCAAAACACTGTCCTTATTGACAAAGTGATGTTTCAAGGCCGCACCGACATGCAATAAAATCAAAACAATCGTCAGTTTTCCAATGTTCTCATGAAGCCCTTTAAAAACATCTTCCAACTCTTTGCTTTCCGGTATGAGTGGTAAATCCGGCCACGGCACTGTCCAGAACAACTCTGTTCCAATCGGTAGAGGTGAAGCAGAAACCATCGCCCACCCTAGTAAAGGCATACCAATCATTATGGCGTAAAAGGCAATATGCGTAAATTTTGCGGCGGCGACTTCCCATGCCTTCATGCCATCAGGCAATGCCGGAGGTTTATGCTTCAAACGCCAAAGCAATCGTAAAACGGACAGGATTAAAACCGTAACCCCAAAGCTCTTATGTAATTGATAGAGCATAAACCGATTTGGCGTTTCAGGATTAGTCATCAAAATCCCAAACACAATCAAGCCAATAATCATCAACGCAATCGCCCAATGAAAAGCGATTGCAATTTTTGAATAACGCTGTTGTATCGCGTCGCTCATTACTCTTCTTTGAGGAACTCTGCTTCAATCATAATCTCAACATCATCACCAACATTCGGCGCATATTTGCCAACTCCAAAATCAGTGCGTTTAACGTTAGCAGTCGCAGAAACACCAAACATATCGACACCAGATCGGAAATGCTTGCCGATTTTATTCACGCGTCCTGTAAAGGTCACGGGTTTCGTAATCCCTTTAATCGTCAGGTCTCCAGTCACAGAACCAGAACCCATGAGCGCGCGATTTATGTCCGTGCTTGTAAACGTGATTGTCGGGTGGTTTTCAACATCAAAGAAATCAGCGCTCACTAAATGCTCGTCAAATTTATCAACACCACTGTCTATAGACGCCACAGGGATGCTTACATTCAATGTCGCGTTTTCCGGATTATCATTATCGAATATGATTGTGGCATTCGTCTCGCGCCAACGCAGTATCGGCTTAGTATAATCTTGATGCCAATAGGTAAAAGCGACATAGGTATGTCCTTGTTCTGATTTATACGTGCCTGAGGGTAAATCAGACAAATCAGCGCCCGGCCTTTCCATCTTACCAGCCATTTCTTGAACCGCCTGAGTGGCCTTATCGGTCGTAGACTGAACCGTTGACTTCGCCGCATCTGTTGCGGTGTCGAGTGTCTGTTTGGCCTGTTCCGCTGTTTCGGAAACAGCTTGTTCAGCTTCCGCACATCCAATTAACGTGCCCATCGCAAGAATAGCGGTTGTAGTGTAAATGAATTTCATCGGTTTCATAATCAATCTCCTGATTGGCGCATCCAGCCTAGATGACTTAGTTACGTCAAAACGCCGCATATGGTTGCGGAATTCCATTTAAAAGGGCGCACGATTAAAGCTCTTAAGCTTTGCGTGGAACATAGACCAGTCATCTTGTTCGGAAATGGGCGCCCATAAATCGCCAATCTCTTCATAAATCAGACTGGCAGGTTTTTCTGCTTCAAGCTTTTCGCCAATAACGTCGTAAGCCGTATAAGATTTTTTCCAATCTGAGAAAGGCGCCCCATATGTCGTCTCATCAGACGGCGCTCCACCTTGCCAATCATGCCAGAATTGTGGCCAACTCACTTGTGTTTCTTCTAGCAAACGAAAGGTTGAAAGAACGAAGTCTGTGTCATGATCCAAAGCCTTGGACTGCAACCTTAATCGACGAAAAACATGATTTCTAAGAGCTTTCTGATAAGCGGGCGCAAACGCTTCCAACGCTTTGAGCAAGTCTTTATCATTTACAATTAGGGATAAGCTTTGTGCCAATTGCGCCAAGTTCCAATACATAATTTCCGGTTGGCGCGCGAAGGCATAGAGACCATTATGATCAAAATAAGCCGCCGTGAGACCTGATTTTAAGGTCGGTAAAAAACGATAAGGGCCATAATCGAAACTCTCGCCTGTAATGTTCATATTATCCGTATTCATGACCCCATGGACAAAACCGCCTGCCATCCATCCGGACACCATATCAGCACTTTTGATGCAAACCTGCTCAAGTAAAGCTGCACCGTCTGTGGCTTCCGGATAAAAATGACGGCGGCAGTAATCAGTAAGCGTTTCTAAAGCCTCTCTATCTTCAAAAAAAGCTTGGCGCTGAAACGTACCAAATCGAATATGAGAATGATTGCAACGCACCATGACGGCTGAACGCGTTGGAGACGGCTCATCTCCGCGCACTAATTCTTCGCCCGTTTCAATAAGGCTCAAAGTGCGGGATGTATTTAATCCCATATGCTCCAAATAACGCGTTGCTAAAACCTCTCTCACGCCTCCCAAGAGAGTCAAACGCCCATCGCCACGACGCGAATAAGGTGTCTGCCCCGAACCTTTCGTGCCGAGATCTAGAAGTCGACCTTTTTCATCATAGAGTTGCGCAAATAAGAAACCGCGACCATCCCCCAAATCTGGATTGTAATGTTGAAACTGATGTCCGTGATAACGAAGCGCCAAGGGTTCCTTAAGATTATCAGGTAACGCTTCAAATCGACCAAAATGTTTGATCCAAGCGGCATCATTCGTAGGCAACCCCAAGGATTGCGCTAAACTTTTGTCAGCATATCGGAGTGTTGTTTCAGGAAAGTCTGCGGCTTTAACCGGGTCGTAAAACCGTTCGCCTAGTTCATAAATCGCATTTGAAGGACGGTATGTTATGCCGAAACCTCAGAAGCTTTTTTAATGTCCGTGGCCGTCAGTATATCGACATACTCTCTTAAAAATTCAGCAACATCCAGAGGGATTGTTTTGCCTTTGGGAAAAGCACGAGAGAAATTCAAAAACCCGTGTGGCATGGCTTTTTCGTGATGATATTTCACCTTCACGCCATGCTTGGCCATATTGTCAGCATAAAGCTTGCCCTCATCCCTAAGAGGATCAAGACCGCAGGTTAAGACATAAGCGGGTGGGAGGTCTTTTAAATCCTTTTCAAACAAAGGAGACAAACGCGTTTCTTTCGGATCTGCGCCAGCGACATAGTGTTCATCGATGAATTTCAACGCCATAAAACCGAGCTGCAACCAATCTTGCGGCCCGGGCTTTGGCGGCTTGAAATTCACAAGTTGCATCAATGGATAAAGCAAAACTTGTGCATTAAGTTTATCACGGTATTTCTGCGCCAAATAAGCACTCATATTACCGCCTGCACTATCCCCCCCGATTGACAGGCGTTTAGAGTCAATCCCGTAATGATTTTGCCCCGCACCTGACAACGCCCACTGAAGTACTGTTTCGCAATCGATAGGGCCTGCTGGATAAGGATGTTCTGGTGCCAATCGATAATCAACAGATAAAACACGGATATTCGCGCCATGCGCCATGCGAAGGGCTATGCCTTCGTGGCTTTCGATCGAACAGGTTACAAAACCGCCGCCATGTAGATAAATCAAAGTCGGCCCGGCATCTTCGTTCGCACCAAAGGGAATATAGAGCCTGACGGGGACGTCACAATCGGAACCGCAATCCTGTGATCCTGGTACGTTGAAATCCAGGGTGTCGCGCATCTTTGGACCAGGGTGGTCAAATTGGTTTGTCAAACGACGTAAATTATTATGAATTGTATAAATCTTGTCCGGGTCGAATTTCAGTTTCTCGAACCGCTCACGCAAATTATCTGTAAAGTCTTTCGTATTGAACATAACTCAGTATATAGCCGAGGCGGAGCGCGCCGCATAGCGACAACTTAGTTGTTCAACGTGTTTTAGAAATTCAATTCTAATGAAAAAATAAATATAAGCCTTCATGATTTAATGACTTGGCTTTTGGAATAGCTTTGATGGGCAGGTAAACGGCGTCATTAAGGCGAATAGCCACCAGACTTTAAATGAATTTCTTCAGCTTTTGTATTCTCACGACCCAGAATTTCATTGCGATGCGGAAAACGTCCAAACTCTTCAATAAGTTTTCTATGCGCCTTTGCGTGGAATAAGGTGTTTTCATCTTCCAAACGTGAGTCGCAGAGTTCCACGCATTTATCCTGCATGTCCAAATTTTCACTATGCATAAATGGCATGTAAATAAAGGCGCGACGCTCTTGCGGTATTTTCAAATCGACAAAGTCCACAACCATGCGCTGCGCAACCGATAAGGCCAAATCGTCCCAAGCAAAAGCGCCCGGTGTGCCGCGATACATATTGCGCGGAAACTGGTCCATCGCGAGAATTAGCGCGAGACTGCCTTCGGGTGTGGCCTCCCAAAGGTGGGGTTGCGCCATCAAAAGGGAAGACGCCAAATTGACAGCCTTGGTTTCAAAACGCGATCTTATTTCTGCATCAAAAGCATCCGTTGCATTGAACCAGTGTTTTTTATCGGTCTCTTCGAACCAAAATTTTAGAATGTCCTCAGCCGCTATCATAGGGTTACAAACGTATTTCGCCGGAGTTTATTTGATCAAAGACTGTCTTATCAATCGGAAGATAGGCCCCGCTTGTACCATCAGCATAATAAAGTGGGTCTGAAATATTGGCCGGGTCATACCCTGCTTTCACCAGATTGGTCTTCTTAAACTTAAACGTACTTGTTGTGTCCGACTCCTTAGACAGGCGCAGGAAAACGGGTCGTGCGTAAAGCGGCAATTCTGCATCCACAATGGTTTTTAATTTATCCAAATCAATGTCGGCTTCACTCACTAAAGAGGCCATACCCGCGCGACCGTCATGGCCGGGTACAGTGACGCCATAAACATTGGCCTGTGTAATACCTTCATATTTGGATAGCACGGCTGCCACCTCACCGGTGGCCACATTTTCAGCTTTCCAGCGATAGGTGTCACCAATACGGTCAACGAAATAATAATAACCCAATTTATCGCGACGCATCAAATCACCAGTCCGGAACCAGGCGTCGCCCTTTTTAAAAACATTACGAAGAATCTTCTTCTTTGTGGCCTGTTCATTTTCGTAACCATCAAAACGAAAACGCGGATCGTCTGTTCGAATTTCACCAATCATTTCACCGACCTCATTCGGGTCAGTCCGAATGCAGAACCCATCGGCTCCACGCGGGTTTTCTTCTGTGTCTACATCAAAGCGAATAATATCAATGTTGAACTTGAACTTCAGATAGTCAGGCACGCGTCCAACAGCGCCAATGGGGCCATCCACATTGATGAGGCTCACATTCCCTTCTGTCGCGCCATAAAACTCAATAACATGCGGTATATTAAATCGATTGACGAAACCTTCCCAAACTTCAGGACGCAACCCATTCCCCATCGCCCATTGAATTTTATGCTCGCGTTCTAATGGGTGAGCGGGCGTTGAAAGGAGAAAACGACAGAGCTCGCCGACATAGGTAAATTGTGTCGCCCCATGACGCACGGCTTCATTCCAAAACTTTGTCGCAGAAAATTTGGGTTGAACGATAACGGCGCCGCCATATGTCAGCGCACAGCCAACGCCCACAAGTCCGCCTGTCGCGTGATACATCGGCAGGACCATCATCATGCGATCATTTGGACCTGAACGCGCTCCGGCCCCCATGCCGCGCATATAATTTTGTGCCCGAACATGCGTGACCTTCGCCGCTTTCGGGAGACCTGTCGTACCGGATGTGAACATTTTCATCGCCATGCCACCTGCCTTCAATCCCTTACGCAAGGACTTGGCAGGGCGATTAGGGACGATATCTATTAAAGCTGCATCAAAACTCTCATAGGGCTCAACCTCACCGAAAGCAGACCAAACTTTAAGTTCAACAGTCACATTTTCTTTTGCGGCCGCCCACTGATCCGCCATTTCGTGATCCAAAATCATATGATTGGCTTCGGATATATTTACGCAGTGAGCGAGGGCCGATCCTGATAATTGAAAATTCAGCAGAGCCGGAATGGCTGCTATTTTAGAAAGTCCAAACCAAAGCGCCACATATTCCAAACGGTTACGTACAAAAACAGCGACTGTGTCACCGGCGTTTATATTTTGGTTTTGTGCCCAACCCGCAACTTTGTTCGCATAGCTTTCGAACTCATCATACGTCCATTGACGGTCATCTTCGATGAAAGCGATATTGGGTCCAAATTTATCAACCCGGCTTTCAATATCATCCGCAAGCAAAAGATTGCTTTCAGCATCCACGTCTTTGACTGACTTCAACATCCGTAAGAGCCCGCCAACGAATTTCGTTTCGCGTTTTAGGGTAGTCAGCAATCCCATGATAATTTCCCGAAGACTGTTCGTAATTTTTTACGTGTTAATACTGCGCATTAGATTGTGGTCAAGGAACGGATATGTATGGGTGGGATAGCTTTATGCTATGGATTCATGTGTTGTTATAAAAGTGTAAAGAAAAACCCGGTTGCCTTTGGGAACAACCGGGTCTTTTTGACTAACAAAATATGGCAGTGTGGAAGTGGACGCCATATTGTGGGAATGAAAGTGTTATGCAGCACTTACATTCGAAATAGACATTGCAAACCTGATGCCAGTTTATTTACACGAAATCTGGCCGAAATTTCGGCTCAAACGCGAAAAATGGGACAGAGGCTAAAACATCTGTCCCAAATCGATACATTATTGTGGATATTGGCCAGACATAATCAAGCAAGACCCATCATTTTGCTTTGTTGTTCCTACAGGACAAGACGCTTCAATGCGGTTTTGCGGTGCAGGTTCATTGTAAACGGGGCTACCTGTCACGGGTTCCCTATAGACCGGATTAGGTCCCGAGGGGATACGAGACGATGACACAAACCCACTATTCTTCGCCAATTTGAAGCCTTCGATATAGTTCGGCGGAATGAAGATAGGATATTCCTGACCTTTATTATCCAAAGCCAATATGGTCAGACCGTCAAAACGTGCCGCCTCGAGACGGTCGGTCGGAATAAAGACGCTAAGCGTTTCTTCTCTCGCGCAATCCACATCGACGCTGCGAGTAACACCACGACTATAAGATGTTCGCGCAGGGAAGAAGTTCAACTGACGTTTGCCACCCTTGATTTCGCGATTATTGCTCTTAATTGTCCGTGTCGATCTCGTAGACCTTTTCGCCCCGCGATTTTCTGAGCGTCGCGGTTGAGAGCGGGTTTCAGAACGAGGTTGTGACCTTGGCTGTGTTCGAGGTTGTGACCGTGTTTGCGACCGTCTGCTTTCAGACCGCGCCTCATTATTTCGGGAGGTTGGCCTGGACTCTGCTCTTGGTGCAGGTCTAGGTGTCGAGCGGTTTTCACGCGCCGTTCGAATATCGGTCTGCCCACGATTGTTACGTGTTTCAGAGATAATATTGCGATCATTTGAAGTCCTGATCTCGCTGCGCTGTTCTCTCTGTCCTTCACTACGACGTTCATTACGGGCGCGACGTTCAGCTCTCGGTTGACGGTTATCTATCGTGGCACCCATACGCCCCCGACGATCCATTCTGACGACAGAACCACTTGCGCTACGACGATTACGAGTCTGTTCTCTATCACGATCTCCATCACGCCTATTATTTGCACGGTCATCGCGGCGATCCTCACGGCGGTCAAAACGGCGGTTTTGTCTGTCATTAGAATAATAGCCACTGCGACTTGGGAAGGTTGCACGACCCCATCCGCTGTGACTTCTCTGTCCAAAACCGCGATTTCTCCAATAAGGACGATCAAAACGCCCAAATCTGTAGTGACCACCGTAATGGCGATAAGGTCTGAAGAATGAGAACCTTACACGAGGCGCATAATAATAGGTATGATCGTAAACGACATCACGGACGCTACGCGAGCATTCTAAAATGCGACGGTCCCGACGTACGGCAGGCGCTAAAGAGCCCGATAAAAAGGCCGCATCTGTAAACCCACGACCATCGAAAGGGTCGTCACTTGGTGAATTATAATAAAACGCCATATCCAAGAGCACGCCATCTTCATAGATGTCTCCATCAATAGTCGTGATGGGTGCGCCTACAGAACGAAAACTCACTGAACCGGCCATTGAGCTATCCTGCTCAAACGGATCAAATGTTGGAGCGATAAATTCTGTTGTTCCTGTTCTATTATTAAATTCCCTTTGAACATCAGCCGCAATTTGCTCCGGGCTGAGTTCAGGTAAGGATAAAGCTTCCTGCGCTAAAGCAGGAACAGCCAGAGCTGAGGAAAACATGAGGGCGCTCGCTAGTAGACTAGCACGAATGTGAGATATTTTAATCATGAGTCCTCATACCATATCAGAGATAGGCCGAGGCTGAAAGCCATGTTCACATATCATTCATAATTAAGCATTGTTTTTATTGTCTTTTTTCTAAGCCCAACATAATATCTCTGACGCGGTCTTAATAATTATCCTTCGCCGCACGTATTTCACCTAAGCGTTTATAGGTGTCTGCCCGCATAAAGGGATTGGTTGCCAGCTCAGCGTCTATTGTTGTGGGAACCGTGGGAATACCTTTATCCCTCTTTTCTTTTGCGCGCTCGATGGCGTCTTTCAACGCCGTGTTTTCTGGTTCGACCGTTATCGCAAAGGCGCCATTAGAGAGCGTATATTCATGCGCGCAATAAACTTTGGTCTGCGAGGGCAAGGCCGCAAGTTTTTTCAAGCTTTGAAACATTTGCTTGGACGTACCTTCAAATAATCGGCCGCACCCCATCACAAAAAGCGTATCACCGACAAAGACTGAGTCAGCATCTGGAACATAATAAATCACATGATCTTTAGTGTGTCCCGGCGTATGCCAAATATGAATGATATGATCACCAAACATGAAGCTATCACCTTCGCCCACGCCTATATCTAACCCGGGTATGCGCCCTTTAATCATATTAGGCCCGGTTATGGTCACACCGTAATCAGCTTTTAACGCTTCATTGCCGCCGGTGTGATCCCAATGATGGTGTGTGTTCCAGATATCGGTTAAATCCCAACCTCTATCCAAACATTGTTTGGCAATCTCTTCTGCGTCAGGCGTATCAATAGTGGCGGTTTTGCCTGTTGCCGGATCATGGATTAGAATACCGTAATTATCAGACAAACAAGGGAAGAGTGCGATTTCTAAATCCGACATTCTAGACCTCTTCAATAGGTGTTTCGCCATATTTCGCGATAATTCCCATCAGTATAACTGAAACAAACGGCCAGACCATAATCCCCATGTAAATGAAGAAATTCGTGGCCATTAAGCTATCATCGCTTTGAAGTGACAGACCAGTAAGAGCATAAATCAACCATAAAACGACCGTTAACACAGCAACAATCCAGAGCGCACGCGTGACACGCGGTCGGGGCTGCATCGCTGAGCCAATAAGAAGAAAAGGTAAGGCCGCAAAAGTAGCATTGCCTATAAGGCTTGTGGGCGCATTAAAGAGCTTATCCATCTGTCCTGACCCGCCAAACACGATTAAATCATTGATAAATGGGAGGAGGAAGACAAGAATGGCTGGAAAAATCGCTTGTTTGTTCATTCAGGTCTTATGCTAAAAGCATTTTAAAATAACAAGACGACATGCTGTCATGCGACTAAATCATTCCAGAACGTTGCAGTTATTCAGAATTGACTTTTGGGGATAGAATGCCCAAGTTATTAGAGCTTAAACTTATTATTTCGTCTCCTTTCGAATGGGGTTTGGGCATAGGCGACAGGGTGGCACTCCTGTCGCCATTTTTATTGATACAATATGTGTTGCGAGATGATTTTACCCTTCTTTAGGCCTTGACCGTATAGAGAAAGCCCGTATGGGTTTCGAGCTAATTTTTTGGGCTTGTATGAACTCAGGCCCTTATTGCGAATTGGACAGAATGTTATGCAGAAATTCCCTATGACCGTAAAAGGCCATGAGGCTTTGGAAACAGAGTTAAAACACCTCAAGACCGTTGAGCGCCCTGAGGTCATCCAAGCCATTGCTGTTGCTCGCGAACATGGCGACTTGTCAGAAAACGCGGAATACCACGCGGCCAAGGAAAAGCAGGGTTTCATCGAAGGTCGTATTCAAGAGCTCGAGTCGAAACTATCTCTTGCGCAGGTTATCGACCCCACCGAAATGTCCGGTGATACAGTCCGTTTTGGCGCCACAGTCAAAATCGTCAATGAAGACACAGATGAAGAAAGCGTTTATCAAATCGTCGGTGAAGATGAGGCCAGTATCAAAGACGGCAAAGTCTCCATTACGTCCCCTATCGCTCGTGCCATGATTTCCAAAGAAGTCGGTGACGTTTTTGAAGTTATTGCCCCCGGCGGATCCAAGGGCTACGAAATTCTGGAAGTGAGTTTCGTCTAACTCATGCCACCTACCCTCCCTCATGATAACCTGACATGTTGGGTTATTAGTGATGGTCGTCGGGGCATAGAAAACCAAGCTTGGGGCCTTGCCGAAGCCGTGTCCGAGCTTCGCCCTTTAGATATCGACAAGCATGTCTTATCTTCTGGCAAAGCCTTTCGGGCAGCCACGCCGCTTATGCAATTTGCACTGAAGTCGAAACACACTGACTATGGTCTGCCCTCTATTACACCCGATATCGCCATAGGTTGTGGCAGACAGGCCATTGCAGCACTTCTGGCTCTTAAAAAGGCCGATCGAGACTGCTTTACAGTTTATGTGCAAGATCCAAAAATTGATCCGGAACGTTTTGATTTGGTCATTGCACCAGAACATGATGCGCTCAGTGGTGATAATGTTGAACTCATGTTGGGTGCGCCAAATCGTGTCACGCGGGACCGGATAGTTAAAGAAACTCTCGCCTTTGAGAAACGACTCGATACCTTGCCAATGCCCCGCGCGGCGCTGCTTATTGGCGGCCCCTCTAAAACTTATCGGTTTTCCAAAGCCGATCATGAAAATCACTTGGCGGCAGCACGAGACTTACACTCAAAAGGCTATAGCCTTTTAATCACGACATCCCGCCGTACACCGGATTGGGCTGTTTCTGACTATGTGTCTCTCGCTTCAGAGTTACAGCATGTTTGGGTACATTATGGAGAGGGCGACAATCCCTATTTTGCCTTTTTAGGTGGCGCTGACATCATTCTTGTCACAGCGGAAAGTACAAATATGCTCACAGAAGCTTGCGCGACCGGCAAACCTGTTTTTTCGCTGCCTTTGACAGGCAATGCTGGTAAATTTGAAAACCTGCACAACGCACTCGCACAGCGTTGTGGTTTGAAAGAATATTCAGGTAACCCAAACGCACCGAACTATACCCCGCTTAGCGAAACAGCGCGCATCGCAGAACTTTTATGGGCGCATTATGACCGACGACATGCGGTTCTAAACTAAGAGGGGCAAGACTCCCCTTGCGGGTCTGTTTCTTTACGAACCCAAGCCATCGCATTTCTGAGGAGTGTCAAATGTGCTTCTGTTTCATAACTCTGCACATGATGCCCTAAAGCTGAATAGACCATACGTCCCTCACCTGGACATTTTGCCCAAATAATAGGATGATCTGAAGGTTCAGGCCCCATGCGCAAGTCAGACACATCGCCATAAACGTCATTTCGTGGGGAGTAGCTGCTTTCGTCCAAACCTGCCAAAACAACAACGTCTCCGGATACAGAACCGTCAAAGCTATACCATTCTTCTGTATGATAAAATTCTGGACCTATGCCAAACATAACGGGATGGTTTTCCGCGAGCGTAACAACACGGGCATTTTGAAATTGTGGGTCTGCAGGATGCCCAATAAACTTTGTTCCTACAAGATCTCGATACCAAGGCCAGTTTGCACCCGCACTTCCATCACCACTACCATGTTGTAAAATTAGGCCACCACCACTTTCAGCAAAACTCTGTATCGCAGTTTTTTGGCTTTCGTTTAATAAGCCTAATCCTGTCATATTGTTAAAAACAATAACCGAAAATTTTGAAAGATATTGGGGATCAAATATCTCCGGGTGTTCGGTCGTGAACAGTCCTACACCGTTCTTATCTGTTTCGGTGGCCCAGAAGTTCGAGGCCGCAGCAATGCCAGAGTCATGACGCCAATTTTGTGTTCCGGAGAAGACTAAAATAGAGTTTTCACCTAAGTAGCCAAAGCTACGGGGCCATTTAAATTCCTCGGTGACGTCGGAGATTGTAGTCTCTGTTTCCACATTAGGAGATGTTTGGGACTGGCACCCCCACAGAAAAGCTGACGATAAGGCGAAAAAACAGAGTGAAAAGTGTTTCATAATCCCAAATTGCAAAGGAAATTCAGTTTTGCAAGAAAAAGACAGGGCGTATCAATTCTATTTCGCCCGCTTATCCCCTTACATTATGCTCGGCTTGCTTGCGAATCCGCGCCTGTTTCCTTATCTCAGACTACAAACATCAAGATATGTCTGAGGATAATTTCATGAACGATAACGTTCACCATAAAGTACTTATCATTGGGTCAGGACCGGCAGGTTATACGGCGGCCGTTTACGCGGCACGCGCAATGCTTGAACCTGGTATCGTCGCGGGGCTCCAACCTGGCGGTCAATTGACCATTACCACAGATGTTGAGAACTATCCGGGCTTTCCAGAAATTATGGGGCCAGAGCTTATGGATAAATTTAAAGAGCACGCTTTAAAATTTGGCACGGCCTTTTACGAAGATACAATTCTTGATGTCGATTTTTCCAAACGCCCATTTACCATGAAGGGCGATAGCGGCACCACTTACACAGCAGATGCGGTGATTATTGCCACTGGCGCGCAAGCCAAGTGGCTAGGCCTTCCTTCCGAAGATAAATTCCAAGGCTTTGGAGTTTCTGCGTGTGCAACATGCGACGGATTTTTCTACCGCAATAAAGAGGTCGTCGTCGTCGGTGGTGGTAATACGGCTGTTGAAGAAGCTTTGTTCCTCACAAATTTCGCGTCTAAAGTTACATTAGTCCATCGACGGGACACATTACGCGCTGAAAAAATCTTACAAGAACGTCTTTTTAACAATGAAAAAGTTGAGGTACTTTGGGATACAACACTCGAAGAAATTCTAGGTGATGAAGACCCGCTGGGTGTTACGGGTGTGCGCCTCAAGAGCACGAAAACGGGCGAAGAGTTTACGCGTGATACGCATGGCGTGTTTATCGCTATTGGACACAAACCCTCTACGCAAATCTTCGAAGGTCATGTTGCTATGAATGAAGGTGGGTATATTACGACAGCACCGGATAGTACAGCCACCAACATACCCGGCGTATTCGCGACTGGTGATGTGTCTGATGAAATCTATCGACAAGCTGTGACAGCGGCAGGTCTCGGTTGTATGGGCGCCTTGGAAGCCGAGCGGTTCTTAGCTGAGGAAGCTGCACATACCACTCAGGAAGCTGCGGAATAAATGCCAAACACCCTCGATTGGGATAAGCTAAAAACCTTTCACGCTGCGGCGGAGCACGGGTCTCTTACGGCAGCGGCAGATGCTTTGAGAATATCTCAATCCGCTGTTTCACGACAAATTACTGCGCTTGAGCAAGATCTCGATATTTCGCTCTTTCATCGTCACGCGCGGGGATTAACACTCACGGAACAAGGGCATATTCTCTATGAAGCCGCGCGGGAAATGTCGGCAAAAGTGGCTCTTGCGCGTTCTTCACTTTTGGACAGTCGAGAAAAGCCTCAAGGCTTACTACGCGTATCCTCCCCTATTTCTTTGGGGTCAAACTGGCTAACGTCTGTTTTGCCAGAGTTTATGGCAACTTATCCCGATATCGATGTACAGTTAATCCTTGAAGATGATGAACATGATTTGTCTGCGTTTGATGTCGACTGTGCTCTACGTCCCTGGCCGACGACTGAAGGCGACGTTATTGAACGCAAGCTTGGACAAATTACGCAAAGCATTTATGCCAGCCATGGCTATCTGGCGACCTATGGTGCGCCAAGTTCCGCTGAAGACTTGGACAATCATAAAATTGTTGCGTTTGGCGATTTGATTCCTAAGAAATTACATAGTGCTAATTGGGTTCTTGATGTGGCCACTCATGAGAGACGCAAACCTGTCTTAAATGTCAACAATCTCCACGGTATAATGCGTGCTGCCGAGGCCGGTATAGGTTTAGCGGGACTACCGGATTATATGACTGTGTTATCAAGACGCCTTGTCAAAATTCTACCGTCTGTGTCGGGTGAACCTTTTGATCTGTTCTTTGTCTATCCGACGGAGCTGCGCGGTTCCGTTAGAGCAAAAGTTTTTCGTGAATTTTTACAAAGAGCCACACGAAGTTGGAAGGCTTCGCCGCCAACACCTCCAAAGGTATAAACACCTAAGATTGTTTGAATTTTCCAAGAGTTATGCGTTTATGCATAGGTCCTTTGCGGCGTTAGCTGTTCTCAAAATAGAATTATTGCTTAGATAGACCTCACGAAACACGGCACGTCCTCCCCTTTTGTGGCCCTGTTTTTACCGCATACAGTTCTCCCCGATTTGTATAGCGAAGACTTAGTACCGGGCTGAGATTTTCTCTCAGACCCGGTTTTTTTTCGCGCTTTATTAACTTTAATACACCATATTGATGTTTTCTTAGCTAAAGATGAATAACTGGGAAGCATGGACGATATCGAATTACAAAATAAGTCATCCAAGAATATGGATGATCAAATAGCGCCGGAGTATCGTGAATTATTCCTTGATATGTTGTGTAAGCATCTTGATATCGGTGTATCAATTTTAGATGAAAATCTAACTTACCAATTTATATCAAGCGCGGCGTACGATCAATTAAAGCTCAACCCGAAAGAACTAAAGGTTGGGGACCCACTCTCACATTGTCACGAACTTCTCCTCAAAAATGGGATGTTAACCCCCAAAATTATTGAAAAAAATAAACTCTCTCAAAGCAATCAGGCTATAAAGACTGGGCAAGGAGATGGCGATGTCAGCCACGTTGTCAAATTAGGCGATGGGAGCACACAAAGACACGTTCGAAAATCATTGCCAAACAAATTTACAATCTCAATTTCTGAAGATGTAAGCGAACTTGTCGAGAAAGCTACTATGCTCGAAAAGTCTCTCGCCGTTGGTATGGCTGGTTATTGGATTTATGATTTCCGGACGAAACACTATCAACTCAGCGAGTCGCTTAAATCCGTCTTACCAAGGGAGCTTGTAAGCAATATTAACAAGCGTGGAATCCTATCCATTGTTCACCCAGATGATCGCAATGAAATACGTGAAGCGCTACGACAAATGACGCATACTGGAGATAAATTTCGTGTTGTTGGTCGAGGCATTACAATCAAAGATAGAACAGTTTGGACTCGTACATTGGCTGAGCTCGTCCGGGATCCGTCCGGCAAACCCATACAAATATGGGCTTTTGTCAAAGACATTACTGAAGAAAAAAAACAAGCCGAGGCTTTGGAGAAAGCTAAAGATGACGCGATTGCTGCCAGTATTGCGAAATCCGAATTCCTTGCCAATATGAGCCACGAAATTCGGACGCCAATGAACGGAATATTGGGAATGGCTGAATTATTGGCTGGGTCAGATATTGACGAAAAACAGCGCGATTTCGTGAATGTTATCAACAATAGCGCCTCTGCTTTGCTCACGATAATTAATGATATTCTAGACTTTTCAAAAATTGAGGCACGGGCCCTGGAACTCGACCCGATGCCATTTGATCTCAAGTCAGCCATCAATGATGTTACAGCACTATTGATAACCAAGGCTCAAGAAAAAGACCTTGAACTCGTTATCAATTACCCCCCAAAATTGCCTCAGCATTTCATTGGTGATGGGGGTCGCATTCGCCAGATACTCACAAATCTTATAGGAAACGCGATTAAGTTCACAGATGAAGGCCACATTACAGTAACAGTCAATATATCTGAACCGCATGAAGGAAAATGCATAACACGCGTTGATGTCACCGATACCGGCATTGGTATTCCTGAAGATAAAGTCGATCACATTTTCGATAAGTTTACACAAGCAGATGGCTCAACTACGCGGCTTTACGGGGGCACAGGACTAGGGCTTGCGATTACAAAAAGTATCGTTGAAATGATGGGAGGTCGTGTTGGTCTCACTTCGAAACTTGGTGAAGGGTCAACTTTCTCTATTACACTACCCTTACCCCTTGATAAAGAACACAAACCCGTTCAACTCGACATCAAGTCCATTCAAGGAAAG
This sequence comes from uncultured Algimonas sp., assembly GCA_964435725.1. Classification (GTDB taxonomy): domain Bacteria; phylum Pseudomonadota; class Alphaproteobacteria; order Caulobacterales; family Maricaulaceae; genus Litorimonas. Next base: position 27,182 of record CAYTAJ010000017.1, read on the forward strand.
CGTGCCCTAATCATTGATGATATTGGTGTAAATCGCCAAGTTTTATCCGAACAATTACAGAGCTGGGGATTAAAAACAAACTGTGTTGAAAATGGCATTGAAGGCATAGAAGCACTCAAAAATGCTCAAGGACAATCCACACCTTTTGACATCGTTGTTTTGGATTACCTCATGCCTGGTATGAATGGTCAGGAATGGGCGCAAATGGTCAGCACTAATAGAACTCTGAAATGCCCGCCCATTATTATGTTATCATCTTGTGACCAACCAGTATCCAGTTTGGAACTACAGAAAATTGGTATCGTCAGTCACAATGTCAAACCCGTCCGCGAAGCGCGGCTTCATGAAGTTATCGTGAATGCAATTGGCGAGGCCACAGCACAAAATAACACCAAGACCAAAAAAGAGACATCATTAAATTTGGAGGAAAATATGGACCTTGTTGAATCTATGACAGCAAAACTTATGCAGACAGAAACAAAGCTGACTCCACCTCAAAATACAAAAGCAGAGACGCCGGCTCCGGAAGTTGAGGAATCTAGCAAAAACGAAAGTATCAGTCAGAAAATTCCGATTCTCGTGGCTGAGGATTTTGCCCTAAACCAAGATGTTGTCCGTTTGATGTTATCAGATTCACGCTTCGAACCTGTTTTTGCTGATAATGGCAAAGAGGCCGTAGAGGCCTATAAGGCAAACCCCAATCGATACCCGGCCATATTAATGGATGTGTCAATGCCGGTTATGGATGGTTATGAAGCGTCGCGATTGATTAAACAGTTCCAAAAAGACAATGGATTAGCATTCACACCGATTATCGCGCTAACAGGTCACGCCCTTAAGAATGATCGACAAGCCTGTTTAGATGCGGGTATGGACGATTATCTAACAAAACCTGTAAAACAAACCGAGCTTTTTGAGCGTTTAGAGCATCATACAAAAACGTCGGCCATTAATCTGGCTGTTGCGAGTTAGTTTAAGTCTAAACAAAAATTCCTTATGCGAGCGCAGGCCTCTTTCAGTAAGGCCGGGTCAGCCGCATAAGATAAACGCAGATGACCGGGAGCGTAAAAGGCTGAACCGGGGACAAGGGCCACACCCGTTTTTTCCAAAAGCGCCATGCCAAAGGCCGTGTCGTCAGAAAATTGGCCCGAAGAGAGAAAATCGGAGCAGTCGAAAAAAGCATAAAATGCCCCCTCTGGCATTCGACAGCTGAACCCCTGAATATCATTTAATTTTGCAACAACATCTTGCCGTCGGGCGTCATATGCTTGGCGGGCGAAGTGAATAAAATCTTGCGGGCCATTAAGTGCGGAGACAGCCGCCCATTGAGAAATAGACGCCGGGTTTGAAGTCGTCTGCCCCATATATTTGGCCATGGCTTTAATCATCCAGTCCGGCCCACCCGCATAACCTATTCGCCATCCCGTCATTGCATAGGCTTTTGACACACCATTCATTGTAAGTATGCGTGACTTCAGATCCGGTGCGACCGATGCCATCGTGGCGAAGACAAAATCATCATAAATCAGATGCTCATAAATATCGTCACAAAGAATAAGGATGTTAGGATGACGTCGCAACACCTCAGCCAGTTCTGATAATTCATCAACCGTGTAAGCAGACCCTGTGGGATTTGAAGGCGAATTGAGCATCAACCATTTTGTCTTTGGCGTGATAGCCGCTTCAAGAGCTTCGGCACTTAAACGAAAGTTAGAGCTTCCATCACATAAAATAACCTTTGGGGTGCCTCCCAATAGCTGAACCATCCCGGGATATGAAACCCAGCAAGGTGCAGGGATAATAACGTCATCCCCCGGATTGAGCGTCACAGCCAAAGCATTGAAAATGACAGCCTTTCCACCAGGCGAGACATTTATTTCATTGGTCTTGTATTCTAAATTATTCTCGCGCTTGAATTTTAATGAAATCGCCTCTTTTAGTTCCGGAATCCCATCGACAGCCGTATATCGTGTTTTCCCCTCTTTTATCGCTTTTTCTGCGGCCTCTCCGATATGGGCTGGCGTATCAAAATCTGATTCCCCTGAAGATAATCCGATAACGTCACGTCCTTCTAATCTCATATCTCTAGCAAGCTGTGTAATCGCCATCGTCGCAGAAGGGGCAACGGAGCTAATTGAGTGAGATAAAAAAGGAGAGTCCAACACGATATAGCCTTTTTAGAGTTCACACCGTCTCTAATCCCAATTAGAGGCGAAAGCTATGGCAAAGCGTCTGACATATATTTTAGCGTCTCTTACATCATGAGTGTCCGTGAATTTCTCGCATTGCTTTTGATCTGCACGATATGGGGCCTGCACTTCATTGTTATAAAGCTTGCTTTGAGTGAAGCGATTGACCCGCTCTTTTATGCAGCAACACGCATTACGCTTGTCGCCATCTTAACACTACCATGGCTACGCTGGCACACGGGGCAAATGCTTTGGGTTATCTTGGGCGGCCTTGGGTTTGGTGCATTCAATTACCTCTTTCTATTTACCGGACTAAATCTGACCACAGCTGCGGCAGGGGCTGTCGCAATCGAAATGTATGTCCCGTTCTCAATAATTTTATCAGTCATCTTTTTCAAAGAACGCATTGGGTTATGGCGCATATTCGGCATAGTGATAGCCTTCCTTGGCGTTGTTATAATTGCAACCGCCAAGCCCGGAGAAGCCGTAGGCCCATATTATTTCGTCGGTATAATTTTGATGATGTGCGCGGCCATGAGTGAGGCAATAGCCGCAATTATCGTCAAGAAAATTAACGAAGTTGGACCATTACAACTTCTTTGCTGGTTTGCCATCATGGGTTCCTGTGTTCTTTGGCCAATGAGCTTTTGGCTTGAGAGCAATCAGAGCGAAGCCTTGGCAAGAGACACCCGCTTCGCTTTTTTCGGAGCCGTTTTATATTCAGCTGTTCTAGCCTCAATTGTCGCGCATGGTCTTTATTATTGGCTACTAAAGCGTCTTCCGATTCATACTATCGCGCCCTCGGGATTGATGACGGCCGTAGTTGCTGTTGCCGCTGCAGCATTAATCTTGAAAGAACCATTAACCGCTCGAATGATTGGCGGTGTTTTCCTCACACTCTTAGGAATAGCCATCATTCTTTATCGTAACAGGCGAAAAGCAACCGCCATAGCACAGCCCATAATTAACGGGTAAAAATTCAAAAAAGAGGCGCTTTAAGGTCTTAATAATGCCTAATTTCCTTCTGATAGGAGAACTGTAGGAAATGAAAGACACACCATGCGAAGCTATAGTTTTGAAAAATATACACTTCTAAGCGTTCTTTTCTTCGCCGCTTTGATTATGTTGTCGGCCTAAAAGGCTTCATTGAGACGCTGTCCTGAACAAGATTTAACGCTTTAAACCCCCAATCCTCTGTGCCTGCCCTCTTGGCGCAGCGCCCCCTTCGGCTTATGGCTTAAAGGTGAAACACGCCGCTGGCGGAGACATTCAGAGGGTTACTGCGCGAGTGAACGGGTCTATTACATATGACGCCCGTCTGCCTGATAATTTAGTCGGGGGGCGTTTCTCGCCGTACCATGACGATGATGTTGTTTTGGATTTCATCCAAGATGATGCGCAACGCATTACCTCTATTATAGCGACTGTTTTTGCAATCCATCTGGGATTATTCTTCGCCCTCTCTGCGAATTTCATCATACCTGACCTGAAACCAGACGAGCCTGAAGTTTTGCCTGTTCAGATTGTCACATTTGACCCAACACCCCAAGCTGAGCCAGAGCCCGCACCGCCCCCTGAAGTCATTACACCCGCTATTCCTGCGCCGTCTGTTGCCCCTCGACCAAAGCCAAGACCAACGCCACCACCGCCTCAGCCCGAACCGGAACCTGAACTTACACCCCCGCCTCCACTTCCGGAGCCGGAGCCAGAGCCTATTCCGGAACCCGTCATTGAAGAGGTTCCACAAGTCACACCGCCACCTCCGGAGATCATTTCACAACCCGTTATTGAACCAGACCCGATTGTGGAACCTGAACCTCTAATCGAACCGGAACCCCTGCCCGAGCCCGTCCAAGAGCCAGAGCCGGTTGAACCTGTTATCGAGTCAATCATCGAAGCTGACCCAATTATACCCGAGACGATTATTGAAGAACCACTTGAGCCCGTCATTGAACGACCGATTGAACCGGAGGTCGTAGAACCAGAACCTATTATTGAAATTTTTGATCCTCTCCCTGAGATCATAGAGCCAGACCCGATTGAGCCTGAAATTTCGCCTGAACCCATCATTGAAGACCCTCTTCCGGAAGACCCTATCATTGAGGCACCTAGACCTGAACCAATTTTAGAACCTGAATTAGAACCTGCACCGTTCACCACGCCAGATGCACCCGATGAACTGCCTACGCCGGGTGTCATCATAGAAGAACCTTTACCAGAACTTCCCCCGATTGAGGAACTCCCGCCTATTTCAGAACCCATTATTGAAGAGGTGATTACTCCTCCCGCCCCAGAAACAATCGATCCCCCTGATGTTATCGAGCCTGCACCGGCGGAGCCTGATATCATCACGACAGCCCCTTCAATTCTGGCGTCTCCGGATGCACCCGTAACGCAGGAAGAGACGGAACGCGCTGTGCCACAGTCGCAGTCTACCCCTTTAGAAAACCTCTTGCGTCAACCCGTTGGCTTACCGCCGGCTACACCCGGTCGCGGTGAACCCTCTATTGCAGGCCCTGTTACTGGCGGTGGCAATGAGGCCGTTCCGGGCGGTGGAACCCGTCGCGCCGCGCCCGGCGCAAGCGGTTGGACACTTGCACCATCGGGTCGAACAAGCCCGGGCGCAGGGTATGACGGATTGGTTTTAGATATTCGATGTCGCGAAGCAGGCCGTACACATGAAGAATGTCCTGAATATTTGAACAAATTTCAAGGCCGTAACTCCGCTGGATGGGAGAGATTTGAAGGTATGGCAGGCCGCGGCACAGATCGCGGAGAACAACCAAGCAGCATTAACAGAGCTGGTCGGGCCAATGGCGGCGTTATAGGGGGCGGTCAAAACATCTGGGTCGTGCCGCTCGGTGATAATTCGTTCAATAATGGTGGCCCTTCGACAACTGTCCTTGATGACGGCCCAGAAGTCAGCTTTGATCGCGAATTTTTAAACAAGCCCGTTATCGTTCAGGGGGATAGTGGTCGCGTCAGAGATTTGCTCATTCAACCAGACGACAACAATAATCAACCCGATTGGATATTACCTGAAACTTTGCCTGAACAGACCGAAGGGGAAGAGAACAATAAAGTGCCGGACTGGATTCTCAGATCAGATGAGTAAAGTCTACTCAAATCCAGTATCGGCTTCGGCTTGCACCTTTAGCCGCGCAAGTGCTGAATCTAACGCCTTTTCATAGTCAGCTTTCGTTGACAAAGCCCGCAAGCGGCCGAGATAAGGAAAGCCGGGCTGCGGCAGTTCAATCTTGCTCAGCACAGTTACATTACCGCCGTCATTTTTTAAAACAGCATGTGTCGTAGAAATATCTTGCCCGGCGATATTGACGTTTAATACAACAAACTCGCCAATTTGCGTTTGGATGATTTCACGACTACCAAATTCATAACCGACAGGACCGTTTTGCCAGGCTTGGTTTTGTCCAACGCCCATATCGGCACCGCCCGTTATGATTGGCGTTTCAGCAAGCTTTGCATCCAGAGCTGACCAATTGCGATATTGCTCTAAGTCTTCCAGATAAAAATAGACGTCATCACTATGGGCCTGCATTGAAACCGAGCGTTCAATCGTCAAATTATCGGGCAAAAAATATCCTACCACGCACGCGCCAAGGAAAAGTGCGAAAATGGCTGATACAAGGCTTAAAAAGAGTTTCATACGAGGCCCCCTCGGCCAACTTACAGCAATAGGTCAATTATCGAAAGCCCCAAGCATTCTCTACAATTGTTATCTGCCCCTAGACTACAATTGAGCGAGTGACTTGCGGCCTCCTGCGAAGAAGCGCATAAGTAACTCAACCTAAATCGGAGCTGAATATGGCGTTTTATTTCACTGCAAACTCTGATTCCACAATGATGGAAAATGCCACAAGTTTTGCGATGCAGGGTTTAAACCTTCTCGGATCATTATTCCTATTTGTGATTGGTCTTTTGGTCATTATTGCCATCATTTTATTTTTCATCGATATTTCTCAGACCAAAGATACGGTTCGGCGCAACTATCCCGTCATTGGACGATTCCGTAGTTTGTTTTCCAAATTGGGCGAGTTTTTCAGACAGTATTTCTTTGCCCTTGATCGAGAGGAAATGCCTTTCAATCGCGCAGAGCGCGAATGGGTCAATGAAGTGTCCGAACACGGGTCAGAAGTTGTTCCCTTCGGCTCAACGAAAGTTATGGCCCCGGGCACACCTATTTTTGCTAATGGTCTCTTTCCAAAATTAGACGAAGAACATGAAATGTGTCCGCCTTTTGTCATTGGTAGGGATACGCCCAATCCCTACACGCCGAAAAGCGATTTCAACATTTCTGCTATGAGTTATGGCAGCCTTTCGAAACCTGCCATCAAAGCGCTTTCATTTGGTGCCAGTATGGCAGGATGCTGGCTCAATACGGGTGAAGGCGGCGTCTCACCGTTTCACCTCGAAGGCGGCTGTGATATTGTTTATCAGTTGGGTACGGCAAAATTTGGCGCCCGTAATGACGATGCGACGCTGAACGAAGATAAGCTTCGCAAAATTTGCGAAAATCCACAAATCAAAATGATTGAGATTAAACTTTCGCAGGGGGCCAAACCCGGAAAAGGCGGTATTTTACCGGCCGAAAAAGTGAATGCAGAAATCGCTGAAATTCGCGGCATCCCCGAAGGACAAGCAGCAATATCACCCAATCGCCATGTGGATGCCGGCACCGCCGAAGAATTGCTCGACCTTATTGATCAAGTCCGTCGTGTGTCTGAACGCCCGACAGGTATTAAATTTTGCCTAGGCAACCCGCAGCCTATCATAGACCTACTTAAGACCATTAAAAAACGCGGAGAGGCCAGCGCCCCTGATTACATTGTCGTAGATGGCGGCGACGGTGGCACAGGGGCAGCCCCCCTGCCCCTCATTGACAATACAGGGCTTACCGTACGCGAAAGCCTGCCGCTAATGGATGATCTTTTGCGAGAATACGGATTGCGAGACCGTATCGCCCTTATTGCCAGTGGCAAATTAATTACCTCTGCTGATGTCGCTTGGGCTTTCTGCGCCGGGGCTGACTTGGTCAATGCAGGCCGCGGTTTCATGTTTGCCCTAGGCTGTATCCAAGCTCTGAAATGTGACCAGAATACTTGCCCGACAGGCATCACCACACACAATCCGCGTTTACAACGGGGCCTCGACCCATCCAATAAAGCTGTACGGGTGATGAACTATGTCAAAAGCATTCAAAAAGAGATTGAGATTATCGCTCATGCTTGCGGTGTAGATGGGCCGCGCCAGCTTACACGCGAACATCTAATGGTTGTCCAATCCTCCGGGCGAAGTAAACCCTTCAATCAGGTTTGGGATAGATCTCGATATGAGGGATGAGTCTTGAGCCAATAGTCTCACAATCATGTGAAACCGAATACCCTTGCTCTTTTCCCATATTCGCCCACATCTCAATCAAGAGTCAAAGAGAGACAAAAGATGACAGACACATATACACCTCCAAAAATCTGGACGTGGGACAAATCTTCGGGCGGAAAATTTGCAAATATTAATCGCCCTATTGCAGGGCCAACATCAGAAAAAGACTTACCCGTAGGAGAGCACCCCTTACAGCTCTATTCCCTTGCCACACCCAATGGTGTGAAGGTCACGGTGATGCTTGAAGAGCTTTTGGCTGCGGGTCATAAAGACGCTGAGTATGATGCTTGGATTATCAATATCCAAGAAGGGGCTCAATTTACATCCGGCTTTGTTGGCGCCAATCCAAATTCAAAAATTCCGGCATTGATGGATCACAGTGTGAAGCCTGTTCAGCGCGTTTTTGAAAGCGGATCAATTCTCATTTATCTCGCTGAAAAATTCGGCGCTTTCTTACCTAAAGAGCACGCCGCGCGAACAGAAGCGATATCTTGGCTGATGTGGCAAATGGGAAGCGCGCCCTATCTCGGCGGCGGATTTGGGCACTTTTATGCTTATGCGCCGGAAAAGTTTGAATATCCAATCAATCGCTTCTCTATGGAAGTCAAACGCCAGTTAGATGTATTGAATCGTCACCTAGCCGAAAACGAATATATGGCCGGGGCTGGTTATACGATTGCTGATATGGCCATATGGCCTTGGTACGGGGCCATGGTGAAAGGCGTCTTATATGAGGCGGCAGAGTTTCTCTCAGTGCATGAATATGAGAATGTCATTCGCTGGGCTGAGCAAATTGCTAAGCGCCCTGCCGTGCAAAGAGGGCGTCGCGTTAATCGGGTTTGGGGTGAAGAAAAAGACCAACTCATGGAACGTCACAGTGCATCAGATTTAGACTAATTCTAAATCAGACAATAAAAAAGGCGGTCAAAAGGCCGCCTTTTTTATTCGTATTTTTAATGACGACTAATCATCATTTTCCAAAGTGGCCATAGCCGCCTCTGACATCTCGAAATTATGGAAAACAGTAGACACATCATCCAGATCTTCGAGCGCATCATTCAAACGCATCACAGCGGCGGCTTGTTCAGGATTATCAATCTCGTTTTGGGCTTTCCACACCAAGTTGACGGACTTCGCCTCGCCAAATTTATTCTCTAATTCAGCGGCCACAGATCCCAAATCATCGCGTTCGGTCCAAATGGTGTGAACGGGCTCATACTCATCCCACTGGTCCTCGGCCTCTTCATCCGTTTCAACGTCATCCGCACCTGACTCAATGGCGGCTTCCATCATGGTGTCTTCATCGGTCACAGCCAAAGGATATTCAATCTTGCCTTTTTGATCGAACATGAAGGTGACAGATCCGCTTTCGCCCAATGCCCCACCATTTTTAGAGAAGGCTGTACGCACTTCCATCGCGGCGCGGTTTTTATTGTCTGTGCTGGCCTCGACGACAAATCCAATACCGCCTGGGCCAAAACCTTCATAACGAATTTCTTCGTAATCGGCGCCTTCGCCACCGGCACCCTTATCAACCGCGCGTTTGATATTATCCTTGGGCATGGATTGCCCTTTGGCGTTTGCAATCGCCAAACGCAGGCGTGGGTTCATATCCGGGTCCGGCCCACCCATTTTAGACGCAATCGCGATATCTTTGGCGAGTTTTGAAAAGAGTTTAGAGCGAAGCTTATCCTGACGCCCTTTGCGGTGTTGGATATTGGCCCATTTTGAATGACCTGCCATGGCGAGTCCTTTTTACTA
>CAYTAJ010000018.1:0-1286 GCA_964435725.1 uncultured Algimonas sp.
AAGAGCCTGTCTCTCCTCCGGTCTTAATGAGTAAAAGTGATATGACGCCCTGAGACTTTGGCGTCAAGCGAATTAACTCTGCTGTTCTTTTTCCATTTTATTCCACCAGACAATGGCCATGAACAGGCCTTTGAAAGAGGGAAGTGTGGCAAGGCATATAGCCGTCGCCATTACAACCATAATTGTAATGGCCAGCCAGTTGGCGATCGGTTTGTCGAAAAAGAAAAAATGATAAATCACAATAATGACATGGGCAGATAATGTCATAGAGGCCCAAGCTGGGGCGAGGTCTGCGCGCACATTTTCCCAGTCTTTTCCGCAATTTGGACAAGCCTCGACAGGTTTGAGATAAGCGCGAAAGAGCTTTTCTTGATTGCACCTCGGGCACCGCAATTTTGCCCCACGCCGAAAAGCCACCCATTTGGTTTGGGGGAGGTCATTCTTTGGTAGAGCGTCAGTCATAAGCTACTCTTAAGTGAGTTTAGGTGTGGCGGCAAAGCTTAAGGTCGCGATTTTTTGTCAAATTCTCTCACTGCGACATCTTGTTCTTTTGATAAGGCGTATCATATAAAACTGCATGAAATTGACTCTTCTTGTTCACATCTGTAAGGGTAAACTATGAAAAATTGGTCTGACTATCCTATCTTCTTGGCTGTGGCGCAGGTGGGTAGCCTTACGGCAGCCGGCAAAAAGCTGGGTATGAGCCAGCCGACAGTGGGTCGACGTATTCGCGCATTAGAAGATCATTTTAAGACACCGCTTTTACGCCGTGAGGATGGAGTCCTTGTTCCCACACGCTTTGGCCAGTCTATGCTGGACCATATCAGCCGGATGCAAGATGAAGCGGCGGCGATTGACCGGAGTTCGGCGACGTTGGAAGATAGCTTGTCCGGTGTTGTGCGTCTTTCGGCGACAGAGGGTATCGGTACAGCATGGTTGCCGGGTGTGATGGAAATTTTCCGAAATGAACATCCGGATATCTTGATTGATTTGGGAATCGGGTTCCGCGACTTTAACTTGGCCCAAAGAGAAGCCGATATAGCTCTGCGTTGGGCCAGTCCGGGGGAACAAAATTCTTTAATCGGGCGAAAAGTGGCGACCGTCTCTTTTGGCTTTTACGCTTCGCCTGATTATCTGGAGAAAAAAGGTCGCCCAGAAACACTCGAAGATTTGAAAGAACATGACGGCGTTATTGCCAATATCATGGACGGGAAACAGCTTTGGCTGCGCGATGATGACGATGAGATGATCTATAGTCCGAAACGTATCACCTTTCAGACAAACTC
>CAYTAJ010000018.1:1386-17413 GCA_964435725.1 uncultured Algimonas sp.
TCGGCGTTTCGTGTGGGCCCCAGCAAGCCGACACAGCTCCTCGATGCTGCTGAATAAGACGCAGCAGAATAGCTAGGCTTTTTCTTTCCTCGCTGATAATAGTCTTCACATGACAGAAAAAACAATCGACTTTGGTTTTCAAGACGTTCCTGAGAGTGAAAAAGCCTCTCGCGTGCGGGGCGTTTTTGACTCTGTGGCCAGTAACTATGATTTGATGAATGACGCCATGAGCCTCGGTATTCATCGTGTCTGGAAAAACATGGTCATGGCGAAGCTTAACCCGCAACCGGGTGAGGTCCATTTGGATGTTGCTGGGGGCACAGGCGACCTCGCCCGCCGTTTTATTCGTGCGGCCGAAGAGGTGCGTATCCGTCGCGGGGGTGAACCTGCGCGTGCGATTATTTGCGATATTAACGCCGAAATGTTGCTCGCCGGTGTCGATGAAAAGAAGGATGCAGGATTAGATTTGACCCGGGTCTGTGGAGACGCGCAATGCTTGCCGTTTGAGGATAATGAATTTGATGTGGTTACAATCGCTTTTGGCATTCGCAATGTGACGGACAGAGATACGGCCTTAAGAGAGTTTCATCGTGTCCTGAAACCGGGTGGACGTTTAGGGGTTCTTGAATTTTCAACGCCGCCCACACAATGGCTGCGGAAATTTTATGATGCTTATTCTTTTAATGTGATTCCACCCATGGGACAGGTCTTGGCGCAGGATCGTGACAGCTATCAATATCTTGTTGAATCCATCCGCCGTTTTCCGAAACAAGCTCAATTTGCAAAAATGGTCAAAGACGCTGGCTTTATCCGCGTCGGATGGGATGATTATAGCGGCGGCATTGCCGCACTCCATACGGGATGGAAGGTCTAACCTATTTAATTTGAGCGCGAAATTGAAGCTCTGCGGTAGGTGTAGGATCTCCTGCTGAAAAATCCCCTTTCGGGTTAAAGCAAATAAATTTTATGCTTATGTCATAAGTTGTATTGGGTGCATCCATACACTCTGCAAAGGATGCAGGTCTGCTTGTGTTTTTTGAAAAGCCTACGTCAGTATTATAATTAAATGTCAAAGCGGTGTTTGTTTGTGAAAATAAAACAGGGTCCGTTCCCGCACCAGTGACACCATCCATATCTCCGTTATAAAATACAATCTCACTGGGTAGAACATCGACTAAAAATAAACTGTCCGTATCGGTCGGTCCGTGCCCTTCATTCGTGAGTGTGAAGGTGTAAATAACGTCATTACCCGGAACAGCGTAAAGATCATCTGTACGGCTTGGGTCATCATACATCATGACGTCTTTGGTGGCAGAAATAGAGGGATCATCATCTATAATAATGTGTGTGTGTTCTGTCTTTGCCGCAGCACCACAGCTGGCATCGGAGACTTTTAACTCGGTTGAGCTTGGTGTGCCAATTGAAAACGTTATCGTCTCATCTAGAGTTTCAAAGTCTGAGTCATTCAGGATTGTGATAGGCAGGGGAAAAGCAATATTATTATAGACGCCGGGCGGAACTGTTACGACACTATCATTCACAATATAGTCATCCCCGAGAGTCGCTGTGCCGCCTGTGATCGTAAAGGGGACTGTGGTGGTTGCATCCACCGTTCCATTAATCGTCATAGCAGGAAGAGTTGTACCGGCTTCTGAGTCAGAGGAGTCTTCATCAAACTCGACATAGGCAGAGAGATCAATTTCAATTGTATCAAGAAAGTTACCAACAGAACCTGCATTTGTTGTTCTGAATTGCACTCTGACAACACCGCCTGTGCCAGTGTAAGTTGTTGTGCCAGAATTGACTTGCCAACCCGCTCCAATCGCTGTGGTTTGAGTGGCCATCGTCTGAATGACTGTACCGGAGAGAGTTGCGATTTCAAATGAGGCGATTTGTGGGTCGGCTCCGCCAGACCTTGCTCTATGTGCAAAAGTCCATCCGACCGTTTCCCCATTTTCAATACAAATATTTTGAAACAGTGTGCCGGGTGATTTTGCATTCATCTCAGCATGACGGCTGCCTGAATGAGAGGGGACGCTCTGAAACCCAGAGTCCCATATTTCTATCGTTGCTTGCGTTGCATCCCAACCGGGAACATTGGCTTTTGGAAAAAACTTAAAGGTCGTATTACCGGGACCGCCCGGATCATTGGATTCAAAGCCTGTATTATCAAGGGCTCTTTGTGCATGAGCTGTCTGAGCCAAACTCATAAAAGACATAAGTAATGACAGAGTCATTACAAAAACTTTCGAAAGGCGGGTAAAAATAGCCGAGAAACACATAACTCGGCTATCTACTTAAGAATGATAAATAAAAGTTTATTCTGTGAACGAATAAAATTCGATAACATAAAAAAGGGCCCAGAGGCCCTTTTTGGATTTAAAATCAGATTTACTCGCCGACAGACTCGCGGATCATTTGGTCCATGAAGCGAACACCCCATCCGGCATGACCTTTCGGTGTGGTGGGGCGGGAGCTGTTCAGCCAGTCGACACCGGCAATATCAAGGTGCACCCAAGGAACATCTTCTTCAACAAAAGATCCCACAAAAGCGGCCGCTGTCGACGCGCCAGGGCCGGAAATACCTGTGTTCCTCAGATCGGCGAAATCTGATTTCAGCGCTTTTTTATGGTTTTCGTTGAGCGGGAGCGGCCAGACATCCTCGCCACTCATCTTTCCAATGTCCATCATGTTTCGTGTGAGTTCCCAATCCCGTGTCACAACAACCCCATAGTCATCGCCGACGGCGCGTGCTGCTGATCCTGTGAGTGTGGCAATATTTAAGATAAGTTTGGGATCAAATTCCTTCTGCGCATAAAGCAAGGCATCAGACATGACCAAACGCCCTTCGGCATCGGTTGAGAAAATCTCAATCGTCGTCCCGTCCATGGCGGTCAGAATGTCACCCGGGCGGGTAGCATCTTGTGACGGCATATTTTCGGCTAACGCAACAATGCCCACAAGGTTTACGTCTTCACCTCTCTGGGCGATGGATAGCATAGTTCCTGTAACAGCCGCCGCGCCCGAGAGGTCAGATTTCATCGCCCACATGCCATTATTGGGCTTCAAGCTGATACCGCCTGTGTCAAAGGTGATGCCTTTGCCAATGAGAGCGATAGGAGGATCATTCCGATCACCGCCATTATAGGTCATCACAACAAGACGCGGATCATTGATAGAGCCTTTGCCGACACCCATCAGAGCGCCCATACCGTTTCGGCGGATTTCAGGAGCATCCATAATGTCAAATTTGACCGAGTTAATACCGCGGAAGGCTTTGCGCATTTCCTCGACAAAGGTTTCCGGATAGATGGCGTTGCCCGGCTCTGACCCCATATCACGCGCAAACTCTACGCCGTCCACGACATAGCTAAGATCAGTTTCATAAAGACGTTCTGATGCCCGCGCTTCAGTGGAGTGCAAAGCAACTGTGCGGTCAACATTGTCTTTTTTGTCGCTCTTATATTTGTCAAAATTGTAGCTGCCGAGGCGATAGCCCATTGCGATTTGTGCAGCTGCGGCGTCTTCGCTCGTGTTCAAACCATCAATAACGATTGAAAGATCAGTACTATTATCGCTGGCTTGAGCTGCATGGCCGCCGAGATCGCGAAGGTCACGCATCTCTAATGCCTTATCGCCGGTACCAATAACGGTGATTAATTTGTAAGGGGCCAGACCATAAAAGTGTTTCTTCTTACCCATTTTACCTTTGAAATCGGCATCTTCGAGCGCTGTTTGCAAACGCCCATCTGTGGCGTCATTAATGTCCGCCGCTACGCCGGATAAGTCGCCGTTTTCAGATACAAAAATAGTAATGTTATCGTTGAGTGAAGCACTCAATGATCCGAACACAAAGTCCGTGTCTGCGTGTGCCGTTAATGGCGTAGTGGTAAGGGCTGCAGCCAAAGCAATGGCCGATAAGGAAGTCATAATTTTCATAATCTATCCAAGCATTTTTGTGTGATGAGTGTTGATATTGATGTGTTAAAACACACCGCTGATTTTACTACGATGGTGGTTTATGTGGCGATGGACATATAGGGTAAAATATATTCCCCTTATGAGCGCTATAGTTATCGCCTATGAGTCAATCTTTTAATGTCTAAAGGAACTCATCAAAGGATTAAACCGTAGGTAAAATGCCCGTCACGCCAGTGTGATTGGTAAGTGACATCGGGGTATGAGAAAAAGACATTATGAAGACTTCCATACGATATAGTGCTGTTTTAGCGTTCACGTCTTGCTTAGTTGTCGCCTGTGCGCCGGCTGAAAGTCAAATCGCCGAAAACCAGGTTAACATAAAGGCGCAAACCCTTTCGCAAGGCGCATTGGACACCATGATTGTCGCAGGTGGCTGTTTCTGGTGCGTCGAGTCTGATTTTGAAAAATTACCGGGCGTGATTGAAGCCGTTTCAGGCTATACGGGCGGCCGCACGGAAAACCCGACCTATAAACAAGTCTCCTATAATAATACCGGTCATTATGAGGCTGCTAAGATTACCTTTGATCCGGCGGCCATTTCTTATGAAGAGCTCTTAGATTTTTACTGGACGAGTGTTGATCCAACCGACCCGACAGGGCAATTTTGTGATAAAGGTGAGAGTTATCGTACCGCTATTTTTGCGCGCCCTGACCAATTGGAACTGGCACAGCAATCGCTGGCAGAAATAACTGAAACCAAACCCTTTAGTGATCCAATCGTGACACCTGTTTTACCGGTCAGCACATTTTATAACGCTGAAGATTATCATCAGGATTATTACAAAAAGAAGCCTGTGCGTTATAAATTATATCGAACTGGGTGTGGTCGCGATGCGCGTCTAAACAAGCTTTGGGGTAAGAAAAAGAAATAAGGTTTAGGGCGCTTCTTCTGCAACAGCTAGCGGAGTGTTGATCCTTATTTCTTTTGTGGGTGTGTAATCATAACCGGCCCATACTTTGAGTTCTCTAAATTTTCCGCCGCCAAGGTCTATTTTGATCGGCGACATAGGTTCAAGCCGTCCAAAGTCTTCGCGGAAAAAGCGCTCATAACTCTCTTCATAATTAACGAGTAAGATTGGCCCCTTCATGGCTGGGAGGGGGTAGGTCAGCTCGGCGTGATTGGCGGGGGTCGCCGCCAGTTTCCACATGTAAAAAGGGGCGGTATCCCGCAGGTTATGATAGGTTTTCTGGTAGAATATAAGGCGCTTGTCCGTTGCGATAGCTTCGAAGGCTAGACCGTTATGACCCGTCTCATATTTCGCTTTAATCACGTTCATAGTTTCGGGCCAAGCGCGCAGACGTTTGACGGAATTAGACAGCCCGAAGGCATCGGTCAGAGTGGGGCTTAAAATGATTAGCCCGGCCGCCGCCATTAAAAGGCTTTGTCCAATGAGGCCATATTTTAATACTTGCAAGATTTTGGCGCGGTGGACGGCAAAAATAGCGATTAATAACGCCCCGCCAATATAGGCTGTAACAGCCCAATTGGCATTTGCACGTGAAATAAATGCACCTGCTGAAATGACTGTTAGGGGTGTGAGCATGAGCAAAGCTAACCAATGCGCAAAGGGAGGGAGGGTTCTAAATTTCCAAAGCGCTATGATAAGGAGAGGAAAGCTTAAGGGACCAAAAACTCCCAATTGATCAATTAAAAAGCTAGCGAGTTCATCGATGTTAAAGAGCTCACTGTTTAGACTGGCATTGTCCGCCGTATGAGACAGGGTGGCAAAATCATGGTTGAGATTCCAAAGTATATTCGGTGTGAAAATGACACCAGCGAGCATGACAATAACAAAGCCTTTGAGCCCCAAAACGACCCTGCGTGTCGGCTTGTCGAAGATAGCTGCCAAAACAAAGACAGGAATGAAAAACATCATGGCATATTTTGCCAAAAGACCGAAACCAACGGCTAGTCCTAATTGAACCGCGCGTGGCCAGGAGGGCGATCGACGTAAGGCAACCCATGCATTGAGCGCCAAGGCCCAACATAAAAGGAGAGGGACATCGGTGCTAATAATTGTCGAGGATAGCCAAACAGCCGGCATTAGAAAATAGACACAGGCGGCCCAAAACCCTGTTCTGGCATCAAAGGCCATCCGCCCCGTTAGAAACAATATCCAAGTTGTGATGCAGTGAATGAGGCTGGAAGGTAATCGAATGGCCCATTCCTCATGTCCAAAGAGGTTGGTTGATGTCGCAATCATCCACGCTATGAGTGGCGGCTTTGTGAAATAGCCCCAATCTAAATCTGTTGACCACGCCCAATATTGTGCCTCGTCTCCATGAAGGCCCAAGGGTGAGTTAAACAGAATGAATAAACGGAATAGCAAAACGCCGCCGATGATTATCAGCAAGCGTTTGGTATAATTGAAGCTATCCTGTGTTTGAGTTGTCATTTAGCAAGCTATGCCGCTTTGTGTTCACAAAATAAACTCACTTTCGCTTATATTTTTCATGATTAATAAAGAAAGCGCATTTTGCTAAGACTTTATTGAGAGGCTTTCGGCACAGAGGTTCGAAAGCAAAGCCAATGGATATGAAATGTGACGCAGGCCGTGTCTGAACATCATCGTGCACTCATCTTCGACTCTGGCGTCGGGGGATTATCGGTTGTGGCCGAGATCAGGAAATGCCTGCCGGACCTCGCGCTCGATTATGTGGCGGATGACGCCTTTCGACCTTATGGCGAGAAATCAGAGGCGGCGTTGAACGCGCGCTTGCCGGGCTTGCTCGCGACACTCGTTAAAATGCTTGCACCGGATTGTGTTGTGATTGCGTGTAACACGGCCTCCACAACAGCTCTGCCCTCTATTCGCGCAGCACTCTCAGTGCCAGTCATTGGCGTTGTGCCGGCTATCAAACCGGCGGCAGAACAGTCGCGCACGAAAACCATAGGCGTTTTAGGAACACCCGGGACAGTGCGCCGCAAATATGTCGACAGCTTGATAAATCGCTTTGCGAGTGATTGTAAGGTCGTCTTGCAAGGCTCGGTGAACCTTGTTGATTTCGCAGAGAAAAAACTCTCCGGCGAAGAGGTACCCATTGCTTGGATAAAAAATGAAATCTCGCCTCTTTTTTCTGGGCGTATGGGCGCGGATGTGGACTCGGTTGTTTTGGCTTGCACGCATTTTCCACTTCTTAAAAAGGAGCTGCAAGCAGCGGTCACGCAATCCGTGAATTGGATTGATAGCGGTGCCGCGATAGCCAAAAGGGTTGAATCGATTTTATCAAATATTCCTGCATCACAAAGAGAAGTGCGCGAGGATGTGGCCTTCTTGATTGGTCCCGACACGGACATGACGCGAGAGCACGCCTTTGCGTCTTACGGGTTTAATCGAACGATTGGTTTATTGCAGGATTAGTGCCCCGAGAGTGCGCGATAGCCAAACCAAGCTGCGGCGAGGAACCCAAAGACCAGAAGTGTGAAGAGCGCAAAATGCTTTTTCATAAAGGCTTCGGCCTGCGCCCCGAGTAATCTGACAATTCCCGCAACGGCGAAGAAGCGCAAGGTTCGGGCCAACACGCTGGCGGCGACAAAAACGCCAAAATTCACAGGCACCGCACCGGACATAATGGTAATGACTTTATAGGGGAAGGGTGTGAACCCTGCGCCAAAAACCCATAAGGCGCCATTTTCGTTTATGCTGTCGCGAAAGCTGGCCATCTTTTCTGTTTTACCCAACATTTCCAGAAGCGGTTGAGCAATTGTTTCAAAGAATAAAAGCCCAATCATATAGCCAAAAATACCGCCTAGAACCGAAAAGACAGAGGCCAGAGCAGCAATGCGCCACCATTTCTCCGGGGCCGCCTGAACCATAGGAATAATCATAATGTCGACGGGAATAGGAAAGAAGGAACTTTCTGCGAAAGACACCGTCGCCAAAGCCGGCATAGCCCGTCTGTGTCGTGCCAAAGCTTTGGTGTTTTCATACCACCGATCGAGAAATTTAAAAGGGCCCTGCATAGCGTCTTCCTATAAGGGAAGACTTAATATCATGTATATGGCCAAAAAGGTTGACGTCAAAAAAACCGCAGCTATGTTGCGCGCCTTACCAAACAACCTAGCAATATAAAATGGGTTGATGTGACAGGCGGCTGTGGCGGAATTGGTAGACGCGCTGGATTCAAAATCCAGTTCCTTTGGAGTGCCGGTTCGATTCCGGCCAGCCGTACCACTTTTCCAGTAATATTCGGTTTATGGTCTTAATTGATAATCCGAATGTTTTGAAACTCATTTGATATCTGAGAGAAAATCGCCGTCAAATTATCTATTTTTGCATCGAAATATTGTCCATCGCCCGCCGTACAAGTTTTCATAGCATTTTTAAATTTGCCGTTTGGTACATTGTAACCAATCATGTAAACATGGGTGTTAGAAAGCTTTTTGATTTCAGAACATTGGGCTTTAAACATGTTAATTGCTGCATTGTCCCCGATTAATTTATCTGTTTTTCCGTCTTGGTTTCCATCAACCATTGCAACCGCACCATCCGTAAGAAAAACAACATATTTCTGAGTTTTAGTATCTATTTTAATAGGACGATTATCTGCAAAGTGTGTTGCTTTACGTCGCCAAGAATTTTCCAAAAACCTATTGGCCCACATCAAAGCTTGTGGAGAAGCTGTGCCCCAACTCATATCCATTTTGTTAATGTGATTAATCAACTCCTGCTGATCTTGGGAGAAAAGAAGAACTTTTGAGTTGTCACTTGGGCATAATGGACGTTTACGCGGACGAATGATGCCCTGCTGATAGGCCTGTAAATCACCGGGATATTCTGTGGTGTTATTTAAATATCTAAAACAGCCGTAAAATTTATCCGACTTTTTGAGCCCTTTTGTTTCATCTAACCATATATCAGCATTTTTACCCAAATTTACACTCCCACCGAAGGGTATCAATGAGACGGTAAGGTGAGCGTTTCCCTGTTTATATGGACTAATATCTGTAATAAATGATTTTGACGCTGTTTTCATACGAGATAGTTTTTTTACTTTTCGCATGGAGTCAGAAATATCCAGAACAACCATTATTTCAATTTTTGACGGGCTAGATACTGATGTGACTGCGTCAACGGTCCAGGACGTTGAGGGTTTTCCAATGATACCCATGAAACTATGAGGTGTTGTCCCTGATATTTGGGATCGAATCTCAAATTCATCATCCGAGACTCTCACTAAGCGCGTTTTTGTTTTGTAATTTTCAGAGGCATATATATCATCTAGATTTAGATTGACATATTTCCGACCCTCTTTGACAAGAGTTCTTCGTCTGTAATCTTCATAAAATTGTTTTGAGGCGGCGAGGACAGCATTATCCACTGCATTTTGGGCTTGCTGGACATCTGAAGAGACCTTTGTGTAATCTATGGCAGCCCCGATACCGATAATGAGAGGCAAGGCCGCGACCGCTGCCATTATGCCAAAGTTACCGTTGCTATGCTTACGATAGGATTTTGTCAGTCTTTTTAAGTGCCTGAACATACAGCCCCCGAACATTCCCAAGGGCATAGACTAGGCCTAAAATCCGTATTTTTCTTTTACATCCAGGGTTAACAAAGTGCTAAATTTAGCATTACTTTGACTGTCAATATGATGAATTAGAATATAAACCTAAGTTCACCTAAAAAAAACTAATTTAGAGAAATCTTATATCATTATTTGCCACTATTATAGGGTATTTATTGATATTAATGTGATACATCAGAATTAAATTCTATTATTCTGGGTCGTTAAATGGCGTCGCATTTTGCTTATTGGCCGGAAGGCCTGAACAGAGTTATGACTGACAAGTTCAGGTCTGAAGACCGTGTTATCTCCGAACTTTTGGAAAAGTTGGATTTAAGTCTCTCACAAAGAGACGCTATTTCGGCGCAAGCAGAGACACTAGTTGGTTTATCCCGTGAGCGGAAAAAAGAGCGTAGTCTCTTGGATGCTTTTATGTCCGAATATGGCTTGGCCAATGAAGAAGGCATAGCCCTCATGTGCTTGGCCGAAGCTTTACTGCGGGTGCCGGATGCCGATACGCGTGACGCGCTGATTGCCGATAAATTAGCCCCACATGATTGGTCAGCACATTTAGGACAAGCGGATACCGTTTGGGTGAATGCGGCGACTTGGGGCTTATTATTAACCGGCCGCGTGACAGCCTTATCAGAAGAACTTCAGACCGGCCCTAAAAATGCCTTGGCGACCTTAACAGATCGCTTGGGAGAGCCCGTCATACGCAAAGCCGTCATGAGCGCCATGAGGATTATGGGCACGGAATTTGTCCAAGGTGAAACGATTTCAAAAGCCATAAAAAACGGGCGAAAGCGTTTCGGAAAAACTCAAGGGTTTTCTTACGATATGTTGGGCGAGGGTGCCAGAACGCAAGCGGATGCCGAACGTTACCTCGCTGCTTATAAAAAAGCACTCGATCATGTTGCAAAAGAAGCGTCGGGTCAGACCGTACGGCAAGGAATTTCCGTAAAATTATCCGCGCTTTCCCCGCATTATAATGTCGCGCATTGGGACCGTGCTGTCATCGAAGTGGGTGACATTATTTTGGATCTCGCGAAACAAGCGATAGAGGCACAAGTCGATATAACTCTGGATGCGGAGGAAGCTGATAGGCTTGAATTGTCTCTGGCTGTGTTTGATTATATCGCGCGCAAGCTGCCTGTTAATTCAGGTCAGCATTTTGGTCTTGCGGTTCAAGCTTATGGTCGCCGGGCGTCGCGTGTCATTGATTGGATTGTCTCACTGGGCAGAACACTTAATCAGACCTTCCATATGCGCTTAGTGAAAGGGGCCTATTGGGACGCTGAAATCAAACACGCTCAAGCGCATGGCCATCCAGATTTTCCGGTGTTTACACGAAAACCTAATACAGACGTGTCCTATTTAGCGTGTGCTAAGACAATGCTTGAGGCGCGTGATGTTCTGCATTGCCAATTTGCCACACATAATGCGCATACGATTGCAGCGGTCATGTCACTGGCTGATAACCGTGTTGAAGGGTTCGAATTTCAACGCCTTTTTGGTATGGGCGAGATTGTCTATGGGGCTGCCAAAGATCATTTTGAAAACCTTCCTCCTGTCAGAATTTACGCACCTGTCGGGGGGCACAAAGACCTCCTTGCTTATCTCGTGCGACGGCTCTTGGAAAATGGGGCAAACAGTTCCTTTGTTAATCACTATCTCGATCCAGATGTCCCGGTGAGTGATGTCGTGCGCGATCCAATCGGACGTGTCCTAGAATTAGACCAAATTTCGCATCCCGCAATTTCGCCCCCTTCACATATATTTATGCCGGAACGCCTTAATTCGTCAGGGCTCGATTTGTCATGGAAAGCTGACATTGATGTCGTCTCAAAAGCTTTGGTTGAGGGTCTGAGCATAGATCACCCGTCAGACACTGATCCTGCCAAAGTGACTGCGATGTTTGAAAAGGGTGTAAAGGCTTACCCCAGCTGGTCAATGAAAGCCGTTCATGAACGTGCGTCATGTTTGACCCGTGTTGCAGAGGCGCTTGAGGCTGAAAAACTAAATTTTTTGAATTTACTCGTTAATGAAGCAGGCAAAACGTGGGGAGACGCCAATGATGAGGTAAGGGAGGCGGTCGATTTTTGTCGCTATTATGCGGCTCAGGCGCAAGATTTGATGGCCTCGCCGCAAGCGCTCCCCGGGCCTGTAGGAGAGGCTAATCAATTGACCTATGGGGCAAGAGGTGTGTTCGTCTGCATTAGCCCTTGGAATTTTCCTTTGGCGATTTTCTTGGGGCAAATCGTGGCTGCGCTTGTTGCCGGGAATTGCGTGATTGCAAAGCCCGCCGAACAAACGCCGCGCATCGCAAAATATACTGTCGATCTCTTGCACGCAGCCGGTATTCCTAATGAGGTTTTACAGATCGCCTTTGGCGGAGGACTTATCGGCGCGGCGCTGACAGCGCATGAAGATGTGGCGGGTGTGGCCTTTACCGGTAGTACGCAGACGGCGCGCCTCATTAATATAACTTTGGCCGAAAAAGATGGACCGATTGTTCCATTGATAGCTGAAACCGGCGGGCAAAATGTGATGATTGTCGATGGTACGGCCTTGCCAGAACAAGTTGTTGACGATGTCATTGGTTCCGCCTTTTTAAGTGCGGGGCAGCGCTGTTCTGCTTTGCGTGTTTTATATCTCCAAGACGACATCGCGGATACGGTTTTAACAATGCTAAAAGGCGCCATGGATGATTTGGTTGTAGGCCACCCAACAAAACTGTCCACAGATATTGGACCTGTTATTGATGAAACAGCAGAAAACGGTTTAGCCGCGCATATTCGGTCCTTGAAAACGAAAAAATTTCGTTGGCATGTGACTCCTGCCCCTGCCCCTGCCAATGACCTGCCGCAGGATGAGACGTTTATATTGCCCCATCTATTTGAAATTAAGACGATTGATATTTTACATAAAGAGCACTTTGGCCCGGTCCTTCATGTGATACGATATAAAGCAAAGGACCTCCCTAGAATTTTGCAGGAAGCCTTCTCATCGGGCTATGGTTTGACCCTGGGTGTTCATACGCGCATTGATCATAGATGGCGGCAAATTGCGCAATCTGCGCCGGTCGGAAATATTTATATTAATCGCAATATGGTCGGCGCTGTGGTTGGATCGCAGCCTTTTGGCGGGCAAGGATTGTCAGGGACGGGCTTTAAGGCAGGTGGGCCGAATTACCTGCTGCGGTTCATGACAGAGAAAACACTGAGTGTGAATACGACGGCCTCAGGCGGGAATGCTGCATTGTTGAGTTTATAGTCCTTCATAGAATTGTCATGCAGTGTGACTGGTATCTAGGCACTGACATGCTATGCGGGCATAACGCTTATCAATCAGGGACATTGATATCATGAAAATTGCGGTTGCCGGTTTGGGATATGTCGGTTTGTCAAATGCGATATTATTAGCACAGCATAATGAGGTCTGTGCGTTTGATATTGACGTCGATAAAGTCGCTTTGGTCAATGATGGCCGCTCGCCAATCATTGACAAAGAATGCGAAGACTATCTTGCAAAGGGTCAACTCAATCTATTGGCGACGACAGACCCTCATGTGGCTTATCATGATGCCGACTATGCGATCATTGCGACGCCAACGAATTATGACCCAACCACCAATGCCTTTGATACGCGCTCTGTTGAAGGCGTAATTGAGCAAATTCTAGCGATAAATTCTGATGCGATTATCATTATTAAATCGACCATTCCGGTTGGTTTCGTTGAAAAGTTTCGTGCTGATACCGGGTACAAAAACATTATATTTAGTCCCGAGTTCTTAAGAGAGGGGCACGCGCTATATGACAATCTTTATCCGAGTCGGATTATTGTCGGTGAAAAATCAGACCGTGCCCGTGTGTTTGCAGATCTCTTAAAGCAGGGCGCGAAAAAATCCGATATACCCACACTGTTCACGGACTCTAATGAGGCCGAAGCCATTAAACTATTCGCCAATACCTATCTTGCCATGCGAGTTGCTTATTTTAACGAGCTTGATTCTTACTCTATGGCTCATGGCATGAATACACATGACATCATCGAAGGTATTAGCCTCGATGAACGGATTGGGTCCCATTATAATAATCCGTCCTTTGGTTATGGGGGTTATTGTTTGCCCAAAGATACGAAACAGCTCTTGGCGAATTATTCAGCGGTCCCTCAAAATCTAATCCGGGCCATTGTTGATGCAAATAGAACCAGAAAGGATTTTATTGCGGATACAATCATTGCGAAGAAACCAAAAATAGTCGGCGTCTATCGTCTTGTGATGAAAGCGAATTCTGATAATTTCCGACACTCTTCTGTCCAAGGTATTATGAAACGTATCAAAGCCAAGGGCATAAAGGTCGTTGTCTACGAACCGACCATGGAAGAAGAGACGTTTTTCGGCTCACCTGTGACAGATGACTTAGACGCTTTTAAAAGCAAAGCCGATGTTATTATTGCGAACAGACACAATACTGAGCTCTCTGATGTGGCGGAAAAGGTCTTTACGCGCGATTTGTTTGGTGTGGATTAGGGGCTAATCCAGAAGTCCGTTGTGTAGGCCATAAAACCCAATGGAGACACGATCGGTCGTATTCGTTTTCAAATAAATTGCTCGCAAGTATCCATTCACAGTGTGAATGGAGATACTCATCAGTTCTGCGATTTCCATATTGGATTTGCCATAGGCGATCCATTTCACAATATCTTTTTCTCGTGGCGTGAGGCGGGATTCAGGCCGAAACGTCTGTCCTAATAAAACAATTTTAGAAAAAGCGGCTTGCGTTATTTGCTGGGCATGTTCCAAAACGCTATTATTCGTTTTTAGATCGACTTTTTTCATCTCGAGCAAAAACAGCCCGGTCAATCCCTTCGGGCCAAAAGCTTTTGTCAAAATATAAGACTTTGAAGTGCCGCCTGCCTTGGTCTCAATGTTAGGTGTCCATAAGGTTGACAGAAAGGGGCTGGGGTTTAGCTCTGCCAAGGGTTCAAAGGCTTTTGAGGAAAGGGCTGTTCTAAAGATATTTTTGAGCTCAGCATATTTTTCGCTTGGATAGGCGGCAAATTTATCAAGTTTATATTCGAGATTATCACGAAATGAGAACCCCAAACAAAAAATCCCTGTGACTTCGATGGGGTCTAATAAAGACAGGCTATTTTTTAATATGATTTCTTCAGTTGAAAGCATATTCGTCTTTCGTTTCTGACTCCTATGGGAGTCATAAGACGTTCCCCCCGGAACTGTTTGCGAGCGTGGTGCCGATTGCTGATGAACTGATTCAAACGCACGACTATCAAATGACATCTTATATGAGTCTGAGTTGGATATCATTTGGCTAAGTCACTTAATATATTTTCCCAACAAGAGCAAAAACTAACACACACCGATATGGAGGTTATCACAGGTTGAATCTGTGTAAAGAGGAATTAAGCAGGATAAGGCCCCTACAAATAGGTAGTCACTAAACCCTTATGATAAGTCACCCGATATTTTTACGGTTTCAGCATAGCGTCTTAATATCGCCGCGTTTTTTAAATTGCCTTTCCAGCCAATATCAAAAAAGTCACCAATAATAGGAATAAGACCGATCAACCAATCAATGAAAATATTGATAAGCATTTGCATGATACATTGACTGCCAACGCCCAGCCTTGCCGATTGAAGGACGATATAGCCGGCAATAGACAAGCTGATTGTATCCCCGATTCCCGGAATAAGGCCGATTATTGTATCAACCCCAATACGCATTTTCGTGCCAGGTAATGGAAACTGACTATCCATGAGTTGAGCCAATGACTCGATCGATTGGACCTGACTTTCAATATCTCTTTGCATTTATTGTCGTCCATAGTTTCGGAGGCCCTTGCACTTCACTTAAGGTTTTGGTGTTCTTCATACAAGCCAGCGTCTATGGGAATTCATAATCTATTTCAGGAGAGGGTCTATGGTCTCAATCGGAACAGCCTTAAGGCCGGGTGCCAAGAAGGCGATGCTTCTTGGATCGGGAGAACTTGGCAAAGAAGTCGCGATTGAACTGCAACGGTTCGGTGTTGAGGTCATCGCGGTGGATCGATATGCCGATGCCCCGGCCATGCATATCGCCCATCGGTCGCATGTTATTGATATGACGAACGGTGAGGCTCTGCGTGACTTAATAGTGTCAGAAAAGCCACATCTCATCATTCCGGAAATAGAAGCGATAGCCACACAAACCTTGGCAGAATTGGAACGCGAGGGCTTTTACATCATACCAACCGCAAAAGCTACGCAATTGACAATGGATCGTGAGGGTATTCGTCGTCTAGCCGCTGAGACGTTAGGGTTAAAAACATCGCCTTATGCGTTTGCTGATAGTGAGGTAGAGGTTCGAAAGGCCATACAAAAAATCGGACTACCTTGTGTTGTTAAACCCGTCATGAGTAGTTCCGGTAAAGGTCAGAGTACCGCAAAGACGGACGCCGATATTGAAGCTGTTTGGGCTTATTCTCAGTCCGGCGGAAGGACAGGAGCATCCCGAGTTATTGTTGAAGGGTTCGT
>CAYTAJ010000018.1:17513-35601 GCA_964435725.1 uncultured Algimonas sp.
ATTCTCAGTCCGGCGGAAGGACAGGAGCATCCCGAGTTATTGTTGAAGGGTTCGTCGATTTCGATTATGAAATCACTTTGCTCACTGTTCGCCACAAGGACGGTACAAGCTTTTGTGCTCCTATCGGACATAGGCAAGAGAAGGGCGATTATCGCGAGAGCTGGCAACCGCAGCCTATGAGTAAGAACGCCCTTTCGTCTGCTCAGGCCATCGCACGAAAAATCACAGAAGCTTTGGGCGGATATGGTGTCTTTGGGGTTGAACTTTTTATCAAAGGTGACACCGTCTACTTTTCCGAAGTCTCGCCTCGCCCTCATGATACCGGGCTGGTTACCCTCATTAGCCAAGACCTGTCACAATTTGCACTTCATGCGCGCGCGATCTTAGATTTGCCTATTCCAGATATTAGACAGTTTGGTCCCGCCGCCTCAGCAGTCATATTGGGGGAGGGGCAATCCGATGATATATCTTTCGACAATTTAGAAGCCGCTTTGTCAGAATCTGACACCCAAATTCGTTTGTTTGGAAAGCCTGTTATAGAGGGGTCGCGACGTTTAGGCGTCAGTGTAGCGCGTGGGGAATCCCTTGAGGCGGCCAGAAAAAAAGCCTGCGCATCTGCGCAGGCTGTGAAAATTAATTATAGCTAAAGTTACATTGATAGCCGTGTATAGTCGAGACTATTTGCGATATCTTTAAAGGCCTTTTTTAGCTCAGCGGCATTGCCGGCATCAAAATATTGACCCGGTGTAGTCGCACAGGCTTTCAAAAGGTTTTCCATGTCTTCTCGCCCGCTGCCCATGCGATAGCCGACAGTGAAAATCTGAATGTCATCCGCTTTTGCTTTTTCACAAAGAGCTGCGGTGCGTTTATTCGCTTCATCTGTATCTCTGGCGTCATGTCGCCCATCACTGCCTTGTGATAGTGTGTTTTCACCGTCCGTCATAATAACCATAGCATTCGTCGCATTGCGTTTTTCGGCATTACTCGCTTGCGTGAAAGGCACATCTTTTTGCAAAGTGCGCCAACCCCACATAACACCGGAAGGTAAGTATGTTTCGCCTGACGTCGTTAAACCATCAATGACATTTTCAATTTTTGATAAATTTGATGTCAGTGGTTCCATGACGGATCCGCAGGTCACATTCATGATACCGGGAATACGACGCGAAGCATAAGGGGCTTGCTCATTATAGGGGTTTTCTCTCGATCCAACACATCCATACCACGTATAATCATGGCGTCGCATCTCGCAGATACGGTTACCTGTTGGTTCATAGATGCCAGGTTCGCAATCTTTCACTTCCCAAGTACTTGTGCCTGTATAGCGTCCGTCACTGTAGTTATCGCGTGAACGCATCTCACCTGTACCGGTGCAGACGGGTTCTTTGATTGTGCGTTGCTCGTCGTAGCAATGTTCGTATTCATCATATGTACCGTGCTTGGAGGTATCAATCCATGTTGCATTTTTGCGCTTTGTTCCGACATTGACATATTGCCCAAAAGGGACAACTGCCATACGAACCTTCGAGTCAAAATCCTCGAACTCGTCAATCATATCTTCCGCAGCGTCTTTCAGGTCTTCAATATTCGTTCCTGTCATGGAGTCCGTTGTATCTAAGACGAGGGCTATGTTCACGGGTGTTTCTTGTGCAACTGGCGAAGCAGCATCCGCTTGTAGTTCAACCTTATCTCTCCCAAAAATACCCATGAGCATGGTGTCGTATTTTGTTGTTGCAGTGACATAAACGACACCGTCTTTCACTTTAACCTTTGCCTTAATGGGTAAGTTCTCGGTGTTATGCTGAGCGATAACTTTATCAACGATGACTTTAAGCTCTTTACGTTTTTTACTTTTTGATTTTGCAGCCGCTAAGGTCGCATTGTCAACCATATCCTGGAGACTTTGCCTGCTGCTGGAAGTACCTGTAATGTCAATGGCTGCGCCAATACCCATTACTAATACGGCTGCACTGACAGACATCATAATGCCCATATTGCCGGATTCTGATTTTAGTAGCTTTTTAAACACCTTAAGCCTCCACACTTTTGCGTGTGATAGCGAAAAGGCGTTAGAAAAGGCTTTGGACATATGGTTAAATTGCTATGAATAATTTATTTAAGGGACGACTAAGAATGCTGAAACTCGCACTGCCTCAACTAAAGCCGGCTTGGTTAAACCGAGACGTGGGTTTAGCGCTTGTGATTGAAACGATTGAAAAGGCCGCCGAAGAAAACGCCGACTTGATTGTTTTTGCGGAAGGTTTTGTACCGGGCTATCCTTTTTGGCTCGATGGGACAGGCGGGGCTGCCTTTAATGATCCGAAGCAAAAGGCCATATTTGCGCATTATTCTGACCAAGCTGTTACCATCGAAAAAGGTCATTTGGACGATGTTTGTGAGGCGCTTAAAAAAGCAAACATGGCTGCGTATTTGGGCATTATTGAACGCCCTGAGGATCGGTCCGGCCACTCACTTTATTGTAGCTTTGTCTATATCGATAAGGATGGGGAAATTCAATCGGTTCATAGAAAGCTGCAACCCACATATGAAGAAAGACTCGTCTGGAGCCCGGGTGATGGCGCAGGGCTTGTCACGCATAAATTAGATGAGTTTACGGTAGGCGGTTTGAATTGTTGGGAAAACTGGATGCCCTTATCACGGGCAGCTCTCTATGCCCAAGCCGAAGATTTACATGTCGCGTGTTGGCCTGGCAGTGTTCGCAATACGGAAGACCTGACACCCGTTCTGGCCAAAGAAGGACGGAGCTATTGCATATCGGTCGGCGCCGTGATGACACCGGATGCCGTAAGAGATGATACGCCTTTTGCGGAAGAAATAAGACAAGCTTTGGGGGATATGCCGGCCAATGGCGGCTCTTGTGTCGCCGCCCCTGATGGCTCTTGGGTTTTACCGCCACTTAAGGGAACGACAGGCATACGCTATTGTGAGCTAAATCCTGAAATCGTGCGGCAGGAACGTCAGAATTTTGACCCCGCAGGACATTATTCGCGTCCGGATGTGACGCAACTCACCGTTAATCGTGCGCGCCAATCGATTGCTCGTTTTGTCGATGAGTAGCTTCGAGTTTTTCTAATTTAGTGATAAGCCCGACTTCCAAAGCGTCTAGTTTCTCTTTGCGGATGTCAGTTGTCGCCTCGGTTATGGGGGCGCCTGTATTGGCTGAAAAGATCATCCAGTTTTGTCCCTTATAGGCCTCCCAATTTGTCGGTACAGCAATCGGCTCATTCGGGTTGCCTGTCTTCGCGAAGTTAGTCCAATAGGTACCCATTAAATCAGCGAGCTGTTCATCTTGATCAGAATTACCAAGCGCAGCTTCTGCACTATCAAAGACAAACGGGATCTCTGCGGCGTGATAAGCGCCAAGAGTTTGTTTGTCGCTCGGTGGCACTCGCGTGAAATGATAGGTGTATGTTGGTTTATTCTGCGCTTCGTTTTTTTCTGCAGCGAAACGAATATTGACGCCAAAAATCTCATCGCCCATCATTTGAGTGCCGCCTTCCACAAAATTCTCGGTCAGATCATAAAGGGTTTGCAGACGTTCACCTTGTCCGGGATAGGCACGTTCCAACATTTCAAACTGTTTGTCGGGGGCATCCGAGGGCAACCCCTCAAGCCAGACCGAGGGTTCAGGGTCGTCGGGGAAAAACAGTGTGGCTTCATCTGCATTAAATCCGGTCAGGAAGGGCACCGCATTAAATTCACCTGTCTGGAAAGCCAGTCCCACATTTTCAGGAAAGACATAGCTGTCGCGAATATGATGAAAGGCTTCATCTGCTTTCTCAGGAAGCTTGGCTAGAATTTCTTCCGCTGGAACGGCGCGAAGCTCTTCAGCCGTTGGATTCTCCAGGCCCAGACTTTCGGCGACGCGGATACCCATTGAATAGCCGCTTGGCCATCCGACGCCGTCGCCTTGTTTCTGCCCCAGATGATAGGTTGAAGACCCGCTTTGTGCGATAGCTTTATGGAATAAACCTTTTGCTAATGGGCTCGACATTAATTCTGTCACAGACCAAGCCCCCGCACTTTCCCCAAAAATTGTGACATTATTCGGATCGCCGCCATAGGCGCTTATATTTTCCTGCACCCACCGAAGCGCCGCCATTTGATCAAGTGTGCCGTAATTCCCAGAGACGCCATTGGGGTCATCGGCTGATAGGGCGGGGTGAGCCATATAGCCAAAGGCGCCCAAGCGGTAATTAATGGTTACGAGGACAACATCCTTTTCAACTAATCCATTGGCTTGGTAAAAAGACGTATCTGCAGATCCGAATTGGTGGCCGCCACCATGTATCCAAACCAAGACGGGTTGTTTTTCGTTACTATTGAGATTGCCGGTTCTCACATTTAGATAAAGGCAGTCTTCGCTGACTGGCGCTGGCTTGGCCGATGCAATAACACGCTTAATCATCCAAGTTTTAAAGCCGCTGAGGCCTTGGCCTTCGATTAAGCGGTTCATGAATCCGTCTTCAGTTCCTGTGGGTTGCATGCAGCGATTGCCGAAAGCCTCAGCCAAGCGTGTTTCTGTCCAACGGACAGGGGGTTGCGGCGCGGCCCATCGTAATTCACCCACTGGTGGGCTCGCAAAAGGGAGGCCGTTAAATGTGTATATGCCATCTGTTTCCGTGCTGATACCTTGTACAGGGCCTTGTGGGGTATCGATGCGGGCCTCAGAGCTGGGTTTAGGGTTATGTCCGCAAGCTGCTATGGTTAGCGCAATTAATGAGCAGAGGAGAGTTTTTTTAAGTGTCATGTTTTGCTTATGTGCAAATTTCATGATGACTGTAAAGCGTCTTCACGTCGCGCTTATTTTGCGGTTTTCTAAAATTAAAAAACTGGACTGTGATGACCGATTTTCGGCGGTAATGATTTCAAGTCTGTGATAGTCCAATCCCAATGCTTGATACTCTTTCAGATAATGCGCGCTATGAGGCGTTAAAAAATAAAGACACTGCCATTGGCCACAGCTTTATTCTGGCGGTAACATCAACAGGTATTTTTTGTCGTCCTGGTTGTCCGGCGCGATTGCCCAAGCGTGAGAATTGCGTGTTTTATCAGTTGCCTTCTGAGGCTCTAAAAGCGGGGTATCGCCCCTGCAAGCGTTGTCATCCTTTGGGCGGGGAAAACAAAAAACTTGAACGATTAATGCAGGATATTCACGTATCACCAGAAGAGGATTGGTCTGAATCTCGCTTGAAAGAATTGGGATTTGCGCCCACAACATTAAGGCGACAATTCAAAGCACATACGGGATTTGGGTTCGGTGAATATATTCGCTTAGTCCGTTTAGGATGTGCAGCCCGATCACTGCAAAAGGGAGAGAGTGTTATCATGGCACAATTAGAAGCAGGGTTTGAAAGTGCGTCGGGCTTTCGGGCCGCTTATGGCGACATGTTCGGTGTCTCACCGTCACAGACTAAATCGCAATCGGCCTCACCCTTATCCTTGGCTTGGATTGAAACCACGATGGGACGGATGGTCGTTATAACGGATGAGGCGGCGCTCTACCTCTTGGAATTTACCAATCGCGTGAAAATGTTGGACCAAGTCAAACGCTTGCACCGCCTACATAAGCGCCCGATTATCACGGGCCGCACTGTCATCACTGATAAAATTGAAACAGAATTAAAAGCCTATTTTGAAGGCAAGTTGAAATCTTTCAACACCCCTCTCGTGCTCACGGGCACAGATTTTCAAAAACAAACCTGGGACCAGCTCTGCCAAATACCCTATGGCGAAACGCGCTCTTATGCGGATTTGGCCATCGCCGTTGGGAATGAAAAAGCCGTGCGGGCTGTGGCAGGCTCGAATGCGAAAAATGGCTTGGCTTTAATTGTGCCCTGTCATCGTGTGATTGCTAAAGACGGAACCTTGGGGGGTTATGCCGGTGGGTTAGACCGTAAGCGCGCGCTTCTGCGTTTGGAGGGTGTGGATCTTAAGGACTAAGGACTAAGCCGAAAGGTCAGTTGTGCACTCAATGTTTTGTTGGCGCCAGACGAAATGGCCGCACGGGTTAGCACAGCCCCATTTTGCGTAATAACATCTTCCAATAAGCCGTAGAGCGCTTGCGTATCTTGGGTGTCAATCCAGATAGACAGGCTTTGATTGCCGTCGGGCTGAACGCGAGACGGGTTTAGTCCGCGTTTGCGGGCGGCTTCTAAAAAGACGGCCTGATTGAATTTTTGACCTGATGCAGTCTGAGGCGCGTTGAGGCCAGGCAGAGCGCGCGCCACGACAACATAATCACGCTCGGCTGTTGCCAGTGCGGCACGCGCATCTTGTTTGGCGGACATCACTGGCGCTAAAATAAATTGCCAAATTACAAATAATCCTAGCAAAACGCCCATAATTATGAGGAGCATACGTTCGCGCGGTTCTCTGTCTTGCCAATAATTATTGAGGCTTTCCAACATCAGGAGGCCCCTCCCAGTTTTAAGACAGCTTCGCCAACAAAGCGGCCGCTTTGTTCTCTGACGCCGCCGGGTATGAATTGCCCACCGGCTTCAGTCATGGCGCGTTGAACCTCATCCGCGCGTTCAAAGCTGGGGTAGACAAGACGTAATTGAAGTTCGTCACGATTACTTTGATAGCTGACGCGTTCAATACTGACATCATCAAAGTCTTGAAGGGCG
This sequence comes from uncultured Algimonas sp., assembly GCA_964435725.1. Classification (GTDB taxonomy): domain Bacteria; phylum Pseudomonadota; class Alphaproteobacteria; order Caulobacterales; family Maricaulaceae; genus Litorimonas. The sequence goes on from CAYTAJ010000018.1 coordinate 24,164, forward strand.
CGGAACGAAATATCACTTAAAGCTAAAAATTGGGTCGGCGTTATTTGGCCTTGCCGTGCGGCCTGCGTGACAGCGCGCGCCGGGTTTGAGGGGGCGGCTTGACCCGTTTGTTGTGTGTAAAAGGCTGCTGTTTGAGCCCGTATATTATCGGCTTGCGCCTTAATTGCGTGGGACTGGGCGGTCTCGAAAAAGATAAAAGCCAGACCCAAAGCCGCAGCTATACCCGCTAATTGGAACCACGTCTTAGTTTGACCTTTAATTCCGGAACGTGGGGCAAAATTGCCCTGCATTAGATTGGTGGCCTCTATTGTCTGCGGAGCCATAAGCGTAAGGGCCGCTAAGATATCTAAAGGCTCTGCTGTACCTGAATACCACTCACGGTCTAATGTATGACCCAGGCGACCGGGGATAATGACACGATCATCCAAAGCTATGGCTTCATAATCGACACCATCCAGCGCCTCGTAATCAGACACAATGCGTTGCACATTCAGCCCAACAGACTCGGCCCAAGTAATGGCCTCTTGCATAATATCTTGGCTTATGACCGAGACTGTATTCTGCTCAGCGCCATCTTGAAGGGCGACATGAAGTGTATCAAGTGGGGCGGATAACTGGTCTTCAATAGAGAATAAAACTGCTTTGCTTCGCTCGCGGCGATTCATTTTAGGGAGTTCATGTTCAAAGTTGCGGATATTCTGTCCCGGAACAAGCAGCGTTACGGGCAAGCCTTTGTCAGACAACCCTCCGGCCGCGACCAAATCTAATTTGCCGCTTTCGACCAAGCTATCATCTGACCAAACACCCCAATGTAAGGGCGCGTCTGAACTGACAGGCAGAAAAAGAATTAAACTATCACGCATTAAGGGCTTTCTCATTGAACTCGCCTTGGATTAGCATTTGCGTCAGTTTCATCAAGAGGTCTTATATCCGGCCTAAAACTCTCACGCCCCCAGCCGCGATAGACAAGGCGTGGGGGTGTGGCGTCCAGATCTACAAAATGAAAACTACGTGATCGCTGTGCTTGACGATAAGACAGTTCTAATTCAACCCAAAGACTTTCCGGTTTTGTTAGAATTGTTGCGTCGTGAAAGAGCGAGAGGTCGAAATCATCCCCGGCGCTGTCCTGCCAATCTAGATAAGCCGCACTTTGTTCAATTTCATCAAACCCACCATAGCCTTGAGGTGGTCTTTCGTCGATGAGGCGCAGAGCAAAACTCAGGTTTTCACTCCCACCCATAAAGCCTGCTAATAGCGGCGCATGCCAAGGGTCTGCCAGATTGATATTAAATTTATTGGCAGCATAGGGTTCTCCCATACACACCCAAGGGCGTAGAGCCTCAAACAATTCCGGTGTCATGCCTTCCAGAGCGCGAAGCTCCATAACAGAGGCCAGATGAGTATTGGGGGGTAAGATTTGTGGTGTGCGTCGCAGATAAGCCCCGTCTTCAGCCCCACCCGGCCGGGTCTGCGTGTCGGCATCTACCCAATCCAACAGCCGAGATTTTACGATCTCAATCTCTCTTGGAGGTAAGCCGAGGGCCTCTAAAGTGTCGGTAAATTGTTTAGAGGTTAGAGAATTGTTTGGTACTTGTCCTTGGGCATCTGTGAGGCTACCTAAATTAAAACAATGTGATCCATCGCGGATATTTAATTGCATGACACCGCCATCAATTGGCAGGATAAGCGGACTAATGGAACTGACAATCTGGTTCATCGCCGCATCATCCAAATCCTTTAAATTAGCAGCGATGACTTCCGCGACATAATCCTCTGCTCCGCGTACATACCAATCCGCTTGGGCATAATCAGAAATATTGGCCGTGCGTTTTAAGGCCAGACGAATATCATCCATCAGCGCCACGGCTAAGGCGGCCATAATGGCCATAACTAAAAGCGTTGTCAGCAGGACGGCGCCGCGTTCATTTTGGCGTGTCTTTCTCATCCGCGAAGCTCGAAAATATGCTGCGTTGTGCCTTGTTTCTCATCAACAATTGTGAACCTGGCAACGCCGCCTAAAGCCTCTCTTCGGTCCGGTTCGATCGCTATGCGAGTTATGGGAACCAAATCAGTGGCTAAGAATTCCAAGCGGACAGAAGAAAGCTCATCCAATAGAATTAATTCGCGAGGCTCAGAAGCGACATTCGGATTCGCTGTGGGCCAGCTTTGTCGGACAAGGGCCTTGTCTCGAAAATGATATTCTATGCGTTCGGCATCACCGCGCGGTTCCAGACCGCCGGGATTTTCCCGTCCCAAACGCGTAAAACTAATGAGGGCTTCACCATCTGTCGTCAGCACATAAGGCTCAAAACTGCCGAGAATGTCGCGTCGTTTGCGCAAGGATAAGCGTTCAAAGTCAGCGCGCATAATGGCGCGGGCAGACTGAATTTGTGTGAGTTCTTCCATGCCTTGATTGACGCGGTCACGCATATCCAAGCTACTCCCCATGGCGGCCATTGTCCCGACAGAAATGAGAGAGAAGATAAAGAGACTAACGAGCATCTCTATCAGGGTAAAACCAGCCTCGTTGTTCTTGCCTTGGTTTTTCATTGTGATGTACCTGCGGCAAAAGCGCGTCTCTCGACTAAGACTTGTTCCGACCCTTGGGCCGAAACGCGCACGACAAGTTCGAAGAAGTCCGGGATTTCTGTTTCAACTCTGATGACAGAAAACTCAAACACACGACCGCCAGCTTCAGATTCTCCGGTTAGGGCGCGCGCAAAAGGATTATCTTTTTGGAGGCGGGCCAAGGCTAATTGGTTGTCGGCAACGATAGAAGCATAAGTGCGTTGTTCGATTTGACTGAAGGTGGAGACCTTTTGTGTACCCGCTTGGGTGAGCCCCAAAATGGCAACTGAAAAAATAACAAGGCTGACTAAGACTTCCACAAGGGTGAAGCCTGAGTCACGTTTGGAGCGAAGAGACGTCCTCATCGTGTTTTGACCAAAGCAACCTTGCCATCACCTTCGGATGTAAGATCGTAATTATATTGGCTTCCCGAAAGTGTTAGCGTGAAAGGCGTGTTAATTGAGGTCGGTTCAAATAAAATGAGCGGTGTTACCTCTTCGGTCAGTTTGAGTTTTGTTTCCTCACGGGTCAAGCTTGGGCGGAAATCATCAACCCACTCACCGCTGGTTAGGGGGGTAAACTGCGAGCCGTCATATCGAAACAAACTATAATTTGTTTCAGATAATCCAAAGGCGCGTATTTCGCCGCTAATGAGGGCTTGTTGAGAGAGTGCATTTAATTCCCGAACAAGCTGTTCTGCTTGTTTCTCAGACTCTGTTTTTGATGGCGGCATGTTAAATACAACGAGGCTGGAAAGCAGCCCGATAATCACCAATACACTCAAAATTTCGACGAGTGTAAAACCGGCGTCTGAATGTTGTCTGTGAGACAGATTACTGTTCCCAATTCGTAATGTCAGCGGCTGTGCCTTCCCCGCCCGGTTCACCATCAGACCCATAAGAAAACACATCAACAACGCCGTATTCGCCAGGGAAACGGTAATTATAATCATTACCCCAAGGATCTTTCTCGAGGACTTTTATATAACCGTCCGGGCGATATCGGGCTTCATCTGCCCCGGCAGGTAAAGTGCGAAGAGCTTCAAGACCTGCTGCTTGTTCCGGATAGGTGAACATATCCAAGCGATATTGCTCAAGAGCCAATTCGATTTGTTTGATATCGGCTTTGGCCTTTTGGACGAGCGCTTTATCTTGTACGGGCAGGACGTTGATGACGACGAATGTCGTCAAAAGGCCAATGATAACCAAAGTGACCATGACCTCAACCAAGGTGAATCCGGCCTCGTCATTTTTTTGTCGAGGCGTTTCTATTTCATTGTTTTGCGTTTCGTCTGACATAGCGTCCTCTTTAAAAAGCGACCGTATTTAATTGTAATATCGGTAAGAAAATAGCAGCAATTATAAGCAAGACAACGCCTGCTAACATTATAATAATGACAGGCTCTAAGAGCGTCAAAAACACAGATGTTTTCGCCTCGAACTCGCTTTCAAGATAATCTGCGCTGCGGCCAAACATTTCACCCGTATCACCACTCGCTTCACCGCCCGCCACCATCTGTGTAACGAGGGGCGGAAAAACACCTGTTTTCGCCAGAGCCTGACTCATAGGGGCGCCTTCGCGCACGCGAGTCGCCGCCCCTATAATGGCGTCGCGCATGACGACATTATTCAAAGTGTGTCGCGACGTTTCCAGCGCGGCCAAGGCTGGCGTGCTGGCACTTATAAGACCGGACATCGTGCGGGCAAAGCGAGCCGCATTGAGGTCTCTTATGATATTTCCAAAGAGTGGAATTTTTAATTTCATTCCATCCCAAACGAAACGCGGTCCCGCTTGTCGCAAGAGAAGCTTGAGGCAAATATAAAGCACGATGAGCCCGCCTAAGACCCAAATCCCGTATTTTTGAAAGGCTTCCGAAAAAGCAATCGTAAATTGGGTCAGTGGCGGTAGAGTTTCCCCAAAACTATCAAATTGCGCGACAACCTTTGGCACCACAAAGACCATCAAAATGCCAATCACCAAAAGGGCGACAATGCTCAATACGATAGGATAAACGGTTGCGCCTAAAATTTTGCGGCGAATGGCTTGCGCGGCTTCCAAGTCATCTGCGAGGCGTTCAAGAACAGGCGCAAGTTTCCCGGAAGTTTCGCCGGAGGCCACCATAGCGACATAAAGATCATCAAAGGCTTGCGGTTGACTGCGTAGGGCATCTGAGAGTTTCAAGCCCTCCATGACTTGCGACCGAATAGAGAGCAGGATTTCGCGCATGGGTGATTTTTCAAATTGGAGCGCGATAACGCGCAAAGCGTCCTCAACCGGCGTGGCAGCACTAATAAGGATAGCGAGCTGCCGTGTGGCCCGTGTCAGGTCTTTTAACTTTACGCGCCCTGAAAAAATTTTCTGAGACGTGTCTGCGGTTTTGGCTGCCTTTTTACGGCTACGGTTTAAATCGATGGGGGTCAGGGCACGAGAGCGCAGCATGTCCCGTGCCTCTCTTGAGGATCGTGCCATGACGGTGCCGCGCTGGCGCGATCCTTTGGCATCGATAGCGGCGTAATCAAAAGCTTCCATAATTAAATAGCTTCAGCCGTTTTGGCTTTACAAACGCGCAAGACTTCTTCGGGTGTTGTTAATCCAGCGACGACAGCACTCGCCCCACTTTGTAGAAGTGTCTGGCGATTTTGAAAGGCGTGGGCCGTCATATCCGCTTCCGGTGCACTGTCATGAATCATAGCGCGGAGGGTGTCATCCATTGTCACCATTTCATAAAGCCCAAGACGCCCGCGATAGCCAATATCTTGACAGTCTGAACAGCCTTTGGCTCGATAAAATGTTGTAGGTTTTTGCGGTAATCCGAGTTCAGAAAGTTCTGTTGTACTGGCCTGATACGGTGTTTTGCAAGAGGGACAAAGTTCTCGCACAAGCCGCTGAGCGACCAGAGCCGTGACGGTACTGGCCAAGAGAAAGGGTTCAACGCCCATATCGCGCAGACGCGCTATGGCGGCGATAGCCGAATTTGTATGGACGGTGGAGAGCACTAAATGCCCAGTCAAAGAAGCTTGCACGGCAATTTCCGCTGTTTCAGGGTCACGGATTTCACCAACCATAACCACATCAGGGTCTTGGCGAAGAATAGCGCGCAGACCCGCCGCGAAACTCATGCCGACTTGAGAATTCACTTGCGTCTGTCCAATTCCATCGAGCGCATATTCAACCGGATCTTCGACGGTTAATATATTGCGAGAGCCGTCATTTAATTCTGACAGCGCGCCATAAAGCGTCGTTGTTTTACCGGAGCCCGTTGGTCCTGTGACGAGAATAATACCATTGGGTCGGGCCAAGGCTGTGCTGAAAGCTGAGAGCATAGCCTCATCCATGCCGAGTTCCGTCAGAGCCAAGCGTGAGCTGTCTTTTTCCAATATCCGCATAACGAGGCGTTCGCCATGACGGGAGGGCAGAGTAGACACACGCACATCAATCGCGCGTTGACCAAGGTTGAGCGAGAAACGTCCATCTTGCGGGATACGTTTTTGCGCGATGTCGAGCTGCGCCATGACCTTCACACGGCTGACCAAGACGGGGGCCAAGCGTGACGGCAGGCTCAAGCGTTCCTGCAAAGTGCCATCAATGCGAAAGCGCACAGAGAGGCGTTGTTCATAAGGTTCGATATGAATATCAGACGCACGCGCCCGAATGGCTTCTTGAAGGATACCATTAATCAAGCGAATAACAGGGGCATCATCAGAATTATCCAAGAGATCAGATGTTTTTGGCAAGCCATCGGCAAGCGCAGACAAATCTTCGCCCTCAATGGCGTCTTCTGAGGCGCTGGACAGATCATTTTGCGCGTAGGCTTTGGAGAGTGCGGCTTCGAAGACTGAAGGGCTGACTTCTTTTTTTGTGAGTGCGTGACCCACCGCCCGTCGGGCTTCTAATAACGCTTGGAGGCTGGCTTGCGGGCGGTGCAACAGTGTGGGTGCGCCCGTCTCATCTTCGACCACCAACACGCCTTGCGTGCGGGCAAAGCTGTAATTCAACTTTGTTAAATCGGCTGTTTCTGGCGCATTTTCGATTTCCATAAGGGAGTTATAGAACGGTCTGAATTGAAAAGCGATTTAAGATTTTGTGACTTTTCAGGTGATAAATTGCCATCATATTACTGCGACATATTTATCGTTTATCGAAAATAATCGTTGTTTTTCGATATGAAATACTCTATCTCGGTCCAGATTTAGCAAGACTGGGGAATGGTATATGCTCTCAATCAACGGAATTCATAAGCGTTTTGGGGCGGTTCACGCCCTTAATAATGTCAGCCTTGATCTTAAACCGGGGCTTTTTGGTCTTTTGGGGCCTAACGGGGCCGGTAAATCGACCTTGATGAGAACGCTTGCGACACTCCAAACGCCGGATGAAGGGACAATTACTTATAACGGTAAGGACATTACAAAAGACCCGGATGTTATCCGTGCAACGCTGGGCTATTTGCCGCAGGATTTTGGCGTCTATCCGCGTATGAGCGCGCTTAAGCTTTTAGATCATATTGCTGTTCTCAAAGGCATTTCGAACAAAGCGGAGCGCAAAGAGCAGGTCGAGTCGCTCTTGAAAATGGTCAATTTATGGACGCATAAGACGGCGTCTGTGGCCACCTACTCTGGGGGTATGCGTCAGCGTTTCGGCGTCGCTCAAGCGCTACTTGGCGACCCTAGTCTTATTATCGTGGATGAACCTACAGCGGGACTTGACCCGTTAGAGCGTCAACGCTTCTTGGATATTTTGTCGCGAGCTGGGGATGATAAAATCATTATCCTCTCCACCCATATTATCGAAGATGTCAGAGACCTCTGCACGGATATGGGTGTCATGGGCGATGGACGATTAATTGTGCGCGGTGCCCCGGAAGATCTGATTGATCAGATTCAAAACCAGGTTTGGACAAAAAGTTTTGAAAGCGACGATGACGTTGACCGCGTCAAAACAGAAACGCAAGTCTTGTCGACCCGCCGCCTGCGCGGTGCAACTGTCGTGTCGGCCCTCTCATCAAATGCGCCCGGCGCAGGATGGGAATCGCGAGATGTTCTTCTTGAGGATGCCTATTTTGCGTATTTGAATGGATTTATGTCTGAGGGACAACGCGTGGCGGAATTCGCATAGGAGAAAATTATGTTAAGTAAGCTTCTCAAATTTGAACTCTCCCTGCATATACGGGGCGTCGGGTTTTGGATTGCTCTCATCGTCATGTTGGCGGTGGGAATTTTGTTTTCGTCACATGAAGATTTCGCTATTGGTGTTGCCGGGGGTGAACGCGTAAAAGTTAATGGCGCTATTCCAATCGCGATTACGATTTCTGCATTCAGTCTCTTATCTATATTTTTCTCAGCCGTATATGCCGTAACGGGTGTGCTGCGAGATGATACGTTTAAATCTGTCGAAGTCATTCATTCCACGCCAGTGAAAACGCGAGACATGATTATTTCGCGTATGCTTGGCGTTTGGTTGGCGACAGTTATCAGCCTGACTGGATTGGTTGTTGGGACGATGGTCGGGCAATTCATGCCTTGGGCCGATCAAGAGACTTTTAAGTCTTTTAATCTCTTGCATTATATCCAACCGTTCTTTCTCTTTGTTATTATCAACGCCTTTCTAGTGGCAGGGATTTATACAGCCATCGCCGTAACGACACGCAATAAAGCTATCGTTTATGTCAGTGCTGTGGGCTTATTGGTGGCTTATCTGGTCGCAGGCGTTGTCGCCGGCGAAAACCCCGATGAATGGATTGCAGCCCTTGTCGATCCGTTCGGAACGACGTCTCTGGCTGTTGAAACAAGATATTGGCCAGCAGCTGAGCAAAACGATGTCATGGCACCTATAACAGGTTGGGTTGGATTAAACCGTCTTGTGTTTGGCTTAATCGGAATTGGCTTGTTTGGGCTTGCCTTTTTATTCTCAATACGTGGCATTCATATGCGTTCCGGTAAACGCACTTTAGAAGAGGCGCCAAGTGAGATTCCAAAACGTGTTGAGCCTGTCGCGCCACTTTTGAATGCAGGGTTCACGCTTAAGGCTTTCTGGACACGTTTGAAGTTTGAGTATCTCACGACAGTGCGGAGCACCGCTTTCATTATATTGGTAGGAATTGCCTTTGCTCTGTTCGGTATCGTTTTGCTCGTAACCATGTTCATGGGCGCGAGTACAACGCTGCCGACATCACGGTTCATGACCCAAGTGGCTTTGAACTCTCTTGCCCTTCCGATGATTATCATCATGGTTTTCTTTGGGGCTGATATGATGTGGCGAGACCGAACGGCGAACCTCCATGGTATTCTGGACGCAACGCCTGTGCGGGATGTCTCGCTCTTATTCGCCAAATGGGGCGCTTTGGCTCTATTGCTTTTAACGCTTGTTTTAGGACTCTTGTTTGCAGGCATGATTGCACAACTTGCTTTTGGATGGGGCTTAGTGCCTGTCGTACCAATGACCTTCTTAGCGATTGGGATTGTAAGCTTCTTTATGGGTTTCTTCTTCCAAGGCATGCTAGTGATGTTCATTCAGAATTTCATGCCAGGCCGTATCATCGGAATGCTTGTGAGTGCGGGTGTGCTCGTGGGATTAATCTTTCTAATTGGCCAGCTACCCTTCTATCATCCTTTGATGAATTTTGGTTCTGTCGGGGCGGGTGCCTATTCTGAAATGGCAGGTTTCTCTGCGCCGACAGGATTTTGGTGGGAGTTTGCGTATTGGATGGGTCTCATAATCATTCTCGGTGCGATGTCTGTTTGGGTCTGGCGTCGGGGTGATCGTGTTGGACTTATCGACCGATTAAAAAATATCCGTAAGCGCGTCAGCCTGCCGTCATTAGGGGCAGTCGCTATCGGTTTGGGATTGTTTATCGGTTTTGGCTATGCGGGTTTGCAAAGCTATCGCGCCGAGAATTATTTGAACTCAGATCAGCAAGAAGCCCGTCAGGTTGAGTTTGAAAAACTCGTCGCTGATATTTGGCAAGACCCGGAACCACGGATCACGAAAGTCAGCGTTGATGCAGACTTCTACCCAGATCAGGAAACAGCGGAATTTCGCGGCAGTTACATCATTGATAACCCGCACGATACCGCCATTTCTCGGACGACTGTCTTCTCTGGTGTTGGGCCAACAAATATCACGCAACTTAATATCGAAGGCGGGGCTATTGTTGAGGGTGAAGACCTCGCCGATGAATTAAAGTCCAAGCACAATATATTACAAATAGAGTTTAATCCGCCGTTGCAATCGGGCGAAACTCGCAGTGTCGACTTCGTGACACGATTTGCTGAATCAACTTTGACAGAATCGTCTGACATCGTTCAAAATGGGACCTTTGTGAACAACACAGATGCCCTTTTGGTTTTCGGTAATTTGGACGCCGGATTTATCGGTAATCCGGATACGCGTCGCAAATATGACCTCGGAGACCGCGTCGAATGGCCAGAGCGGGATGATATGGCGGCGCGTCGTTATCATCTTTTAACCGCCTTTGCGGGTTATGCAGATTATGTCGATTTTGATGCGCGGGTGTGCACGATCGAGAGTCAGATTCCAGTCGCTCCAGGTAAGTTCCGCGGCGAAACAATTGAAGACGGTCGTCGCTGTCGCGAATATCGTTCCATTAATCCGATTTTGAATTTCTTCTCTTTCCTGACTGCGGAGTATGAGTTGCGGACGGATGTCTGGGAAAACCCCAATGGCGAAGATGTGGCCTTGGAAATTTATTTCCATCCTGAACATGACTTCAATATCGACATTATGTTTGCCGCGATGAAGACATCCATGGATACGTTCACGGACAACTTTAGCCCGTATCAATATGCGCAATTGCGGATTATGGAATTTCCATTTGCGAGCTTTGCGCAAGCTTTTGCGGGCACTGTGCCGTTCTCTGAAAATATCGGTTTTGTCCAAGATCCGGGTGATGCAGAAGACCCACAAAATGTGGATTTCGCCAGCTATGTGACCATGCATGAAATTGGTCACCAATGGTTCGCGCATCAATTGATTGGGGCCTATGCGAAAGGGTCTAACCTTCTTTCTGAAGGTTTGACTGAAAATGCGACGATGCTGGCTTATGAACGCCATTATGACTTTGCGAAAGCGCGACGTATGCATGAGGAACGCACCACACAGCAATATCTCATTCAGCGGACAGTTGAGCGGGATAAGGAACCTGTTCTGGCCGAAGCTGAAAACCAAGGCTATCTCAACTATAATAAAACCAGTTGGGTCTTTTGGGGGATGCGCCACATCATGGGCAATGATGATGTCCAGCGTGCGGTCAAACGTTTCCTAACGGAGTATCACGCCACAAATGGTGCGCCTTATCCGACAACTCTGGAACTTATTGACCTCTTAAAGGAAGAGGTTGATCCAGAGTATCATTTATTGATCGAAGATTACTGGAATAAGATTACCTTTTGGGATTTGTCTTTCACGGATGATATTGACGTACGCGCCACAGGTGATGACTTCACTGTGAGTTTGCCAATTAAGCTTGATAAGAAATATGCGTCGGAAGAAGACGGCAAGGAAACCTCTGTCACCGAGATTGACGGGGCGGAGCTCAATGAGTGGCTCGAAATTGGTTTCTATACCGAAGACCCGAAAGAAGATTTGGGTGCCAATCCTTTCGCCACACGCAAGGTACGTGTCAGTGATATGGAAGAAACGCTTGAGTTTAAGCTTGATCAAAAACCAACTCACGTGATTCTGGATCCAAAGCGAACTCTCATTGAGCGCAATATCAATGACAATACGCGCGAAGTGAATAAGGAATTGGCTTTGGCAGAATAGTCCCGCTTCTTATTTCTGAGTTAAGGGAGCAAGCGCCGCTTGCTCCCTTTTCTTTTGCCTGATAGAGGCGTTCCAACATCGTCTAGCGCTAG